>NZ_JAUTAR010000001.1:4003762-4374394 GCF_030818695.1 Chryseobacterium sp. SORGH_AS_0447 | reverse complement strand
ATGAAGGAAAGCCCTGTTTATAATAAAGACGGTCGGAACAATCTGCTTGTCGGTTGTAAAGCTTTTATCTCTGGTAATTACGCCAATGGGCTGAAATTTTTCGTTTATTTTATCCACATCGAAAAACCGCGTGTATAAATAAGGGAGCGAGGCTTTTTGTAAAGCGTCTTTTTCCGTATGATCGAGGTGAAGATCGGTTTTCCAGTAATAGAAAGTGTATCGGTGATTCTGCTGCTCGCTGCAGGAAACAGTCAGAAACAAAATAAAAAGAAAATATATAATTTTCATTAGTATAAAATGCGTCAGCGTTTGTGATTGGTTTTGGTTATTTCAGAAATAGGTTAAAATATTTCCTTTTTACCGTAAAAGTAAACTTTTCCTATTAATTTCTCAAAAGTAAAAAATTCCGGGTACAATTGAAACCGTAAAATTACGGTGATTTTAGAACGAGGATCACTGTGTTGATTCTGCTGACAGGTTTAATTTAAAACCAACTTAATTTTAAATTTTTTGTAATTCAAAGAAAATGGTGCTGAAATTTAACCTTGATTTTATCTAAAGTTTCTAAATCATTAAAAATCAAAATATTTTGCTGTAAATATTTGCCAGTTATAAAATTATTCATAAATTTGCACACTCATTTTAGGGGCGTAGTATGCCTATATCAAACGTAGAAATTACTTCAGACTTCCAGGAAATGATGATAAATAAAGGATAAATTTTATTATAATATAAACAATGTCAGGTATTATTGGTAAAAAAATCGGTATGACATCTTTGTTTAACGAAGAAGGAAAAAACATTCCTTGTACAGTTATCCAAGCTGGTCCGTGCTCGGTTTTACAGGTCAGAACCATTGAAAAAGACGGTTATAAGTCAGTTCAATTAGGTTTCGATGACAAGAGTGAGAAGAACGTTGGTAAAGCGTTAGCTGGCCATTTCAAAAAGGCTGGTTCTGCTCCTAAAGCTAAATTGGTAGAATTCTACAGAGAATTCGTTGATGAAGTAAAAGTAGGAGAAGAAGTAAAAGTAGACTTGTTCAACGAAGGAGAATTCGTGGATGTAACAGGTACTTCAAAAGGTAAAGGCTTCCAGGGTGTTGTTAAAAGACACGGCTTTGGAGGTGTAATGCAGGCAACTCATGGTCAGCACAACAGACTTAGAGCTCCAGGTTCTATCGGTGCTGGATCAGACCCTTCAAGAGTATTCAAAGGGATGAGAATGGCTGGAAGAATGGGAGGTAAGCAGGTGACTGTACAAAACCTTCAGGTGTTAAAAGTGGATCAAGAACAAAATCTTTTAGTAGTAAAAGGTGCTGTTCCGGGAGCTAAAAATTCTTATGTAATTATCAGAAAATGGAACTAGTAGTATTAAATACATCAGGAAAAGAGACCGGAAGAAAAGTAACTCTAGACGAAACAGTATTCGGAATTGAGCCAAATCAGCACGCGGTTTACTTAGAAGTTAAACAGTACCTTGCCGCACAGAGACAAGGAACTCATAAAGCAAAAGAAAGAAGCGAAATTACTGCTTCTACCAAAAAGCTTAAGAAGCAGAAAGGATCTGGTTCTGCAAGATACGGGGATATTAAATCTCCAACTTTCAGAGGTGGGGGTAGAGTATTCGGTCCTAAACCAAGAGACTACAGATTCAAATTGAACAAAGCGCTTAAGAGATTGGCTAAAAAATCTGTTTTATCTCAGAAATTAAGAGACAACAGCATTAAAGTTTTAGAAGATATGAGCTTAAATGCTCCTAAAACTAAAGATTTCATTACTTTATTAGATGCATTAACATTAAACGGTAAAAAATCTTTGTTCATTCTTCCTGAAGCTAACAAGAATGTGTATTTATCTTCAAGAAACTTACCTAAAACCAAAGTAATGAACTTCAACGAAGTAAGCTCTTACGATTTGGTAAATGCAGGTGAGATCGTATTCTTCGAAGGTGCAGTTGAAAAATTCCAGGAAAATTTAAAGAAATAAATCATGTCTATTATTATTAAACCAGTTATCTCAGAAAAGGCTAATTACCTTACGGATTTAAGAGGTTCTTATTCTTTCTTGGTAGATACCAAAGCGAATAAAATCCAGATTAAAAAGGCTGTGGAAGCAGCTTACGGTGTAAAAGTAGCAGACGTTAACACAATGATTTATGCTCCGAAGGTTTCTTCGAAATACACTAAAAAAGGTCTTCAGGTTGGAAAGACAAACAAATTGAAAAAAGCGGTAATCAAACTTGCTGAAGGTGAGGTTATCGATATTTTTGCTGTAAATTAATTATAATTATAAATAATAGTAATGTCTGTTAGAAAATTAAAACCTATCACCCCGGGACAGAGATTCAGAATTGTAAACAATTTTGAGGAAATTACTACCAACAAACCAGAGAAATCTCTAACCGTTGGTATTAAAAAGTCAGGTGGACGTAACCAAACAGGTAAAATGACCATGCGTTACACCGGAGGTGGACACAAAAAGAAATACAGAATTATTGACTTCAAAAGAAACAAAGCAAACGTTGAAGCCACTGTAAAATCTGTAGAATACGATCCAAACAGAACTGCATTTATCGCTTTATTAGAATACGCAGACGGAGAGAAGAGATATATCATCGCTCCAAACGGTATCAAAGTAGATCAGAAAGTAGTTTCAGGTGAGAGCGTAGAACCAAACGTAGGAAACGCAATGAAATTGAAAAACATTCCATTGGGTACGGTAATTTCTTGTGTTGAAATGAAGCCTGGTCAAGGTGCTATTTTAGCAAGAAGTGCTGGTTCTTCAGCGCAATTAACTTCAAGAGACGGAAAATATGCCATCATCAAATTGCCTTCAGGAGAATCCAGAATGATCCTTACTGAATGTATGGCCATGATCGGTTCTGTTTCCAACTCTGATCACCAGTTAACAGTATCAGGTAAGGCTGGTAGAAGCAGATGGTTAGGTAGAAGACCTAGAACAAGAGCGGTTGTAATGAACCCGGTAGATCACCCAATGGGAGGTGGTGAAGGACGTTCTTCAGGAGGTCACCCAAGATCTAGAAACGGTATGCCGTCTAAAGGTTACAAAACAAGAAAGAAAAACAAAGTGTCTAACCGTTACATCGTATCTAAAAGAAAATAATTATGGCAAGATCACTTAAAAAAGGACCGTTCATTCATCATACTTTAGATAAGAAGGTTCAGGCAAATATAGAGTCTGGTAAGAAGACAGTTATCAAAACTTGGTCTAGAGCATCGATGATCTCTCCGGACTTCGTAGGACAAACTATTGCTGTACACAACGGGAAATCTTTTATCCCTGTTTACGTTACAGAAAACATGGTAGGTCACAAGTTAGGCGAATTTTCTCCAACAAGATCTTTCAGAGGTCATGGTGGTAACAAAAACAAAGGAAGCAGATAATCATGGGATCAAGAAAAAGAGAAAGTGCATTAGCACGTAAATTAACAAATCAGGATGTAGTAAAAGCATTACATAATGATTGCCCTTCTTCTCCAAGAAAAATGAGATTGGTAGCTGATATCATCAGAGGAGTAGAAGTAGATAAAGCTTTATATATTCTAAAATATTCTAAAAAAGACGCTTCGAACAAGTTGGAGAAAGTTCTTCTTTCTGCAATGGCAAACTGGCAGTCTAAAAACGAAGGGGCGGATATCGAAGAAGCCAACCTTATCGTTAAAGAAATTTTTGTAGACAGTGCAAGACAATTGAAGAGACTGAGACCAGCTCCACAAGGAAGAGGGTACAGAATCAGAAAAAGATCGAACCACATTACGCTAATCTTAGGTACAAAAGAAAATTAATCAAGGTATGGGACAGAAGACAAATCCAATTGGTAATAGATTAGGTATCATCAGAGGATGGGATTCTAACTGGTTTGGCGGAAACGATTATGGAGACAGAATCGCGGAAGACTACAAAATCAGAAGATACCTTGAAGCTAGATTATCTAAAGGTGGAATTTCAAGAATTTATATTGAAAGAACATTAAAATTAGTTACAGTTACAATCACTACTGCTAGACCGGGACTTATTATCGGTAAAGGAGGTCAGGAAGTTGATAAACTGAAAGAAGAGTTGAAAAAATTGACTAAAAAGGATATTCAGATCAACATCTTCGAAATCAAAAGACCTGAGCTTGACGCCGTATTGGTTGCAGATAGCATTGCTAAGCAAATTGAAAACAGAATCTCTTACAGAAGAGCTGTTAAAATGGCGATGGCAGGTACCATGAGAATGGGTGCAGAAGGTATCAAAGTTCAGATCTCTGGTAGATTGAACGGAGCTGAAATGGCAAGATCAGAATCTTTCAAAGAAGGAAGAATTCCATTGTCTACTTTCAGAGCAGATATCGATTACCATATCGGTGAAGCATTGACTCAGTACGGAAAACTAGGGGTTAAAGTTTGGATCATGAAAGGAGAAGTTTACGGTAAAAGAGAACTTTCTCCACTAGTGGGACAACAGAAAAAAGGTGGTCAGTCTGACAGAAGAGATAACAGAGGAGGAGACAGAGACAACAGAAGACCTAGAAAGAACAATAACAATAATAACAATAATAATTAAAAATTTTAGATTAGACCATTTTGAATTTTAAATTACCGTTACTTTTTTAAAATAAAAAAAATCTAAAATCTAAAATCTAAAATCTAAAATTTAGAAATTATGTTACAACCAAAAAGAACCAAATTCCGTAGAGTTCATAAGATGAAAATGAAGGGGAATGCCCAGAGAGGTAGTCAACTTGCTTATGGAACTTTCGGGATTAAGGCGACAGAAGGTGCTTGGATCACTGCAAGACAAATTGAAGCTGCTCGTATCGCTGCGACAAGATATATGAAGAGAGAAGGTCAACTATGGATCAAAATCTTCCCGGATAAGCCGATTACAAAGAAACCAGCCGAAGTAAGGATGGGTAAAGGTAAAGGTGCCGTGGAATATTGGGTAGCTGTAGTAAAGCCTGGTAAAATTATGTTTGAAATCGGAGGTGTTCCTTACGATGTAGCCAAAGAAGCTCTTAGGCTTGCTGCACAAAAATTACCGGTAGTTACCAAATTCATCGTTGCTAACGATTTTGTTAAACCTCTTTAATCTTTGAATACAATGAAAAAAGCTGATATTAAAAATTTAAGCGCGGGTGATATTCAAACTCAATTAACTGAAGCAAAAGCTCAATATTCTAAATTGAAATTGGCTCATGCAATCAGCCCAATTGAAAACCCGATCCAAATCAGAGATTTGAGAAAAACAATCGCTAGACTAAACACTGAGTTAACTAACAAACAATAATTTCATTTTACAATGGATAGAAATTTAAGAAAAGAAAGAATCGGAGTGGTTTCCAGCAATAAAATGGAAAAAACTATTGTTGTTAGTGAAACTACAAGAGTAAAGCACCCGATGTACGGTAAATTCGTTTTGAAAACGAAAAAATATACTGCACACGACGAGAACAACGAATGCACAGAGGGAGATACAGTTCTGATCCAGGAAACTAGACCGATGAGCAAGAGCAAGAGATGGAGATTAGTAAGAATCATTGAAAAAGCTAAGTAATAATGTTACAAACAGAATCAAGATTAAAAGTTGCTGATAACACAGGTGCTAAAGAAGTATTGGTTATCAGAGTTCTGGGAGGAACCAGAAGAAGATATGCTTCAGTTGGTGATAAAATCGTTGTTACTATCAAAGATTCTACACCATCAGGAAACGCTAAGAAAGGTCAGGTATCTAAAGCTGTCGTAGTAAGAACTAAAAAAGCGGTTAGAAGAAAAGATGGTTCATACATCAAATTCGAAGACAATGCTTGTGTATTGCTAAACGCAGCGGGAGAAATGAGAGGAACCCGTGTTTTCGGACCGGTTGCTCGTGAGTTGAGAGACAAAGAATATATGAAAATCATTTCATTAGCTCCTGAAGTACTTTAATATTTAAAATTGTAAAAAAATGTCAAAGTTAAAAATAAAAAGAGGAGATAACGTAATCGTAACTACAGGTAAGAAAGGTCTTAAAGGTGGTACCGGTGAAGTTATTGAAGTGATCAAAAAAGAAGGAAAAGACCCTAGAGTAGTTGTTGCAGGACTTAACATCGTTAAAAAACACGTTAAGCCTTCAGCTTCCAACCCTCAAGGTGGAATTACTGAAAAAGAAGCTTCTATTCATATCTCAAACGTTGCTTTAGTTGGTAAAGACGGAAAAGCGATCAAAGTAGGTTACAAAATCGAAGGAGATAAGAAAGTAAGAATCAACAAAAAAACGGGTGAAACTTTATAATTTTTAAGAACACATGGAATATATAGCAAGACCCAAAAAAGCATATCAAGAAACGATTGTTCCTGCAATGATGGAAGAATTCGGATACAAATCTGTAATGCAGGTACCTAGATTAGAGAAAATCGTATTGTCTCAAGGTTTAGGAGATGCTACTGCAGATAAGAAAATCATCGATTATGCTGTTGAAGAACTAACGAACATCACTGGTCAGAAGGCTGTTGGTACAATCTCTAAGAAAGATGAGGCTGCTTTCAAACTAAGAAAAGGAATGCCTGTAGGTGCTAAAGTTACTCTAAGAGCTCACAAAATGTATGAGTTCCTAGACAGATTAACTTCTTCTGCATTGCCACGTATCAGAGATTTCTCTGGAATCAAGGCAGACGGTTTCGACGGTAGAGGTAACTACAACTTAGGGATCACCGAGCAGATCATCTTCCCTGAGATCGTAATCGACAAAGTGAAAAAAATCCAGGGGATGGACATCACTTTCGTTACTACTGCGAAAACAGATAAAGAAGCTAAAGCATTATTAACTCACTTCGGTTTACCATTCAAAAAGAACTAAGAAATGGCTAAAGAATCAATGAAAGCGCGTGAGCGCAAAAGAGAAGCGTTAGTTGCTAAATACGCTGATAAAAGAAAAGCTTTAAAAGAAGCTGGTGATTATGAAGGACTTCAGAAATTACCAAAAAATGCTTCTCCTGTAAGATTACACAACAGATGTAAATTAACAGGAAGACCAAGAGGATACATGAGAACGTTCGGAATTTCCAGAGTAACTTTCAGAGAAATGGCAAACAACGGTCTTATCCCGGGAGTTAAAAAAGCCAGCTGGTAATTTATTACTAAAAAAATCGGGACAATTAAGTTGTTCGGAAACTAAAGATAAAAATATCAGACCGAAATTTCTGAGGTCTGATATTTTACTCTTTAAGTCTTAGCAATACTGATTGTTCTTTAACCAATAATTTATAAAAGAAAAATGGTAACAGATCCAATTTCAGATTTCCTAACAAGAGTAAGGAACGCACAAAGCGCAGGCCACAAAGTGGTGGAAATTCCTGCATCGAAAATCAAAAAGGAGATTACTAAGATCTTATTCGATCAGGGGTATATCTTAAACTACAAGTTTGAGGATAACGCTGTTCAGGGTGTGATCAAAATCGCTTTAAAGTACGACAAGCAAACCAACAAACCAGCTATCAAGTCTATCCAAAGAGCTTCTAGACCAGGTTTGAGACAGTACAAAGGTTCAGCAGAACTTCCAAGAGTACTAAACGGTTTGGGTATTTCTATCATCTCTACTTCTAAAGGAGTAATGACTGACAAGAAAGCTAGAGAAGAAAAAGTAGGCGGTGAAGTAATCTGCTATGTTTATTAATTTTTAATCACAGGAAAATGTCAAGAATTGGTAAAGCAATTATAACAGTTCCAGCAGGAGTTACCATCACTGAAAACAACGGTGTAGTAACGGTAAAAGGTCCAAAAGGAGAACTTTCTCAGGAGCTTACAGCAGGAATTACTATAGAACAGAAGGATGGAGAACTGAACGTAAACAGACCATCTGATGCTAAACAACACAAAGCGCTTCACGGTTTATACAGAGCGCTGATCAACAATATGATTGTTGGTGTAAACCAAGGTTTCGAAAAGAAACTGGAATTAGTAGGGGTAGGATACAGAGCTTCACACGCAGGTCAAAAACTTGAGTTGGCTTTAGGATTCTCTCACGGTATCGTATTGGAACTTCCAAGTGAAGTAAAAGTAGATACATTGACTGAAAAAGGTAAAAACCCAATTATTACTTTAACGTCTCACGACAACCAACTTCTAGGGATGGTAGCTGCAAAGATCCGTTCTTTCAGAAAGCCTGAACCATACAAAGGAAAAGGGGTAAGATTCGTAGGAGAAATTGTTAGACGTAAAGCTGGTAAATCTGCTTAATAAATTATAAGTATTATGGCATTAAGTAAAGTAGAAAAAAGAATAAGAATCAAAAGAAGAGTAAGAGGAAAAATCTCTGGATCTTCTGAATTGCCAAGATTATCTGTATACAAAAGTAATAAGGAAATTTACGCTCAGTTAATCGACGATAACAGTGGAAAAACTTTGGCTTCTGCTTCTTCCAGAGAGAAAGGCGTTGAAGCTAACGGAACAAAGACTGAAGTTTCTGCTGCCGTAGGTAAGGCTATCGCTGCCAAAGCCATCGCTGCAGGAATCGAAAATATTGTATTTGATAGAAACGGATTCGTATATCACGGAAGAGTAAAAGCTCTTGCTGACGGTGCGAGAGAAGGCGGACTTAAATTCTAATCATTAAATTTCGGAAAATATGTTAGGACTAGATAATATAGAAAGAGTAAAACCGGGAGGATTAGAACTTAAAGATCGTCTCGTAGCTGTTAACAGAGTAACAAAAGTAACCAAAGGAGGTAGAGCTTTCGGATTTTCTGCAATCGTAGTTGTAGGAGACGAAGCGGGAACTATCGGTTTCGGTTTGGGAAAATCTAAGGAAGTTGCTTCTGCTATTGCTAAAGCGGTAGAAGATGCTAAGAAAAACTTAGTAAAAGTTCCTGTAATGAACCACACGATTCCTCACCAGACTTCTGCCAGATATGGTGGTGCTGATATCTTCTTAAGACCTGCTTCTCACGGTACAGGACTTATCGCCGGTGGTGCGGTAAGAGCGGTATTGGAGTCTGCTGGTGTACACGATATCCTTTCAAAATCTAAAGGATCTTCTAACCCTCACAACGTGGTGAAAGCTACTTTCAAAGCGTTATTGGATATCAGAAGACCTGAAGAAATCGCTAGAATGAGAGGAGTTTCTCTAAGTAAAGTGTTTAACGGTTAATATATAAAACAATGGCAACAATCAAAGTAAAGCAAGTAAGAAGCGCTATTGGAAGAACAAAAACCCAAAAGAGAACGCTTGAAGCATTAGGATTTAAGAAACTTCACCAAGTTGTAGAACACGAAGCTACTCCTTCTATCTTAGGAATGATAGCTGCAGTTAGTCACTTACTTGAAGTTCAAAAATAATTTTTAAAATAATTTTAAAATGAATTTAAACAACATAAAGCCAGCTGCAGGATCTACTTTCAATTCAAAAAGAATCGGTAGAGGGCAAGGTAGTGGAAAAGGGGGTACTTCTACAAAAGGACATAAAGGACAGAAAGCAAGAGCCGGATATTCTCAGAAAATCGGTTTTGAAGGAGGTCAGATGCCTTTACAAAGAAGATTACCTAAATTCGGATTCAAAAACGTAAACAGAAAAGAGTTTAGAGGAATTAACCTTGATACGATCCAGACTTTAATTGAAAATAAATCCATCACTGGAGATATTACAAGAGAGGTAATGATCGAGAACGGTTTAATTTCTAAAAACGAATTAGTGAAAATTATGGGTAGAGGAGAATTGAAATCTGCGGTTTCAATCTCTGCTGACAAATTCACTAAATCTGCTGAAGAGTTGATCTCTAAAGCAGGTGGAAAAGCAATTACCTTATAATAATTACTAATGAAAGAATTTATACAAACACTCAAAAATATTTGGAGCCTTAAAGAACTACGGGATAAAATTATCTTCACTTTAGGGATTATTCTTGTGTATAGATTCGCATCTTATATCTCTTTACCTGCAATTAACCTTGCAGAAGTAGGGGATCTCTTAGAGCATTATAAAAATCAAGGCGGTAACAAGCAAGGAGCAGGTCTCCTTGGCTTGCTTTCGTCGTTTACGGGGGGGGCTTTCAGCCACGCTTCCGTAATGGCGTTAGGAATCATGCCTTATATTTCTGCTTCTATTATTGTTCAGTTGATGGGGATGGCTATTCCTTATCTTCAGAAGCTTCAGAAAGATGGAGAGTCCGGTAGAAATACCCTGAACCAGATCACCAGATGGTTAACAATCGGAGTTTGTCTTGTACAGGCCCCTTCTTATTTAACCTCGATCACTCAGCTGTTTTTACCATATGCTCAGTTCCAGTCTGCCTACTATGTAGAGCCGAATTCCATCATGTTCTGGCTGCCAAGTATTGTTATTTTGGTTGCCGGTTCAGTGTTCGCAATGTGGTTGGGTGAGAAAATCACCGACAAAGGTATCGGGAACGGTATCTCTATCCTGATTATGGTAGGGATCCTTTCAAGACTGCCTGAAGCATTCGTGCAGGAAATGGCCGTGCAGAACGGAAAAGGAGGAATGGGATCAATCATGATCCTTATTGAAGTAATCTTCTGGATGCTGGTGGTTCTTCTGGCAGTGGTATTATCCGTTGCGGTAAGAAAAATCCCGATCCAGTATGTAAGCAGAGCTCAGGCAAGAGGAGGTGTAAACAGAAATCTCATGCAGGGAGCAAGACAGTGGATTCCATTGAAAGTAAATGCAGCCGGTGTAATGCCGATCATCTTTGCGCAGGCATTGATGTTCGTTCCGGGGCTATTGACGAAAGTAGATGAATCCAATACTTTTCTTGCAGGTTTCAAGAATGTTTTTAGCTGGCAGTACAATGTATTGTTCGCGCTATTGATTATTATCTTCTCGTTTTTCTATACTGCAATTACGATTCCGGTAAACCAGATGGCTGATGATTTGAAGAGAAATGGAGGTCTGGTACCTAAAGTAAGACCGGGAAAAGAAACGGCTGATTATTTAGATGATATTTTATCAAAAATTACCTTGCCAGGTGCAATATTTTTGTCTATCTTTGCAATCCTTCCAGCAATTGTGCATGGAACCTTTGTTCAGACAGATGCGTTCGCCCTATTTTTCGGGGGAACATCACTATTGATTATGGTTGGAGTAATTTTAGATACCGTTCAACAGATTAATACTTATCTGCTGAACCATCATTATGATGGGTTAATGCAGTCTAAATTATCAAGAACGACTGGATATTAATTTATGGCGAAACAAAAACATATTGAACAAGACGGCGTGATTACGGAAGCACTTTCCAACGCCCAGTTCCGTGTAGAGCTTGAAAATGGGCATGTACTCATTGCTCATATTTCCGGTAAAATGCGAATGCATTATATTAAACTTTTACCTGGTGATAAGGTGAAACTGGAAATGTCTCCTTACGATTTAACCAAAGGGAGAATTACATTCAGATATTAAAAAACAATGCCAAATGGAGCGTAAGTTCTGTTTGGCTATTGTTAAAAAAATAAATACTATCAAACAAAATGAAAGTAAGAGCATCAATTAAAAAAAGAAGCGCTGATTGCAAGATCGTACGCAGAAAAGGTGTACTGTTCGTAATCAACAAGAAAAACCCAAAATTTAAACAAAGACAAGGCTAACATTAAATTATGGCGAGAATTTCAGGTATTGATTTACCAAAAAACAAAAGAGGCGTTATCGGTTTAACTTACATCTACGGAATCGGAAGAAGTACTTCTTCAGAAATCCTTAAAGCTGCCGGTATCAGCGAAGACAAGAAAGTCAACGAATGGAATGACGATGAATTGGCTGCCATCAGAACATACATCTCCGAAAACATCAAAGTAGAAGGAGAATTGAGATCTGAAGTGCAATTGAACATTAAGCGATTAATGGACATAGGATGCCAACGAGGAATACGTCACAGACTTGGATTACCTTTAAGAGGCCAGAGAACGAAAAACAACTCTAGAACCCGTAAAGGAAAGAGAAAAACTGTTGCTAACAAGAAAAAAGCTAGTAAATAATCGTTAGGAATTATGGCAAAACAAACTAAAGTAGTTAAGAAAAGAAAAGTAAAAGTTGAAGCTATTGGTGAAGCTCATATTCAGGCTTCTTTCAATAACATCATCATTTCTTTAACAAATAAAAACGGAGAGGTTATCTCTTGGGCTTCTGCCGGTAAAATGGGTTTCAGAGGTTCTAAAAAGAATACTCCATTTGCTGCTCAAATGGCAGCTGAAAATTGCTCTGCTGTAGCTCACGAAGCTGGTTTAAGAAGAGTAAAGGTGTTCGTAAAAGGTCCGGGTGCAGGTAGAGAATCTGCCATCAGATCAATTCACAATTCAGGTATCGAAGTTAGCGAAATCGTTGATGTGACGCCTATGCCGCACAACGGATGTAGACCACCAAAAAGAAGAAGAGTTTAATTTTTAGAATTTACCCATTATGGCAAGATATATTGGACCTAAAACTAAGATTGCTAGAAAGTTTGGTGCTGCAATCTACGGAGATGACAAAAACTTCGAGAAAAGAAAAAACCAACCGCCAGGACAACATGGTCCTAACAAAAGAAGAGGTGCTAAGAAATCTGAATATGCAGTTCAGTTGGCTGAAAAACAAAAAGCTAAATATACTTACGGTATCTTAGAAAGACAGTTTGCTAACCTATTCGAAAAAGCACACAGAAGTAAAGGTGTAACAGGTGAAGTTCTTTTGCAACTTTGCGAATCAAGATTGGATAATGTAGTTTACAGATTAGGTTTTGCTAAGACAAGATCTGCTGCAAGACAATTGGTTTCTCACAGACACATCACTGTTAACGGAGAAATTCTGAACATTCCTTCATATTTGGTAAAAGCAGGTGATGTAATTGCAGTAAGAGAAAAATCGAAGTCTCTTGAAGTAGTTACCAATGCATTGGCTTCTAAAGCAAATTATGAGTGGTTACAATTCAACGATGAGAAGAAAGAAGGTACTTTCGTTTCTGCTCCTGAAAGAATCCAGATTCCGGAGGACATCAAGGAACAGCTGATCGTCGAACTTTACTCTAAATAATTTTTTAATCAAATTTTTGCTCAACCCAATAATATGGCAATTTTACAATTCATAAAACCCGATAAAGTAATTTTACTTAACTCTGATGATTTTAGAGGTCAGTTTGAATTCAGACCACTAGAACCAGGTTTCGGGCTTACAATCGGTAATGCTTTGAGAAGAGTGTTGCTTTCTTCTCTGGAAGGATACGCTATTTCATCTATCAAAATAGAAGGTGTAGAGCACGAATTTTCAACTATTCCAGGAGTAATCGAAGATGTTACCGAAATTATTCTTAACCTGAAGCAGGTAAGATTAAAAGCTACGGCAGAAAACCAGACGAATGAGCAGGTTGTTGCCAAAGTATCGGGTCAGACGGTTATTACTGCTGGGGATTTAGGAAAATCGATCAACGGATTTGAGGTATTGAACCCGGATTTAGTGATTTGTAACCTAAACAATGATGTAACTTTCGAAATTACTTTCAATATAGAAAAAGGAAGAGGGTATGTGCCTTCTGAACAAAATAAGTCAAACAATGCACCGGTAGGTACCATTGCAATCGACTCTATTTTTACGCCAATTAAGAAAGTGCAGTATAGCATTGAAAATTATCGTGTAGAGCAAAAAACAGACTACGAAAAACTTGTATTGGATATCGAAACTGACGGATCTATCAGTCCTCAGAACGCTTTAACAGAAGCTTCCAAGATATTAATTTATCATTTCATGCTGTTCTCCGATGAGAGAATCACCCTTGAAACGGAAGCGGTAAAAGCATCGATCCAATATGATGAAGAAACCCTTCACACAAGACAACTCCTTAAGTCTAAATTAGCAGACATGGATCTTTCCGTAAGAGCCCTGAACTGTCTGAAAGCGGCTGAAGTGGAAACTCTTGGAGAACTGGTTTCTTACAGTAAGTCTGATTTGATGAAATTCAGAAATTTTGGTAAAAAATCTTTGACAGAACTAGAAGAATTAGTGCATTCAAAAGGTCTTAACTTCGGTTTCGACGTTGCAAAATATAAGTTAGACGCTGATAAATAATTAATAATGAGACACGGTAAAAAATTCAATCACTTAGGAAGAACAGCTTCTCACAGAAGTGCTTTACTTTCTAATATGGCTTGTTCTCTAATTGAGCATAAAAGAATCAACACTACTGTAGCTAAAGCTAAAGCTTTAAGAGTATATGTTGAGCCTCTATTAACAAAAGCAAAAGAAGATACTACACACAACAGAAGAATTGTTTTTTCATATCTTCAAAATAAAGAAGCGGTTGCTGAATTGTTCAGAACCGTTGCTCCTAAAATCGCTGAGAGAAACGGTGGTTATACAAGAATCATCAAGACAGGATTCAGACCAGGTGATGCTGCTGATACTGCTCTTATCGAATTGGTAGACTTCAATGAGCTTTACAATCCAAATGCGGAAGAGAAAAAAGCGACAAGAAGAAGCAGAAGATCTACGGCTGCTAAAAAAGAAGCGGTAGTTGCTGAAGCTCCTGTAGTAGAAGAAAAAGCTGCTGAGCCAACGGCTGAAGCTGCTGATTCTACAGAAGAGAAAACTGAAGAATAATATTCGTCAGATATAAAAGAAAAACCGTTCAGATCCTGAACGGTTTTTTTATGCTTTAGATTTTCGTTTTCTTCAGTTCGATAACATTATTTCCCTGAATAAGATGGATGCTGTCCTGCGTTACTTTTGCCGTCATATCATCCTTTGTATAAGTTGTTTCATTACCGGCAGCACCCGTTTTTTTCAGAATAAATGTTTTATTGTTGTTTCTTATCGAAAGCGTGCTTTCTTTCGGTGTCGTTTCAAAGATAACCTTTACCAACGTTCCGTCGGTTGCTTTATAAATATTGCTGATTTTCTCTGTTTTTTCGCCGTTCACCTCCGTCATTGATGAGGCTGTACTTGTCGAATCAATTTTACCATTGTTGTCCACATACGAACTTTCGGAGCTTTCCGACTGGATGACTTCTTTATTTCCTCCTTCACTCTTTTTGCAGCTTACCGTAAAGAGAAAAGTCACTGAAGCTGCGACTAAAATTACCTTTTTCATGATGTTAATTTTTTTAATGTACTGATTGTTAAATATCTTTTAGTATAAAAGAATTTTTCCTAAATTTAGTAAAAACAAAAACTAAACCAACGCCTATGATCTCAAATGCTTCAAAATTACACAAACGGGTAATTGCCCCGCTTCATTAAGATTCTGAACTTTACAATAATAAATCAGGGACGCCGAAAATTGCACAGGGTAAGCTTATTTAAATCATATTACTATGTTAACAGAATTAGACATCAAAAATGTATCATTGGAAAAAAGCCCGGATAGCGTTAATTTCTGCGCTGCAAAAACCGGTCTTCAGCTTTTAAAAGATATTATTAATAATCCTATTTTAAAAAGTTTAATTGGAACAGTCGTCAGTCTTGGAGACGGGTTTGTCCTTCAAAATAATGAATCCAGAGACCCTCTCTATTTTGGATAAGACCAGTTAAGTAAAAATCGAATTCCGAAATTGAATATTCCTCAAACCCTGTCACGATGAAAATTAGAATAGCCATTGTAGAAGATGAAAAAAATTACAACAATGCTTTGAAAAAAGTGATCGATTATCAGCACGACATGCAGGTAGTTGCCCAGTTTTTTGACGGACGCGAGGCTCTGCAGCAGCTCACCAATCTTTCTCCGGATGTGGTAATGATGGATATTCAGCTACAGGATATGCTGGGCATTGAAATTATCGAAAAGCTAAAAAAAGAAATGCCCTCCACACAATTTATTATGTGTACCAGTTTTGAAGATAATGATAAGATTTTTAATTCTTTAAAAGCAGGTGCCATGGGTTATCTGGTAAAAGGCGAAAGCATGGATAAGATTCTTTCTTCCATCCGCGATGCTTACAACGGCGGCGCCCCGATGAGTTTCTCTATCGCCCGCAAAGTCTTGAGCCACTTTGAACGTAAACTTCCCGAAATCCAGGGCTTCGACACGCTCACGGATCGGGAAAAGGAAATCCTGGAGCTTCTCTCCCAGGGATTATTATACAAAGAAATCGCCGACAAAAAATTCATCAGCATCGATACCGTGAAAAAACACGTCGGCAACATCTATCGGAAACTCCACGTCAACAACAAAGTGGAGGCTATTAATAAATTTAACCATTTTAAAAACTAAGAAATTATGAAGAGCAGTAAAGACGAACAATCATGTATGAATTTCAAATTAATGCTAATTACTGAAATCTTGAATGCAAGGTGTGAAAACAATAAATCTTTAGATTTCATAACTCCAGATTGGAACAGGTACATTTTAGTTGGTAAGCCAATGAGTTTGGAAATGTATACAAAGTGTAAAAAGAAATTTGAGAACTATTTCTGCAATAAACAAGAGTGTAAATTAGTAAGTAAATTTATTATCTCTAAGAATGAGATCAATAGAATAGTAAATGACAATATTGAAAAAAATTACATGCACATTTTTTTTACGGATGATCATGGGATTCTAAACATCATTTTTAGGTTTTCAGATATAGAAGAATTTGATTACCAAGGAGGAAATTTGGATTTAGGTGATGATAAAGCTTATCAGTTACAGACTGATGGTTTTGTAGAGGATATGCCGGCGATCCCAAGTTTTACAAGTATAGTTGAAAATTTTAGAGAAGGAGTTGTTAATAACCTAATAATGGCAACTCTGCAAAAGTATAGAATAACCGAATACATAGTTTATAAAATGGAAGCTATACGGGCATTCGAAGATTTTGAAGACAATCTTGAATTTGAAACTATAGTATTTGAAGAAAGTGATCAGCATCAAAGATTAGGTTTGGCTGTTTATATAAAAGATTCAAATAGAATTCATCATATTGAACTTGATGAATTGGGAAAACTTAGTCCGGTTTATGATGGATATTATGATCTAGGAAATTTAAAACCATAAGATTGATATTAAATTATATATACAACATATTACTAATTGTTGTCTTCGTTAAATCTTTTATTCTGGATAGAAAATATGGTTTTTCTATTCAGAATAATCTTTTTATATATCTGTTGGTAACTGTTGTAGTGGAAAGCTATTCCTTTGTAATCAATATAATTGATGAAAATATAATGATTGGATTACAATATAATTTATACCTGATTTTCGTAGCTATTTTTTTCTATTGTTCTTATAAGAAATCACTAACCACGAAAATGCTTAAAACTTTCTCCGGAATATCATTTTTAATAAGCCTTACTTTCATATTATTCTACACAAAGTTCCTAGGATTAGATTTTGACGAAAAAATAGCTATTTCAGTGATGCTGTTTTTAATTTTCCACTCTATTCTTTGGTATTACAATAAAATTCTCACTGCAGATGAAACAAGGATTTTTGATGACCCTAATTTTTGGGTTAGTTCGGGACTGCTTATATGGGGAAGCTTTGGTATTTTTAGATGTTTACCGATGTATTATTTTTATTATAATGATAAAGAATTTTCAGATTTTCTCAAGAGTAATTTTGATCTGGTTAATATTGTATTTTATATAATGTTGTTTATCTCCCTCTCCAAATATGATTATAATTTTAAAGGAAGAATTGCCGCAGATCATTAAGAGTACTTATATCTTGGCCATACTTATTGTACTTTTCTTCGTTACTTTCATCATTTTCGTTGTATTAATGTACAACAGAAAACAGCTTTTATATCTGAAAGAACAACAACTCAAAGAATCCGAACACCAAAACCAGCTTCTCCAGAAAGAATTGGAGAAACAAAAACTGATCGAGAAAGAACGGGAACGTATTTCCCACGATATGCACGACGATCTTGGAGCAGGAATTTCTGCCCTGAAACTCCAAGCGGAATTTTTAAAGCAAAGAGCCGAAGATGAGGACTTAAAAACCGACATCGATGAACTCCTAAAAACCTCCGAAGACATGAACCTCTCCATGCGGGAAATGCTCTGGAGTCTGAATTCCGGAAACGATACCCTCGGAAGCTTTATCGATTATGCGAAATCCTACGCACAGAACTTCCTCAAAAAAACAACGATTGTCCTTCACATCGAAAACGAAAATGTGATTGCTGAAACCTCCATCACCACAGAGCAGCGGCGCAATCTTTTTCTATGCCTTAAAGAATCGCTTAATAACGCTTACAAACACAGCCGATCTGACAGGCTTACCCTTGCCTTTATCCAACACGAAAAAGAGTTCATGATGAAAATTTCGGATAACGGAGTCGGTATTGATCCCGGTAAACCGAAAGGTAACGGCTTACGCAACATGAAACGCCGGATGCAGGAACAGAACGGGCACTGTGAAGTCACCACCGAAAACGGAACACACTTATTCTTCAGAATAGAACTGTAGAAAAATTTATAGGTAATTAGAAACAGCATCATAAAATGATGCTGTTTTTTGTTGTAAATCACCCGTTTGTGTAATTGACAGGAGCTTGTTTTTGTGGGAACTTTGAGATATAAAACTTAAAAACAAATAATCATGAAAATAAAAATTGATAACACATTTGAAGACTTTAAAACAGCATTAAATAATAATCCCGCACTTCAGGAAGAATTCAAGACAGATCCGGTAAAAGCTGCAGAAAATCTTGTAATTACCAATCCAAAAGAAACAGATTCATGGATTTACAGAATTATTGTTATCTCTTTGGGACTGGCGATTCTCACCATTATTATAGCACTTACCATAATGTCAATGAAAGATGGAGATCAGATAAATGCACAGGTTATCACGATTTTTACAGCAATCTCTTCCGGAGCAATAGGAGCTTTAGCGGGACTTCTTGCACCTTCACCTAACAATTCTAAATAATAATTAATAATAATGAAACCTTTGACATTAAACCTCACTGTAACTGGCGGAACTTCAATTTTAGGAATTGTTTTTAAAATTTTTAAAAAAGGAAGTACAGTTCCAATCATTGAAATGACAAAAGACGGGTCTTTTTCACACGAATTCGACTTGGAGGATAAGACGGAATATGATCTTTACATCATTGGATCCAATCCAATTGCGGATAACAAAAAAACAGTCATTAAACTCGACTGTGACAATTTCACTTTTGATTCGACATCTGATAAAAATCCCGTTACCAAAACAGGAAAAGCTTATCTGGTCACTTATTCATTTAATACAAACTAAAGTCATGAAAAATCTAATCTTTAAATCATTTTTCATAATTCTTATTCAAAACTTCACCATAATTATTGCTCAGGAAATTGAGCTGAATGAGAAAACAATAAATTCAGCCGGAGTTTATAAAAGAATTCAGGAAACAAAAACAGGAAACTGGAAAGATGTCATGACAGATTTTATGCAGGCGGCTGTGAAAGATCTTACCGGCGATAAAAAATCATTCCAGTATAAGGCAAGTCTTTTTTCAATAAAGTCTAGAGCTGACAGCACCTTGCTGGCTGATTACAATTATGCCCAAGAGACTTTCAGCAGAAATTTTCAGATTACGGTAGGATTAAATCTTGATAATGACTACAAATTTGATGGTTTTCAGTACGGTTTTGATTGGGCAATTGTGAACAAAAGAGATTTGAGCATAGCCAAAACTTCAAAGGAATTAGAACATATGTTTGAAACCTGTAATTCTATGCTAATTGATAAGCTTCAGGCCTACAGGCAAACCCATAATAATGATGAGTTTATAAGATTAAAACAAATTATAAACGATGCGTATGAGAAAGGGCAATATATTCCTCGTGAAAATTTTCCTGAAGCTTTTTTAAATACTTTACCGGAAAATTATATCCAAATGACAAAAGCATTTGAAAAAAAATTTAATGACGAAATTGAAGCCATAAGAATGCGCCCTTTACTTACGGTAGGTTTTCATAGCAATTTTAAAAAAGAATCTAAGTTTCTGGATGAATATGATGCCAGTTTAATTTATCTGCAGGGACTCACGAAAAAAGGCAATAAAATGGAAATTGATTTCAGAAATCAGTTTAAAGCAAAAGACAGTATTGCAGAATCTGTATTTAAAAGAAGAGAATTTTCATCTCAGCTAGGATTGAATATTTCTGTTCTCAAAAAAGGAGAAGAATCTTTAATAGAGTTTAAACCGAATTTTGAATTTAAAAGAATTTTCTCAGGCTTAATGGAAGATGAAAAAAACAATCAGTTTCTGGCAAATGCAGATTTAAGGATAAAAGTTTTAAAAAATCTTTGGCTTCCTTTAGTTTTGAAATATGATATTGAAAACAATAACCTCTTCGGATTTCTAAATATTAGCTTTAATTTTGATGCTATAAAAAATGAATAGGTAAGGCGATATATAAGCTTAAAAATTTTTTCTATTTTAATTTCGAAAAAGTTTTTATTGTTTTTAACTTGAATTATCACAATACTAAAATTAACTAAAATTTAACTCTGAATAAACGTATAAATTACTCTTCATTTGCTTCCAAACGTTAAAAATTGATTAAATTTGTCTGAACTATAAAAAAACGAACAATGAGTTACATTTCTTACATAGAAGCGAGACAAATTTTGGATTCAAGAGGGAATCCTACAGTAGAAGTAGATGTATTTACAGAGAGCGGGGCGATGGGCCGTGCTGCTGTACCTTCCGGAGCATCTACCGGAGAACATGAAGCGGTAGAACTGCGTGACGGCGGTTCGGAATGGATGGGAAAAGGAGTTTCCAAGGCTGTAGAAAATGTAAGAGAAGTAATCGCACCTGAATTGGTAGGTCTTCCGGTTTTCGATCAGAATTTGATCGACCAGATTATGATCGATCTTGACGGATCCAACAACAAAGGGAACCTTGGAGCGAATGCAATTCTTGGGGTTTCTCTAGCAGCCGCTAAAGCTGCAGCCGCTGATCTTAAAATGCCTTTGTACAAATATGTGGGTGGTGTTAACGCCAACACCCTTCCTGTTCCGATGATGAACGTGATCAACGGAGGTTCTCACTCCGATGCACCGATCGCTTTCCAGGAATTTATGGTAATGCCGGTAAAAGCGGATTCTTTCTCTCATGCTTTGAGAAAAGGAACGGAGATTTTCCATAACTTAAAGGCGATTCTTCATTCAAGAGGCTTATCAACCGCAGTAGGTGACGAAGGTGGTTTTGCACCGACTTTCACAGGAACGGAAGATGCTTTGGATACTTTGCTTCAGGCTATCGAAAAAGCAGGTTACAAGCCTGGTGATGATGTCATGATCGCATTAGACTGTGCGGCTTCAGAATTCTATAAAGACGGAGTTTATGATTACAGAAAATTCCAGACGCCGGATGCTGCTCAATTTACCAGCAGCGAGCAGGTTTCTTACCTTGCTGAATTGGCAAATAAATATCCAATTATCTCCATCGAAGACGGAATGCAGGAAAATGACTGGGAAGGATGGAAAATGCTTACTGATAAAATCGGAGACCGTGTACAGTTAGTTGGTGATGATTTATTCGTAACGAACGTTGAAAGATTGTCTAGAGGCGTAAAAGAAGGTATTGCCAATTCGATCCTGGTAAAAGTAAACCAGATCGGTTCTCTTTCTGAAACGATGGCTGCCGTACAGATGGCTCAGAACAACAGATTCACTTCCGTAATGTCTCACAGATCAGGAGAAACGGAAGACTCTACCATTGCTGATCTTGCTGTAGCAATGAACTGCGGACAGATCAAAACAGGATCTGCTTCAAGATCAGACCGTATGGCAAAATACAACCAATTGCTGAGAATTGAGGAAGCTCTTGGTGAAACAGCCGTTTTCCCTGGCCTGGATGCTTTTAAAATCAAAAGATAATCAATCGAAATTATAAATTACGGCAAGCGAGATTTTTAGTTTGCCGTATTTTGTAATAAGTAGTATATTTAGAAAAAAAATAAATAATGTCAGACAACAAAGTAATATTGAATTACGACGGTAATTCGTATGAATATCCAATTGTGGATAGTACTATCGGAGACAGAGGAATCGATATTTCAAAATTAAGAGATCAGACCGGTTTAATCACATTAGATTTAGGATATAAAAATACCGGGGCAACACTTAGTGAAATCACTTATTTGGACGGAGATAAAGGAGAATTATTCTACAGAGGATATCCGATCGAGCAAATTGCTGATAAATCGAACTTCACAGAAGTAATGTACCTTTTACTACAAGGTGAATTGCCAACTCAAGATCAGTACAATTCTTTCGAATCAAACATTAAAAAATATAATTTCGTAGCAGAGGAGATGAAGAAGATCATTGATGCTTTCCCTCGTTCTGCTCACCCTATGGGAGTTTTATCTTCTCTAACTTCCGCTTTAACGGCTTTTAACCCAAAAGCAGTTAATGTAAATTCCAAAGAAGAAATGGACCTTGCTGCAGAGCTGATGATTGCCAAATTCTCTCACCTTTGCGCGTGGACCTACAGAAAAACTCAGGGATTGCCGCTTAACCACGGTGATAACAGCCTGAATTATGTAGAGAACTTCTACAAAATGACTTTCAGAATGCCAAACCAGGAATTCGAAATCGATCCTGTAGTTGTTCAGGCATTGGATAAATTATTAATCCTTCACGCAGACCATGAACAAAACTGTTCTACTTCTACCGTAAGAATGGTAGGTTCTGCACACACCGGTCTTTTCGCTTCTGTTTCAGCTGGGGTTTCCGCTCTTTGGGGTCCGCTTCACGGAGGAGCAAACCAGGCCGTAATCGAAATGCTTGAGCTTATTGAAAAAGATGGTGGAGACGTAAACAAATGGGTAGCAAAAGCCAAAGATAAAAACGACAGTTTCCGTTTGATGGGCTTCGGACACAGAGTATACAAAAACTTTGATCCTAGAGCTAAGATCATTAAGAAAGCAGCTGATGATATCCTTAATGCACTAGGTATTCAGGATAAAGCTCTGGATATTGCAATGCAGTTAGAGAGAGTAGCTTTGGAAGACGAATACTTCGTGGAAAGAAAGCTATATCCGAATGTGGATTTCTATTCAGGAATTATCTACCGTGCATTGGGAATTCCTACCGAAATGTTCACCGTAATGTTTGCGTTAGGAAGACTTCCGGGATGGATCTCTCAATGGAAAGAGATGAGAATGAAAGGAGACCCGATCGGAAGACCGAGACAGGTGTACCAAGGCGCTCAGAAAAGAGACTATATCGATATGGTAAACAGATAATCAATATCTCAACATATAAAGAAATCCCGGAGTTTGGCTTCGGGATTTTTTTGTAAAATTAAAAAATAACCTACCTGAGTAACAGGTTTCAATTTGTTAAGGACATTGGCAACGGTCGCATGTCCATACGGTACAGGCTCCGGTCTGGTCATCCCGCTCACAGCAGCGTCTTGCTGCGGAAGCACCTCCGATAATTGTTTTCTGCTGATCTCTTCCGAGTTTTTGTGCATTTTTCAGCACTGGATTCTGTGTTTTCATAATCTAATGGTTTTGATGATTGATGTTTAGTAATTTAACATGATTAATATATCACTAAAGTATGAATTTTAATTTAATTTTAAATAAAAATTTAGAAAAAAAATTAGGTTCAAAAAATATCTGCTAAATCCACTTCAGTCAGAGATAAAACATGCGGAAATCTGATCTCGCATTAATAAAAAACTGGTATCATGAAGAAAGGTAGAATTATCTCTCTGTATACCTTTAAAAGAGGCCTGAAAGTTTCCCAGATTCAGGCCTTTACTTATATTTGTAGCATTGCATAAATCTTTATGAAACTAAATATAAAAAACGAAACAGGCAGGCTGAAATCAGTGGTTTTAGGGCAGCCCAATTCAATGGGGCCGGTTCCTACGCTGTTGGAAAGCTATGATGCAAAATCCTACTATTCAATCGAAAATAATGTTTATCCGAACGAATCGGAAATCATCCGGGAGATGAATGCTTTTGAAGCAGTTTTAAAAAAGTATGATGTGGAAGTACTGCGCCCGGATATTATTGAAGATTATAACCAGGTTTTTGCCAGGGATGTCGCTTTCGTAATTGATGATAAAATGATTATCTCCAATGTCATTGCAGACCGTGCGGATGAGCAGGAGGCTTATAAAACAGTTTTTGAAAAGGTAGCCTGGAGAAAGATCATCAACCTTCCGGAAACGGCTCATATTGAAGGGGGAGATGTTATTGTATGGGATGATTTCCTGTTTATCGGAACGTGTTTCAGCGAAGACTACAGAAACTATAAAACTGCCAGAACCAATGAGTATGCGATTGAGATCCTGAAAGAATATTTTCCCAAGAAAAGGATCATCGATCTGGAATTAAGAAAAAACGATAAGGTTCCGTATGAAGGGATTCTGCATCTGGACTGTACTTTCAATCCTATCGGTAAAGACAAATGCATCATCTATAAAGACGGATTTGTAGATGAAAGCGATTACCGCCTGATCATTGATATTTTTGGTGAGGAAAACTGTTTCCACGTAACGGCAGAAGAAATGTTTGAAATGAACCCGAATATCTTCTCTATCTCCCCGGAAATCGTAGTTTCAGACAAGACTTTTACCCGAATGAACAATCACCTCCGTAATGAGTGGGGAATGACCGTAGTAGAGATTCCGTACCGCGAGATCTCCAAGATGGGCGGATTGCTGAGGTGTTCTACTATGCCGTTGGTGAGGGAATAATCAGTACAATCAAATAATCGAAATGCTGGTAAATATGATGATTTAATCAAAAATTGGTACATATTTCAATTACAAACAATAAAAAATAAATTTGCACTAAACACTAAAAACCATTAACCTTCCACCCAAACTATGCAGACAACAGATACCGTATTAATGATAGAGCCAATAGCTTTCGGCTTTAATGAAGAGACCGCAAAAAACAACTATTTTCAGACCGAGCAGAAAGGCTTCGACATCCAGTTTAAAGCTTTGTCCGAGTTTAAGATGTTCGTTGAAAAACTGAGAAGTAAGGGAATCAATGTCATTACCATAAAAGATACCCTAGATCCACATACCCCGGATTCCATTTTCCCAAACAATTGGGTAAGTTTTCACCGGGACGGAAAAGTAGTATTGTATCCTATGTTCGCCTCGAACAGAAGAGTGGAAAGAAGGGATGATATTATTGAAACCATCAAAGAACAAGGATTTGAAGTCGCTGAAATCGACGATTGGTCTTTCCCGGAAACCCAGGGGCATTTTCTGGAAGGTACCGGAAGCATGATCTTCGACCACGATAAAAAGATCGCTTATGGATCGGTTTCTTTAAGGCTGGATGAAAACCTATTTAGAGAATTCTGCGAAAAATATGGTTTTACACCGGTGGTTTTCCACTCATTCCAGACTGTAGGTAAAGAAAGGCTGCCGATTTACCACACCAATGTTATGATGTGCGTGGCGGATCAGTTTGTCGTAATTTGTCTGGATTGTATCGATAATGAGCTGGAGAGAAGCAAAGTCATTGAAACCATTAAAAATTCAGGAAAAGAAATCATCGAAATTTCGGAAGACCAGATGCAGCAGTTTGCCGGAAACATGCTTCAGGTACAGAACAAAGATGGTGAAAAGTTTTTGATCATGAGCGAAACGGCCTATCAATCCTTAACCCAGGATCAGATTTCTGCGATTGAAAAATATTGTGAAATCATCTATTCGGATCTGAATACCATCGAAGTAAACGGAGGCGGAAGTGCGCGCTGTATGCTGGCTGAGGTTTTTCTTCCGAAAAAATAAAAGTTCAACTATTACATCCAGGTTTCTACCTGAACTATAAAAAATTCCTGGATCTGATCAGAATAGTCTGATTGAATTCCGGAATTTTCATTTAAGGTTTTTCTGCATCAATAAATGAGATATTTAATTCCAATTATCACTTTAGAGCTGAATAGATAGAACGAATGATTTGCCAATGGCTATCTTTTCAATATGACAGGTATATAATTTATGAATTATAAAATAATATTCTTATTCTGAAAAACTTACCTATTTTTGTGAAATAAGAAACCATAGATTATGCAGAAGTACTTCCTGATGTTCATGTTGCTGTTCGGGATGATGGGTATGAAGGCCCAGGAGAAGACCTATTGTAACCCGATCAATATCGATTACGGCTATACCCCGTTTGAAGTCTTTTCAAAGCAGGGGAAACACCGTGCAACGGCCGATCCGGTGATCGTTAATTTTAAAAACAAGCTCTTCCTTTTTTCAACCAATCAGGAAGGGTATTGGTACAGTGATGATATGCTCGACTGGAAATTCGTGAAAAGGAAATTTCTGAGAAACAACAAATACATTCATGACCTGAATGCACCGGCAGTTTGGGCGATGAAAGATACGCTGTATGTTTTCGGTTCCACCTGGGAACAGGATTTCCCGATCTGGAAAAGCACGAATCCGACCAAAGACGACTGGAAAATAGCAGTAGATACGCTGAAAGTGGGAGCATGGGACCCGGCTTTTCATTATGATGAAGATAGGAATAAATTATACCTGTACTGGGGATCCAGCAACGAATGGCCTTTGCTGGGCACCGAAGTGAAAGTCAATACCCTCCAGTCGGAAGGTTTTGTGAAACCGATCGTTAAATTAAAGCCTGAAGACCACGGCTGGGAGCGCTTTGGGGAATACAACGACAATGTTTTCCTGCAGCCTTTCGTGGAAGGAGCCTGGATGACAAAGCATAACGGGAAATATTATATGCAATATGGAGCACCGGCCACGGAGTTCAGTGGATATTCCGACGGTGTGTATGTCAGCAATAAACCTTTGGAAGGATTCGAATACCAGCAGCACAATCCGTTTTCTTATAAGCCGGGAGGTTTTGCCAGAGGAGCGGGGCATGGTGCCACCTTTGAGGACAACTATAAAAACTGGTGGCATATCTCAACCATTTTTATCTCAACCAAAAATAATTTTGAAAGAAGGCTGGGCATCTGGCCGGCAGGATTCGACAAGGATGATGTAATGTACTGCAATACAGCATATGGTGATTATCCAACCTATCTTCCGCAATATGCGCAGGGAAAAGATTTTTCAAAAGGTCTTTTCGCCGGATGGATGTTGCTTAACTACAACAAGCCCGTTCAGGTATCGTCAACACTTGGCGGTTATCACTCGAATTATGCGGTGGATGAAGATATTAAAACCTATTGGAGTGCAAAAACCGGTGATAAAGGGGAATGGTTTCAGACGGATTTGGGAGAAGTTTCAACCATTAATGCCATTCAGATCAACTATGCCGATCAGGATGCCGAGTTTATGGGTAAAACTTTCGGTAAAATGCATCAGTATAAAATCTACGGTTCCAACGACGGTAAAAAATGGAGTGTGATTGTGGATAAAAGCAAAAATACTAAAGATGTCCCGCATGATTACGTCGAGCTGGAAAAGCCTGCCAAAGCAAGATTCCTGAAAATGGAAAACCTGAAAATGCCGACCGGTAAATTTGCCCTAAGCGGATTCCGGGTTTTTGGAAAAGGAGCCGGTGCAGTTCCTGGGAAAGTTCAGAACTTTGTACCGCTGAGAGCGGATCCTAAAAAGTACGGCGAAAGAAGAAGCATCTGGATGAAATGGCAACAGAATTCCGATGCCGACGGATATGTGATCTATTGGGGAAAATCACCGGAGAAATTATACGGAAGCATTATGGTGTACGGTAAAAACGAATATTTCTTCACAGGAGCCGACAGGACCGATACTTATTATTTCCAGATCGAAGCCTTCAATGCCAACGGCACTTCGGAAAGGTCAGAAATTTTTAAATCAGAATAAAAAACAAACGCTTTGAAAATATCAAAGCGTTTGTTTTTGAAACATTTTAAAATACAGGATTTAAGAAATCTAATAATATTTGTAGCTATTATTTGCTGAATGAACGTGTCATGCTGAGCTTGTCGAAGCATCTTTGCAAACGAAAATCCGCGGCTGCAATATAGATTGTTCTTTGCGTCGGTAGCATTAAATTTATTCTTATTTTTTATCCACCGTTTCAAGAAAGTCTTCAATCTTCCCAACTAGAAACGATGCATGAGGCGGTCGCTCCCATCCCACATGGTCTCCGTTAAATTCATACGATGCATGATAAACCTTATTTCTGGTTAAAACCGAATCCAGAATCTTTTTTTGGGAAACCGGAACCACATGATCAGCCGTACCGTAATAGGAAAGGGTGGGCGCAGAGGCTGGTGTAATCCAATGAACCGGGTTTCCGAAGTCCATCAATGAAAGCTTACCATCAACTAGTTTAGGATTGATGAGGTGCTTTTCCAAAAAAGCATAATCGTCGTAATTTTTAAATCCGGGATCATTCAGGTCTGCCGGTCCTACGATGTTAACAACAGCTTTTACTTTCTTTTCCTGATCATAATGATAAGCATACAACATTGAAAGGTGACCGCCGGCACTGTTTCCGAGAAGAATATATTTGGGTTTGATTTTTAACTTTTTCTCAACATACGTCATCGCCGTTTTTATATCGTCGGTTTGGTCCGGAAGCGCAAAACGGGTGGATGAAGCCAGCCGGTACTCAAGATTTACGAAAATAGTGTGAGGAAACTTTTTCATCAGATCAAATGTAAAACTGGTGAGCTGAGATTTTCTTCCGCCCTGCCAGCCGCCACCGTGAATAATGATGAATACATTCCCGGAATCTGCATTCTTATCCGGAATATAGAGATCCATTTTTTGAGCAGTGTCTTTTCCGTAAGAAATATTCTGCTCTGCTTTAAAAGAAATGCCTTTTCCTAGCTCAATCGTTTTTTGCCGGCAGCCTGATAGGATCAACAGGAAGAGGCTTATGTAAATGAAGGCCTGCTTTTTCATCAGAAACATTTTATAATATTGAGTTTAAAAATAAACAAAACCCGCCGATTTCTCGACGGGTCACCACAAAAAATAATTGATTATATGAAGAATGATTTTATCTTGTTCTGTTTTTAATAGCATCCGAAGCGCTTTCAATATCTCTTACCTTTTTCACCTTTTTGTTTCCGAAATTGTAGGTAAGGCTTACCGTGATGTTTCTTCTGTACATGTCGTTTTTAATGTAATTATAGTTGCCGTTGCTCTGGTAGTCCTCAATTTCCACAATATTGGTCCTCAGGACATCATTTACATTTACGGCAAAAGTCCAGTCGTTCCAGTTTTTCTTGATGCTCAGGTCGAGGCTCATTAAATTTTTCAGAACACCCAGCTCGATCTGCTGCTTGTCTACGTAGAAGAAGTTGACGCCCAGAAACCATGTTTTATTTTTATCGAGACGCAGGGTATTATTACTGTTAATAACAAGACTGGTAGATTTTCTGTTGTTGATGTAAGTGTCGAAAACTTCTCCTGTCGTAGGATCTGTATTTAAAGTTCCTTTGTTGATATTATGCTGGATTCCTGCATTAAAATTCATCGTCAGGTATTGTTTGAACAGTGATTTCTGAATTCCCAGCATGGCCGACATTTCCTGCTTGTCTCCGAAATTGGTCCGGATGTAGGCCAGTCTTACCCTTTCCATACCATTATTATCCACATACTTTTTCTGCAAAGGAACCTGGGTGATCTGGTCTTTTTCGTAGGTATGATTTAAGATCAGGAAATAAGAATTTTTGTACATATAGGTCAGTTCCTGATTATAGTTCGAAGATGCCTTTACAAAAGGGTTGTTCTGTGTGTAATTGTCTTCTGTAATAATATTCCTTACCGGATTCAGTTCCCAAAAACTTGGCCTTCCCATCCTGCTGGAAAATGCATAAGAAATATTATTCTTGTCATTAATAGCATAACTGAAACTCAGATAAGGAAGCAGGTTCTGATAGTTCTGTTTGATTTCCTGATTCGACGGAACATCATCTTTCCGGCTGTCTGCTGTTCCCAGGCTGTTGGTGATCTCATATCGGGCACCCAATTTTCCGGAAAACTTATCGGAAAATTTCTTTTCAAATGTGATGTAGAGGCCGTAAATATTTTCATCATAAATAAAATGATTAAAATCGGTTTGGCTTTTTATACCTTTCAGGATGCCGGTGTTTTTATCATAATCATAGGCGTAATTGTAATTCTTGGTGTCGTTATCGGTTTTAGTCTTATTAAAATTACCTCCGGCAGAAAATGTGAAGTCATTTTTAAACTTTTGAATATAATCTACTGTTCCCGAAAAGTTGTTTACAATTTGCGGAATGTTCTGGATGATCTTTTTCCCTGTTCTCGAAAAGCCGGATGTGCTGCCCTGAACATCAGAAATCATGGTGTTGTTGTCGGAATACTGAAATCTTTTGTAAATAAGATAAGCCGCATTGGCATTGAATTTACTTCCCAGAGAATCGAGTTTTACTTCATAATTTAAATTTACCGAATTGTTATAATTTCTCGCATCTTCCTTGTTTTTAGTCTTCGTATAACTGGTCTCAAGAATCCCCTTATCATCAGGCATAGTTAACGTGTTTAATAAGTCGATGGTTGAATTATAGCTTTTATTAGCCCAGGAATTCCAGGAAAGTGCAAGATTGCTTTTTTCTGTCAGTTGATAATCGATATTCAGGTAGCCTCCAAGGTTTTTGTTAGGATCATCGATATTTCCTACCGATTCGTTTCTTACCTGGCCGATTCCGTTTCTCAATACATAAGACTGCGGATTGATATTTTCCCCGCCGCTCAGATTAGCGTTAATTCCAAGCTTATCTTTTCTGTAATTCACGGAGAAGCTGGCGTTGCTGGCATTGTATTTATTCTGCGTATTAGACATTCTCATGTTTCCGCTGGTTCCGTCACTCATTTTTTTCTTCAACACAATATTGATGATCCCGTCTGAAGATTCCACCTGGTATTCGCTTCCGGGAATCGTAATGACTTCTATTTTCTGGATGTTTTCTGCGGGGGTATTTTTCAGGAACTGCGTCAGAGATTCGGAATCCATATTGCTTTTTCTGCCGTTAATATAAATCAGCACATTGTTCTTTCCTACAATCTTAAAGGTCTTGTCGTCGGTAGTCGAGAGCAGGGGAGTCTGCTTTAGAAGATCAAAGGTTGTGTTGCCTTTCGCTACCGGAGAAGAGGCTACATCATACACAAAACGGTCGCTTTGTTTTTTAAAAACCTGTTTTGTAAGCGTAACGGCTTCTATACTTTTTGTTTTTACAGTATCCTGTTTTTTTTCCTGGGCAAAAGTGAATCCACTGAAAAATATGGCGGCAATAAGAATTTGAGTTTTCATGACTTTATCTTTTAGAGAGTTTAATAGCTTGTATTTGTTATTATTTAACATTGCAAAGATATATAATAAATTTAGTATCATGCAATACAAAGTACTTAAAATGTTTTTGATTTTGTTTTAATTTATTGATTTTCAGCGATTAAAATTTTAAGCTAAAATTTTTAAATAGTATTCTTTTGTTATTTATTAGACAATTCAATCTAAAATTCTGTTACATCCAAACTATAATTTTGAGAAAATTTTAAATGTTTTCTTTTGCAAATAAGAAAATAAGGTGTGTTTAAAATTTTATAATTAATTTAGTCAAAACTTAAAATTAATAGCTTATGAGAAAATTCTATCTTTTACTTTTATTATTTTCATTCATCATTTCTTGTAAAGAAGAAACTTTGTTGGAAATAGACGAAAATATTTCAAACCCCCAAGCCAATTACAATTTTGGAAATGCCACGCAAAAGAGCTTTCAGGGTGTCGTTCTGGATATAAATGGAAATCCTGTTTCGGGAGCGACAGTAACCATAGGAACAGGTACGGTAACAACCAATTTTAAAGGACTTTTTGTATTTAAAAATGCTTCCGTAAAAGAAAATTTTGCTCATGTAAAAGTAACCAAAGCAGGTTATGTGAATGCGTCGAGAGTGTTGGTTCCTACGAATGGAATGAACCGGGTGAACATTATGATGATTCCTGCGACAACAACTTCTACTGTCGCTGCAGGCTCAACTTCTACTGTTTCTTTGCCTAACGGAACGAAAGTGAAGTTTGACGGGAGCTTTAAAGATGCAAGTGGAAATGTGTATTCAGGAAGTGTGAGTGTCGCTCTGTTCAGCTTGGCTTCCTCAAATCCTTATCTGAATGAATTAATGCCCGGCTCGTTTCTGGCTGCAAATTCAGGAGGGAATGCAAGAGTCATGGAAACTTTCGGAATGCTGCATGTACAGCTAACGGGAAGCTCCGGACAAAACCTTCAGATCGCTAACGGTCATACGGCAGAAATTACAGTTCCTGTTGATGCTTCACAAAATTCATCTTCGCCGAATACGATTCCGCTATGGTCTTATAATGAAGAGACGGGAATGTGGAATGAAGAAGGTTCTGCGACGAAAGTTGGAAACACTTATGTAGGAACGGTAAGCCATTTCTCTTGGTGGAATTGTGATGCCCAGTTTGAGCAGGCAACCATGAAAGTGACTGTAAAAAATTCTGCGGGTGTGGCTTTACCGAATATTAAGGTAACTTTAAAAAGAGCGTCCCAGACTTACGAGACCAACGGTATATCGGATAATGCAGGAATGGTTTCCGGAATTGTTCCCGCAGGTGAAGTACTTACCCTGAAAGTATATGATGTCTGCAACAATGCAATTTACACGTCCAGTGTAGGTCCTTTTGCTACAGGAAGTACAACAACGATTCCGGATATTATCGTGAATCCGTCGGCATCTATGAATTATATCATCCAGGGAAATCTGAAAACGTGTGCAAATGCCAATGTAACAGACGGTTATGTAACACTTCGGAATGTGGCAGGATCAAATTATTTCAATTATCTGTCTGTACCTGTAAGCAGTACCGGAAATTTTACTTTCAATACCTACGCATGTGTTGCGAATCCTCAGTTTATATATGAAGGATTCGATATGACGAATGTTCAGACCACCGGGGAAATTACTTTTACGGCGACTGCCAATACGGTCAATCTGGGAAATATTACCGTTTGTAATTCGGTAAGCGAATTTATCAGTTATAAGATTGATAGTCAGCCGGTAACTTATGTGATTGGCACGTTCAATGCACAATGGTCCGGACTTTCCCCGATGCCAGCTGCTCCGAATATACCTTCCAAACAGTTAATTATAAATTCACAGAATCCTTCAGGGCCTTCTTTTGGCATGAAACAGAATAATATGATGGGAGTTCCCGCAAGTTTTACAACAGATTATTTTTTTGGAATTTCTAATACTGATATTATGCCTGTGAATAGTAATCTGGTGGTCAATATCTCCAGCTTCGGCGCAGTAGGGGACTATATAGATTTTACCGTCAACGGTACGTATACTAACACCTCTGGAAGTCATACCCTAACGGTTACAGGCCATGTGAAACGTGATTTCTAGTATTAAATTAAGAAATAAGAAAGGACCGAAAAGGTCCTTTTTTTATGTTTATTCTCTGTCAAAACGCGCAAGCTTTTTATCAATCCAGATGGTGGCGAAAGGAAAGAAAGCTGCAATTAAAGCAAAGACGCTGTCTTCGTCATCCCAGGCAAATATTTTTCTAACGGCAGGAAGAAACACAAGATACAGGGTAAAAAATAAACCGTGGATGCTGCCGATCGTGCTGATATAAACAATCGGGAAAATATCGTTGGGATTGGTACGGATCCAGATCATTGCCGTAAACAGGAAAAACCAGGAAACCGCTTCCGCCAGGCAAATATTTTTAAACCATTTAATTACTTTTTCCTGCGGATATTTTGAGAATAATTTTTCGATGAAATTCATAGTTAACTATTTATAAAAAAATCTTAAGCCAATTTTAGATTTTACAGGATAGCCAGCATATTTTAGGGGTTCAAATTTACAGTTTTGTATAAACTTTTTAATTTCCTTTTCAAAATAAGGGATGTATTTTTGATTGTTTTCATTATAAATATGATGATAAAATTTTTCAATTTTTAGAACCTTTCCTGTATTATCAAGATTTATTATCGCAATGGTTTGAGAATTATACTTATTTTTTGTGTAATCGTAATCTTTAGGATATAAAAAGGCATTAGAAAAATCTTTATTTAAAACGTCTTTTCCCGAAACATCTGTATATGTTCCTTTATATTTCCAGTCAGTATGTTCATCTTCATCAAAAATTTTATCCGGATGCTTTTTAACATAATTTGAAACAGATTTTTTTATTAGATTATCAATAAATTCTTCGCCAAATTTTTCTCTTGTGAGCTTCGTCATGTATGTATAATAGCAAGAATTTGGAGCATACCCTCCAATATCACTTCCCATCCATTCTCCACCCCAAATAATATCATATTTTTTTAGAAGTATTTTTAACTCTTCAGAAGGAATAAAACGGTCACCATACGGAGCAGCAATATTTATATAATATTTATTTTTAAGCTTTGACTCATTAACAGCTCTTAATGAATCTCTATAACATTGTTCTTTCTGATAATTAGCGACTTCTTCTCTCCATTTTCTTGTTTCTGTTTCTTTTATAATTTTGATGGAATATTCTTTGGAGAAAACTTGTCTGCAAATAAAAATTTGGGTAAAAAAACTGAAAAGAATTAAATAAAATTTCATTGAAACTATTTATAAAAACTGCTTCCGTCCAAATATTCGAAAACTTCCGGCGGAAGCATCGGCCGTACATTTTTTCCGGTCCGGATCATATCTCGGATTTCGGTTGCGGAAAGCTCGATTACAGGCGCTTTAATAAGAGAAATGTTCTCATGCTGCAAAAGTTCTGAGTCTTTTTTCTCTCCTTCAAAAATCCTCGGATATACAATGATATGATGATTTTTAATTAAAGCCTCTGCATTTTTCCATTTATGTAAACCCGCCAGATTATCTTCGCCCATAATTAAACTGAAAGAATAATCGGGATATTTTTCATGAAGATAGGTGAGGGTATCGATCGTATAGCTGGGCTGTGGTAATGAAAACTCTACATTGGAAGCCCGCATGTTGGGATAATTTTTCACCGCAAGCTGTACCATATCCAGACGGTTATGATCTTTCAGCAGCGATTTTTTTTCCTTGAAAGGATTTTGAGGGCTTACCACAAACCATAATTCATCCATATCCGAATGCTCCAGGATATAATTGGCCAGGATTAAATGCCCAATATGGATTGGATTGAATGAACCGAAAAAAAGTCCGATCTTTTTCATTGCTAATAGATTGCAGGATTAATCCCTGAATTTCACATCTTTGATATTCAAGTAATGCGTTACATTGCCTTTCCAGTGGTTTTCTTCCAGCGTGAATGCCAGATCGAAATATTTATTCCTGAAATCATCGGCAAACTGCCCCAGCTTAAAGCCTACACATTCGATATTTCTACCGGTAGATTCCTGTCGGATATAAAATTTAAGGTGATTGTTATCTTTTCCCATCGTTTTAATGTAACCTGAAACTTTTTGATTGGTTAACGTCAGGATCGGCTTCATGTTATGCGGACCGAAAGGGGCAAGCTTCCGGTGGAAATTAATAAATTCCCGGTTGATTTCGTCGATCTGGATTTCGGAATCAATGGTAATGGATGGCTCTTTCTGATGATCTTTTATTTTTTCAGAAACTACTCTTTCGAATTTTTCTTTAAAAGCATCAAATTTCGCTTTCTCCATCGAAAGTCCTGCTGCTGCGTGATGTCCCCCGAATTTTAAAAAGTATTCCGAACACATATCCAACGCCTCGTGAACGTCGAAATCGGAAACAGATCGTGCCGAGGCCACCATTTCCCCGTTATTTCCGTCCGTGAAGACCAAGGTCGGTTTATAGTAGGTTTCGATCAGCCTGGAGGCTACGATCCCGATAACGCCTTTGTTCCATTCCGGATGATAAACGATCGTGGTGTATTTGGTTTCCTGCTGGGATTCAATAACCTGGTTCAAAGCTGAAAGGGTAGAGTTCATATCCAGTTCCCGCCTTTCGTCATTAAGATTCATAATGTCGTTAACGATCTGATGCGCATGCTTCAGATTATCGGAAACCATAAGCTCAACCGCAGCTTTCCCGTGGGATATCCTTCCGGCGGCATTAATTTTAGGAGCAATTTCAAAAACAATATTTGAAATTTCAAAATGAGAAAGTTTGTCTTCCGGGATCAGTAAACGCAGACCTAAATTTCTCGTTTTACGGAGTGTTTTCAGTCCCATTTTAGCCAAAACCCTGTTTTCACCGGTCATCGATACAATATCGGCAGCAATGGAAATGGCGAGAAGATCGGTTAATTCAAACAATTCCGCTTCCGGAAGTTTATAAATGGTATTTAGTCCCTGGCATAGTTTAAAGCCGACGCCACATCCAGAAAGTTCTTTAAAAGGATAGCGGCAATCGCTTCTTTTCGGATCCAGTACGGCAACCGCATTCGGTATTTCCTCACCGGGTAAGTGGTGATCGCAGATAATAAAATCGATGCCCAGACTCTGGGCATAACTTATCATATCAAGCGCCTTAATTCCGCAGTCCAATGCGATAATCAGAGAGAAGCCATTTTCTTTGGCAAAATCAATACCTTCGGTAGAAATTCCATAGCCTTCGGAATTTCTGTCGGGAATATAAAAATCTAAATATTTTTTCTGAACAATTTTGCTGAGGTACAGGTACATCAGTGCAACGGCAGTAGTGCCATCCACATCGTAATCTCCGTAAACCAGTATTTTTTCTCCGTTTTCAATCGCTGTGGCAATACGCTCTACCGCTTTCTGCATATCGGCCATTAAAAATGGGCTGTGGATGTCGGTAAGATTCGGTTTGAAAAATTCTCTGGCCTTTTGATAATTGTCAATTCCTCTCAAAACGAGGAGTTTAGATTCAAAAGTTCCAAAACCAAGAGACGAACTTAATCCATCCACAATTTCTTCATCGGGTTCGGGCTTGTAAATCCATTTTTGACTCATTTCACAAAAATAGGGAAAATTTTTTTAGAAACTGCGCAAAATTCTGACCGCCTGGCGGGATTAAATTTATTTATCTTTTACAAAAACCTTATAGTCCCAGGCTTTGAGTTTCAGGGGAGTTTTGTCTTCGGAAATTACGAGAGGCTGTTCTGAAAACAGTTCTGTATAACGGTTTTTAATGTATTTAGTATCCAGCTTCACGTCAGTTTCCTGATCGGAAAAATTGATAACGGTAAGTACGGCATCGCCGTTTTTCTCACGGTAAAATGACAGGATCCACTGCATGGTGTCATTGGTAATTCTTTCCATTTCACCGCCCCATTTTCCATTCCATAACGCCTGATTGTTATGCTTAAGACGGAACAGCTTTTCATACATCGGGTAAAACTTATGGTCTTTCCATTGAATCGGATCTTTTTCGAAAAAGGCAAGGCTTCTGTTCAGTCCGGCTTCCTGGCCACTGTATACCAAAGGCATTCCGTTTACGGTACTGCATAAAACCATTGCTGCCTCCAGCCCGTTCCCAAAATTGGAAAACTGGTTTCCTTCCCAGGAATTTTTATCATGGTTGTCGGTAAAGGTCATCCGGTAAGAATCAAACGGAAAGCTGTTGACATCATGAGCCATATATTCAAACAGCGCCGGTGCTCCTTTCTTCTCGATAGTCGCCTGCTTCAGTTTGTCCCAGAGAGTCCAGGAATATGTCATATCAAACGATTTTTTATAAAGATCCCGGGATTCCCATTCAGCGAGCATGAATACCGGTTTTATACGGTCCAGTTCCGCTCTTGCATTTTCCCAGAAATCCACCGGGATAAAGCCGGCTACATCACACCGGTATCCATCAATATCTGTTTCAGAAACCCAATATTTAAGCGCACCGGTCATGTATTCCCTAAAAGCCGGTTTGTTATAATCAAAATCAATTACATCATCCCAATCGTACCACGGCGTCGACTGAAATTTCCCTTCCCGGGTTTTGGTGTACCAGTCCGGATGCTGCTTTGTCAAAGGATTGTCCCACGCCGAATGGTTTCCTACCCAGTCGATGATCACATGCATTCCCATGCCGTGGATTTTGTTAACCAGACTTTTAAAATCTGCTAAAGATCCGAAATCAGGATTGATTCCCTTAAAATCTTTCACGGAATAATAGCTTCCGAGGTTACCTTTTCTGTGAAGTTGCCCGATTGGGTGAATCGGCATGAGCCAGACAATGTCCACACCCATTTTTTTCAGCCGTGGCAAATGTTTTTCAAATGCCTTAAAAGTCCCTTCAGGAGTGTATTGCCGAATATTGACCTCATAAATAGTCGCATTTTTTGTCCACTCGGGATGGGTAATTTCTACGTAAGGTTTCGGCTGGTACCGCGGATCGTTCGTTTGCCCCTGAACAGAAAGAAAGAGCAACAGTATAATGAGTGAATATATTTTTTTCATGAGATCAGATATTTACCCTAATGTATAAATAAAAAAGCGTTTCGGAATGAAACGCTTTTAAAATTCTAGGTAATGTATTTTATGAATACATTTTTTCTCTTAATTCTTTTACTTTTTTATCAGCAAGATATTCGTCGTACGTCATTTCACGGTCGATGATTCCGTTCGGTGTAAGCTCGATGATTCGGTTACAGACTGTTGAAAGCATTTCGTGGTCATGAGAAGACAGCAAAATGTTTCCTTTAAAGTTAGACAGAGAGTTGTTCAATGTCGTGATACTTTCAAGGTCTAAGTGGTTGGTAGGTTCGTCAAGCAAAAGGATGTTGGCTTTCTGCAGCATCATTCTGCTGAACATACATCTCATTTTTTCACCTCCAGAAAGTACTTTACATGATTTCAACGCTTCATCACCGGAGAAAAGCATTCTTCCCAAAAATCCTCTTACGAATTCTTCGTGACGTTCTTCATCGTTTTTTGTGAATTGTCTTAACCAGTCTACCAGGCTTAAATCTTCCTGGAAGAAGTTGGTGTTGTCCAAAGGCATGTGAGACTGTGTTGTAGTAACGCCCCATGCAACGGTTCCTTTGTCTGCTTCAACATTTCCGGCTAGAATCTCGAAAAATTCAGTAATGGCCAATGAGTTTTTGGATAAAACCGCAACCTTATCTCCTTTTTTAAGGTTTAAATCGATATTTGAGAATAGCAATTCCCCATCTTTTGTTTTCTCAAGCCCTTTTACATCAAGAATCTGGTCTCCCGCTTCTCTTTCCATTTCGAAAATAATCGCAGGATATCTTCTGGAAGAAGGCTTAATATCGTCGATGTTCAGTTTGTCGATCATTTTCTTTCTTGCAGTAGCCTGCTTAGCTTTGGCAACGTTAGAGCTGAATCTGGCGATGAAGTCCTGAAGTTCCTTCTTCTTTTCTTCCGCTTTTTTATTGGCCTGAGCTCTCTGTCTTGTTGCCAACTGGGAAGCCTGATACCAGAATGAGTAGTTACCAGTATAAAGGTTTAACTTAGCATAATCAAGGTCACCGATGTGGGTACAAACGGTATCCAGGAAGTGACGGTCGTGAGATACGACAATTACGGTATTTTCGTAATCTGCAAGGAAATCTTCAAGCCATGAAATCGTATCGATATCAAGGTCGTTGGTAGGCTCATCGAGAATCAAAACGTCCGGGTTTCCGAAAAGGGCCTGAGCCAATAGAACTTTTACTTTGTCTTTGTTCTCAAGCTCGCTCATCATCTGCCAGTGCATATCATCTTTAATCCCAACGTTTGAAAGCATGGTCTGTGCATCGGATTCTGCAGTCCATCCTCCCATTTCGTCATAGATTACACCCAGCTCACCGGCTTTGATTCCGTCTTCATCAGAGAAGTCTTCTTTCGCATATAGCGCATCCATCTCCTCTTTTATCTCGAATAATTTTTTGTTACCTCTCAAAACCGCTTCAAGCACCGTATACTGGTCATAAGCAAAGTGATCCTGCTCCAAAACCGACATCCTTTTTCCAGGCTCCAGAGATACGTGTCCTGTAGTTGGGTCCTGTTTTCCGGTCAATATTTTAAGGAATGTAGACTTTCCTGCACCATTTGCTCCGATAATCCCGTAGCAGTTTCCTTTCGTAAACATAATGTTTACCTCGTCAAAAAGAACTCTTTTCCCGAATTGTAAAGATAAATTAGATACTGTTAACATATAGTTTTGTAAATTTGGCGCAAAAATACGAAAAGAATTTGGGTATTTCGTAATAATGTAATTGTCAAGTTTTTAAATATGGGATATTTTTTATATATTCCATAAGATAAATAACAGGATGGTGAGAAGTCTTTGACCGATTTGCCGGAAATGCAATCCTTCTGCATTGATCCTAATACAACAAATTAAAATGAAGATTGAAAAAACAGTAAATATACTCAACAGGAGAGCCCGTTTTGAATACGAAATTCTTGAAGAATTTGAAGCGGGAATGGTTTTAACAGGTACGGAAATCAAATCTTTGCGTTCTTCAAAAGCATCCATTGCAGAATCATTCTGTCAGTTTATTGATGGGGAATTATACATTATTAACATGATGATTGATGAATATAAATTGGGAACTTTTTATAATCATAAAACAAAAAGGGAACGGAAATTGCTCTTGCACAAAAAAGAATTACAAAAACTTGAAAAAAAGTTAAAGGATGCAGGCAACACGATCATACCTTTAAAATTATATATCAATGACAGGGGTAAAGCAAAGGTCCTGATTGCGCTTGGTAGAGGGAAAAAACTCTTTGATAAAAGGGAAAGCATAAAAGATAGAGAAAATAAACGAAACCTCGACAGAATATTAAAGAAAAGTTAAAAATCAGCGTAAAAACTTTGTATATAAAGAAAAATTATATTTATTTTGCATTATCAATTATTTAATCATTTAATTCTATGAAAAATCTAAAATTAGGAATTTCAGCATTGGCACTTACTGTTGCTTCTACTGTGTTCGCTCAGACTACCAACAATCCGTGGTTGATCGGAGTTGGTGCTCACGCGGAAAATCACCTTGCACAGGGAAGTAATTTCAGTAATACATTCTCTGCTAGAAACTTGACAAAAACAATGTTCAATGTGAACAATTTCTCTATTACACCTCCATTGTCAAAACTTACCGTAGCTAGGAACATCGGTAAAGGTTTGGTTATCGACTGGCAAACTACCGTTGGTAACGTGGAGAACAAGAGATTCAATATGGGTAAAGAATTCATGTTAATGACAGGTCTTGGTTTCCAGGCTAAAGCTGCAGGGCTTATCTGGAATGAAGAATCTTGGTTCGATCCATATTTAAGAGTTGGTGCTAACTACCTAAGACACGATTATACTTCGTTAACATTCCCAAGAATGGATGCTAACGGTGTAATGGTGAGCAACGGTGAGAACGGTAACGAAAATGGTAAAGCTAATTTCTTTACGGTTGCTGCTGGTGCTGGTGTTAACTTCTGGTTAACTAAAAACTTCGGTTTAGGTGTACAAGGAGATTACGTATCAACTCCAGGTGACAAATCAAACGTTGCTAATTTCTGGCAAGCTTCCGCATCTCTTAACTTCAGATTCGGAAACAGAGATAGAGATAAAGATGGTATCTTAGATAAAGACGATTTATGTCCAGATACACCAGGTTTACCAGAATTCCAGGGATGTCCTGATACTGACGGTGATGGTGTTCCAGATAAAGATGATCAATGTCCAGACGTGGCAGGTCCAGTTGAAAACAACGGATGCCCTTGGCCAGATACTGACGGTGACGGTGTAATCGATAAAGATGATGCTTGTCCTACAGTTGCAGGTCCAGCTGAAAACAATGGTTGTCCTTGGCCAGATACTGATGGAGATGGTATCCTAGATAAAGATGATGCTTGTCCTACAGTTCCAGGTCTTCCAGAATACAACGGATGTCCTAAGCCTAAAAAGCAAACTGCTATTGAATTAGAACAACAATTCGGAAGTGTATTCTTCGATTTCAACAAAGCTACAATCAAAGCTGAATCTAAAGCAGCTCTTGATAATGCAGCAGAATTGATCAAAAAAGACGGAGGTAACTACCTATTAGAAGGTAGAACCGATGCTAAAGGTTCTGAAGCTTACAACTTGAAATTATCTAGAGAAAGAGCTGCTGCGGTAGTTGCTGCTTTAGATGCTAGAGGTTGTAGATGCTAACGCTCTTAAATCTATCGGTGTTGGTAAAGCGAAAGCTACTGTACCAGCTACAGCTACTGATGCTGAAAGACAAGTAGACAGAAAAGTGGTAGTAACAGCTATCGAAGATGCGGCTCAGTGGGAAGCTCTTAAGAAAAGAGATTACGAAGATCCGACTCCGGTAAAAGTTAAAAAAGCTCCAGCTAAGAAAAAAGCTGCTGCTAAAAGAAGAAAATAATTAAAGTTTTCTAAATATAAATACCTCCAGTGTTCTGGGGGTATTTTTTTTTCGTTGACTTTTAATTAATTTTGTTGAAAATTAAAAATAAAAATGGGAAGAGCATTTGAATATAGAAAAGCTTCTAAAATGGCCAGATGGGATAAGATGGCCAAAACTTTCTCCAAAATAGGTAAAGACATCGCATTAGCTGTAAAAGCAGGCGGAGCGGATCCGGAATCGAATCCTGCATTGCGAAGATGTATCCAGAATGCCAAGGGGGCCAATATGCCAAAAGATAACGTAGAAAGAGCTATTAAAAAGGCGAGTGGCGCAGATGCTGAAAATTATGAGGAAATTACTTACGAAGGATATGGCCAGGGCGGAGTTGCTTTTTTCATCGAGTGCACGACCAACAATACCACAAGAACCGTAGCCAATGTAAGAGCTGTTTTTAATAAGTTTGACGGTAACCTGGGTAAAAATGGTGAACTTGCTTTCATCTTCGATAGAAAAGGAATTTTTACAATCGACTTAGCACAGATTAAAATGGATTGGGATGATTTCGAAATGGAAATGATCGACGGTGGTGCAGAAGATGTGGAAAAAGATGAAGAGGAAGTAATGATCACTACAGCTTTTGAAGATTTTGGTTCATTATCCCATAAGTTGGATGAACTTGGAATTGAGGCTAAAAGCGCGGAACTTCAGAGAATTCCTAATAACACCAAAGAAGTAAATGAAGAACAGTTCAAAGCAAATATGAAAATGCTGGAGCGTTTTGAAGACGATGATGACGTTCAGAACGTATATCACAACATGGAAGTCACTGAAGAGTTGATGGAAACGTTATAAAAAATAATATAGCATTCATATACAGTTAATTTTCAAATAGTTTCTTTGCATAAAACTATGAAAAGAAACGTTGAATTGGTTGTTATATCGGATGTTCATTTGGGAACTTATGGATGTAAGGCTAAAGAATTGCTGAGGTATCTCAATTCTGTTCAGCCTAAAACTTTGGTACTGAACGGTGATATCATCGATATCTGGCAGTTTAAAAAGTCTTACTTCCCTAAGCCTCACCTGAAAGTGATCAAAAAGATCCTTTCTTTGGCTACAAAAAATACCGATGTATTCTACATCACCGGAAATCACGACGAAATGTTCCGGAAGTTTACCGACTTCGAACTGGGTAAGCTGAAAGTCTGCAATAAAATCTGTCTTAACATTAACGATAAAAAAACATGGATCTTCCATGGTGATGTCTTTGACGCTTCTGTACAGCATTCGAAATGGATTGCTAAGCTAGGCGGTAAAGGATATGATCTGCTTATCGTTATCAACAATATTGTTAACTGGTGTTTAGAAAAGATGGGTAAAGAAAAATATTCCTTTTCGAAAAAGATCAAGAATAACGTGAAAAAAGCGGTGAAATATATCGGAGATTTCGAGCTGACTGCTTCTGAACTGGCTATCGACAATCATTATGATTATGTAATTTGCGGCCATATTCATCAGCCGCAAATTCGGGAAGTTGTTAATAAGAAAGGTTCGTGTATCTATATGAATTCCGGAGACTGGATCGAAAATCTATCGGCACTGGAATACAATGAAAATGAATGGAAGATTTTTTATTATGAGGATCACAAACATCTGCTAAAAGACGATGGAGCTGAAGAAATTCAGGACATAGACCATACTGACCTTCTAAAAATTGTAACCAATTTCACAACATGAAAATCCTATATGCTTTCCAAGGAACCGGTAACGGGCATGTCGCTCGTGCACAGGAAATCGTTCCGATCTTAAAAAAATATGCAGCAGTAGATACCCTCATTAGCGGGCACCAGTCGCAGTTAAAAGCTGATTTTGACGTTAATTTCCAATATAAAGGTATTTCTCTGCTTTATAACAAAACAGGCGGTTTATCCTACCGCAAAACGTTTACGGATAATAAATTTTTGGAAGCGGCTCGTAATATTCAGGAAATCGATCTTTCGAAATATGATTTAATTATCAATGATTATGAACCTTTAACCGGCTGGGCATGCAAACTAAAAAACATTCCGATGATCGAACTGAGTCATCAGGCTTCGATGTTATTTAAAGAAACACCCAAGCCTGACAAGAAAGACTTTTTTGGAGAATTAGTTCTAAAATATTATGTTCCCAGTAAGAAAAGAATCGGTTTTCATTTTGAGAATTATCATCCACAAATCAAAAAGCCGGTTATCCGTCAAAAAATCAGAAATCTTCATCCGGAAAAGAAAGGCTTCTATCTGGTATATCTTCCCAGTTTTTCAGATGAAAATATTACGAAGGTACTAAAACAAATTCCGGTAGAATGGAAGGTATTTTCTAAATATTCGAGACTTCAGTTTAAAGAGAAAAACGTTGAAATCTTCCCGATTGACGAAATTCAATATTTAAAAGCTTTTGAAAGTTGTGAGGGAATTCTCTGTAATGCCGGTTTCGAAAGCCCTGCAGAAGCTCTTTTCATGGATAAAAAATTATTTGTCATCCCGATTCACAATCAATATGAACAGGAATGTAATGCCTGCGCTCTTGATAAAATGGGAATTCCGAATTCCAAGATTCTGAAAGTGGAAGAAATCCGAAGTTGGGTCGCTTCTGATCAGCATCTCAGAGTAGATTATCCAAATGACATTGAAGAGATCTTGGTCAATGAAGTTTTAACGTTGTAGAAATACGTCCTCGACATCACGCATACGCATCATCACCGATCTTGCATAGGAACAATGCGGATACACCTTCCAGTTATTTTCTCTGGCAAACTTAATCGCTTCCTCAACCAGGTATTTTCCCATTCCCCGGCCCTCAAACTCCCGGTGGACCAGAACAAATGAGATCACCAGTTTATGATCCTGCGGGAAAATAGTATATGTTAATCTTCCGACTTCTTTAATTTCGTTATTTAACGTAATTACCCCACCGTTTCCTGATTTGTTATTCTCGAATCGCATAATGAAATTTTAGTCTTAAAAGTACAAAAACCACACCGTATGGCTAAAGGTGAAGAGTCGATGGTGAATTGTGGATCAGCTTCGCTGTCAATTTTTATATACGACAATACACTATCAGGTCCTTTAAAGAATAACATTGCTTTTAAATGATGTTGATCAATGGAATTTTATAAAAGATAAAAAATTCACCATTCCTTTCTAGCTGTCCTTGCCGGTATAATAATTATAATCTTTAATCACCACTCCGATAAATTGTCTTTCCGTCATTTTAGTAGGGTCTACTTCAAGTTTCAGGATACTTTTAATCTTGTCGGAAAGCCTGCTGATAATCTGTCGGTCGTCTACGCGGATGGCTTTTATATAATTGTCTTTGATAATCCTCATATCATTGTCGCTAAGGGCAATAACCTGCGGGAAAGTAGGAATATAATCCTCTTTAATGTTTTCCAGAATCGTATGGGAAATATTAATGCTGTTTTTCAATGAAATAACTGCTGTGCCGGCTGCAATATCACCCAGCCGCTGGTTGTTTTTGGATACAATCATAGCGATCAATCCCACCACTCCCATAAATGTGGTGTCAATAATCCGGAATATCCAGCGAATCATATAATCGCCGAATCCCGCTTGGTAACCGTCGATTTTAACCACCCGAATCTTCATAATTTTTTTTCCCGGCGTCTGTCCTTCCATTAAGTTTTCCAACACCAAAGGATAAACGAAGGTAGGAAAAAGAAGGATCACATATACAGCCCTTATAGACCAGGGATCCAGGCCATTCAGCAGATACCCCAAATCCAGAATATTGAAGAAAATGTAAAAAATTGCAATGGTATAAGCTACCTGGATGAGAAGGTCGAGAATAAATGCAATCATCCGGTCTCCGACACTGGCTGTGTTGAAATTAATATTTACATTTTGTGAGGTATTAATGGCAATTTGAGACATAATTTTTATTATTTTAGCCTTACAATTATGAGAGAAGTTTATTTCATTAAACAAAATAAAGAAAAATGGTTGGGAATCGAACAGGTTATCCAGGGGAAAATTAAAAAAAATCCCGATGACCTCTCTTCGCTGTACATCAACCTGGTGAATGACCTTTCTTTTGCGCAGACCTATTATCCCAAAAGCAATACCACCGTTTATCTGAACCATCTTTCGGCTCAGATTTTCCAGAAAATTTACAAAACCAAAAGAGTAGAGGAAAACAGGCTGGTTTATTTTTTTAAAACGGAAGTCCCTTTGTTGGTTTTTCAGTACAGGAGGTATCTGGGATATGCTTTTCTGTTTTTTACCTTATTTACCTTGATCGGCATACTCTCGGCCGTTTACGATAAAGATTTCGCTAAAATCATTTTAGGGGAAGACTATGTCAATCAGACCATCGAAAATATCAAGAGCGGAAATGCCGTTGGGGTATATCAGAGCGGCTCAACTTGGGGAAGTACGATCGGGATTATTTTCAACAATATCGGCGTCGGTGCAAAGCTTTATATTTACGGAATCATCGGAGGAGTAGGAACATTATACGCATTGCTGTCCAATAGCGTAATGCTCGGCTCATTTCAATACTTTTTTTATGATTACGGAGCTTTGAAAGACAGTGCAAGGGGAATCTGGCTTCATGGGGTCTTCGAAATTTTTTCGATGGTGGTAGAGGCGATGTGCGGGCTGATTTTAGGCACTTCAATTTTATTCCCGAGAACGTATTCAAGGTTCAATTCTTTTAAAAACGGATTTAGGGATTCATTTAAAATATTTTTAAGTACGGTTCCTTTTACCATCTGTGCAGGCATCATCGAAGGATATGTAACCCGTCACGCGCTTACCATGCCCCTGTTTCTGAATTTAATTATTATTTTCGGCTCACTGGTGATCATCGGATTTTATTATTTCGTATATCCTGCTATCGTCAATAAAAAAACTAATAACCAGATTCATCATGCAGCTTTATAAAAAAAGAGATTTCGGAACTTTTATCAGTGACAGTTTTGCTTTCTTTAAACAATACGGAAAAAATTATTTTAAAAACTTTATTCTCCTGAACGGATTGCTCCTGATCCTGATGGTTATTGTGATCGTCTTAGGTTTCAGAGAATTTTTCGGGGCACTTGTCGGCTCGAATATCAGCGGGCAGAGCTATTATCTGGAACAGTATTTAACCGATAACTTGGGAATGTTTGTGGGGTTGGGAATTTTTCTGTTTATTCTTTCAACGGCGTTAATGACGATCAATCTTCTTTTTCCCGTTTTTTACATGAAAAGAATCGCAGAAGGGAAAACTGTTATAAAAACAGATGACATTTTAACTGATTTTAAAAGCAATATCAGAAAAGTCTTTATACTTTATGCAGGTTTAACCTTATTGGTAATGCCAGGTGCAACTGTGCTTTTCGGGATTACCTATATCCTTGTTTTCCTAATTATTGGTATTGCCTTAATGCTTTTTTTGCTGCCCAATCTGTTTAATACGGTCACTTTTCTATGCTATGATTATTTTAACGGAAAGAGAGGCTTTTTCGAAAGCTTAAGCTATGCCATCCGTTCACAGTTTTCATACCCAAATGGACGCGAAAGTTCACCCTACTGGAAATACTGGGGTTCTACCCTTATCATGGGGCTCCTGTTTTATGTTGTAAGCAGTATTTTTACGGCTGTACCAATGATTATTTATATCGTAAAGCTAAGTACAACTGCTCCTGACGGAAATTTTGAGCAGAATCCTATGGCTGGAAATTTCGGGATGGTATTCTTTGTTATTTATGGCATCTCGTCACTTGTTTCTACTTTGCTGATGAATGTTTTATACATAAATTCAGGACTGATGTATTATGATAGCCGTACTGATCTGCACCAGAAAGTGGAACTGGCAGAAATAGAAACCATCGGGAATAATGAATAAGCTGACTTTTTTATTACTGATTTTTTTCACCGTTGGGCATACCTCTGCTCAGACGGAAAGTGGCCCGCCTCCGACGTCAGCAGAAGTATATGTTGATTCTATCGATACCGGACATTACCGAAATATGTACCGTGCGGATTCTGTTCTGCAGAAAAATCCGGTCAGTGAAAATACAGTATATCCTAAAAATTTTAAACCTAATGTGCCATCCCGTTATAACGGGAAAGATTTCGATTATACGACAGTAAAGCCCCGGATGTCTTTCTGGGAAAAACTAATGGATAAAATCGGCCGGCTGCTGGATAGTATTTTCGGAAAAACCATTTTTACGAAAACAGGAAACGTAGCTGGTGTTTTAATCCGGTTTTTTGCCATTCTGCTTGTCGGTTTCCTATTGTATTTTATTGTTAAATATTTAATTGCAAACGGTGGATTTTCACTGTTTGGCAAGAAAAACAGGAAAGTAGACATCAGAGAGGAAGAGCTGCATGAAAACATTCACGAGATCAATTTTCCGGAGAGCATCCTGAAGTTTGAGAAATCTGGTGATTTCCGTTCGGCGGTACGGTATCAGTTCTTATTTATCCTGAAAAAACTGAGTGATAAAAAATTAATCACCTGGAACCCTGAAAAAACAAATAAAGATTATCTGGCAGAACTGAAAGTTCCCCATCTGAAAAACCAGTTCTACGATCTTTCCTATATTTTCGATTATGTATGGTACGGAGAATTTACCATCGATGAAGCGAGCTATATGAAATTCAAGGACCAGTACCAGTCATTTAAACCGTAATTATCCTGATCATGAACAAAACTTTTAAAATATATGCTGTAATCTTCATCGTAGTGGTGATTATTCTGGCATTGTTTGAGGTCAATAAAACGGAAAGCACAGACTGGCGGAAAAATTTCAAAACCTACCAGAAATCACCGTTCGGACTCTTTGTTTTTAACAATGAAGCCAGGGATCTTTTCAAAAATAAAATAACAAAGAGCGACCAGACGCCTTACGATTATTATAACCAGAACAAAACGAAAAAGCCGCACAATATTCTCATTATCGAGCATGAAGTAGACGGGGAATCCTGGAACCAGGTTTTTGAACAGGTTTCCAATGGTTCGGACGCTATGTTGATTGTCAGTGATATTCCGAAAGAGGTTTCCGACAGCATCGGGTATTACGATTCTAAAATCTCTTTCGAGGAGGAGAATGTATTGAAGCTTACCGACAAAAAATACCGGAATGATTTTATAAAACTGGATAAGTTTCCATCCGGACGGGGATTCACCTTCATTCGGCCGGGAACGGAAGTGCTTGGAAAAACCGTTGAAAAAAACAATACCGATCAGGCTAATTTTATTAAGGTAAATTACGGAAGAGGCCACTTTTATGTTCACTGTGAACCCCTTTTCATCACCAACTATTATCTTTTGAAGAAAGGAAATGTAAAATATGCGCAGGATGTTTTTTCCTATCTGGACAACAGGGAAACAGTATGGTTTGACGAAAGCAATTCAACAGAGTCAAGGTTTTTTCTGAGGTTCATTTTATCAAATCCTGCATTGAAATATGCATGGTGGGTTCTTTTGGGCGGATTGCTCCTGTTTATTTTCTTTAATGCGAAAAGAAAACAGCGCATTGTTCCGATTATCGAGCCATTGAAAAATACTTCGGTAGATTTTGTAAAAAGCATTGGGAATCTGTATTTACAGGAAGGCGATTTTCACGATATGATGGCTAAGAAAGCCCAGTATTTCCTGAATAAAGTGAGAATGGATCTCCTGATTGATACGCAGAATCTCGAAGAGGAATTTGCTAAAAAACTGCACCTGAAAACCGGGAAGCCTTTGGAAACGATTGATGAAGCCATTATCCTGATTAAAAAAGCACAGGATCCCTACGCGCAGGTCATGAAAGAAGATCTTGCCAGAATGAATAAATTACTTGATGAAATAATTTAAAACATAACAACATGATAATGTAGCAATGTAACAGTTTAATAATGTAACAATATAAAGTATAATAGTTTAAGATGATTGTTAAACTAGGTACATTGATACATTGGTAAATTGCTATATTGAAAATTGCATTTAAAAAATGATACATATGGAAAACTTAGATAACCCGAATACAGAGCCTCAAAGCTTCATTAATCTGGATAAAAAAGAAGAGCCGTTTCATTCGCGGATTGATATGCTTGAGCTTCGCGTGAGCCTTGAAAAAGTAAAATCCGAAATCGCCAAAGTTATTGTCGGTCAGGAAAGCATGATTGAGCATCTTTTAGCCGCGCTTCTGTCTAATGGACACGTCCTGATCGAAGGGGTTCCGGGAGTTGCCAAAACCATTACGGCAAAGCTTTTGGCCAAAACAATTGATGTAGGATTCAGCAGGATTCAGTTTACGCCGGATCTTATGCCTTCCGATATTTTAGGAACCTCCGTTTTCAGTGTCAAAAATTCCGAGTTTGAATTTAAAAAAGGCCCGATTTTCTCAAATTTCATTCTGATTGATGAGATCAACCGTTCACCGGCCAAAACCCAGGCCGCTTTGTTTGAAGTAATGGAAGAGAGGCAGATCACGATGGACGGAATGCGCTATACAATGGAAGAACCATTCCTGGTAGTCGCCACCCAAAACCCGATCGAGCATGAAGGGACCTACCGGCTTCCTGAAGCACAGCTCGACCGTTTTTTATTCAAGATCAATGTTGGTTATCCGAATCTTGAGCAGGAAATTGCGATCATCCGGAATCAGCATGAAAGTAAACAGGAAGATAAGACCGAAGTGGTGAACAAGGTAATCACCGCTCAGCAGTTAAAGACTTACCAGCAGCTGGTAAAAGAAATCATTGTGGAAGCCCAGCTGATGGAGTATATTGCGAAGATCATTATCAATACAAGGGAAAACCAGTTCCTGTATCTGGGAGCTTCTCCAAGGGCAAGTCTCGCTTTATTAACGGCCTCTAAAGCATTCGCCGCCTTAAGAGGAAGAGACTTTGTAACACCGGAAGACATCAAAGAAGCAAGTTATGCCGTATTGAGGCATAGAGTGATCGTCTCGCCTGAGAGAGAAATGGAAGGTCTGACGGCTGATGAAATCATCCGGCAGATTTTGGAAGGAATAGAAATTCCAAGGTAAAAAAACGGTTGCAGGTCTTTGGCCGGCAACTTAAATTAAGCATATAGTTTATGAAGAACTTATATATCAATACACGCTTTTTCTTCGCACTCATTGCAGTGGGGATACTGTATGTTTTTGCATTTTTCTTTCCGGTCGTTATGGTGGCTGCTCATATTCTTCTGCTGTTGTGCTTTCTGGCGGCAATGGTAGACTGGCTTCTTATATTCAATCAGAAAAAGGGGATTTCGGCCCAGAGAATTCTGCCTGAAAAATTATCGAATGGCGATGAAAATCCGGTAAAAATCGATATTAAAAATAATTATAGCTTTCCTATCCATGCCAATGTGATTGATGAAATTCCGTTCCAGTTTCAGAAGAGGGATTTTTTGATTAAGAAACGGATCGAACCGGGTAAAAATACTTTCTTCCAGTATATTCTCGAACCCAAAGAAAGAGGGGAATACAATTTCGGAAGCTTGCATATTTATGTTTCGTCACCTTTAGGCTTCGTTTCAAAAAGGTTCAGCTTTCAGAAAGATGCAAACCTGCCGGCCTATCCGTCATTTATCCATTTGAGGAAATATGAGCTGATGGCATTGCAGAGCGAATTTCTGTTAGACGGAATTAAAAGGATCAGGAAACTGGGCCACACTATGGAATTTGAGCAAATTAAAGACTATGTGCCGGGTGATGATATCCGGACGATCAACTGGAAAGCAACGTCCAAAACAAATCGTCTGATGGTCAACCAGTTTCAGGACGAAAAGTCCCAGCGTATTTTCATGCTGATCGATAAAGGCCGAACGATGAAGATGCCCTTCAACGGATTGAGCCTGCTGGATTATTCGATCAATGCGACGATGGCATTATCCCATATTATCCTAAAAAAAGGAGACCGTGCCGGGATGATGACTTTTTCTAAAAAAACGGAAAATAAAGTCGCTGCGGAAAATAAATCGGGACAGCTGAGGAAAATTTCGGAAGCACTCTACAACATCAAAACAGATTTTTTTGAAAGCGATTTCAATAGGTTATATCAGGATGTAAAATATTCTCTGAACCAAAGGAGCCTGGTGTTGTTATTCACCAATTTTGAAACCCTTGACGGTCTCAACCGCCAGCTGAAATATCTGCGCGGAATTGCCAAGAACCATTTGCTGGTCGTAGTTTTCTTTAAAAATTCTGAATTGCAGACCTTAATTCACAAAAATCCAGAAAGCATGCAGGAGATTTATGATGAAATTATCGCAGAAAAATTTGAGTTCGAAAAAAAGCTGATCATCCAGGAGCTCCGCAAATATGGGATTTATACCGTTTATACACTGCCTGAAAATTTGAACATCGATGTCATCAATAAATATCTCGAAATTAAGGCGAGAGGGATTTTATAGTGATCCATTTTATAAAGCTCCTGAGAATTGTTTTGATCACGGTATCTTTTGGTACTGCTGTTTTATCCTGTGGTAGAAAAGTTGGACATGAGGATGATTTTGTAATATTTAAAGTAAATCCTAAAACTGAACCTGTTTCTTTTTACTGGAAAGACGATGATGTGACAATTCTCAAAAACATCAATAATCTAAAGAGTAAAATTGAGCGGGATAAAAAAGAATTAAAGTTTGCGATGAATGGTGGAATGTTTAACATAGACAATTCTCCAAAAGGGCTGTACATTGAAAATTTTAAAATCCTGAATCCTATCGATACCTTATCATCAGGCAAAGGTAATTTTTATCTTCATCCTAACGGTGTATTTTATCTTACAAAAAATAATGATGCCGGAATAATTCAGACAAAAGATTTCAGATTGTATTCCAATATAAAACAAGCTACCCAATCAGGCCCAGTTTTGCTGGTTGATGGGAAAATCAATCCTATTTTTCAGGAAAAATCCAAAAATACGAACATTAGAAACGGAGTAGGGATTTTGAAAGATGGAAATATCGTTTTCATCATGTCTAAAAAAGAAGTAAATTTTTATAATTTTGCTTCTGTATTCAAAGAGTTTGGGTGCAAAACAGCTTTGTATCTTGACGGTTTTGTTTCAAGAACCTATTGCCCCGAGAAAAAGTGGATACAGAAAGACGGAAATTTTGGAGTCATAATCGGGGTAACAAAATCAAAAAAATAAATCAAAATGAAAATATCACTTAACAGAATCAACGACGATTTTTTATTTGAATGTACCAACTCCCAGGGAAATTCAATTCTTCTCGATAATACGACACAGCCCGGTGCAAAAGGAGTTTCCCCGATGGAAAGTGTCCTGATGGCCGTGGCCGGATGCAGCGGAATCGATGTGGTTGCTATTCTTAAAAAGCAGCGGCAGGAAATTACCGGTTTCCAGGCTGAAGTGGAGGGGGAAAGAATTCCCGTTGATGATGCAAAACCTTTTAAATCCATCAAAGTAAAATTTCTTCTGGAAGGGAATATCGATCCTAAGAAAGCCTACAAAGCGGCTCAGCTTTCCTTTGAAAAATACTGCTCGGTTTCCAAAACACTGGAACCGAATGTAGAAATCGGATACGAAGTTTTCGTCAACGGAGAAATTGCAGAAGCATAAATTTTAAATTAAATAAAACAAAACCCCGGTCAGAATATATTCCGACCGGGGTTTTTTAGTATGAATGTGTAAACTATTTATTTTTTAATCGTTTTCATACTCTTCACAGAACCATCTTTCATGGTTAGGGTAAGAATATACATTCCTGATTTTATTCCGCCCAAGAATAATGCAGAAGAAGGGTTTTCAACAGTGGTAACCACAACTCCCGAAGGATCTGTCAATACCGCTTTTTTCACATTTTCCGCTTTCTCAAGATAAAGGGTATCCGCGAATGGATTCGGATAAGCGATTCTTTCACTTCCTTTCGTGCTTACTTCATTGGTTGCCAAAGCTGAAGCCGGCTGTAAGGTAACGGTTACTGTATAGGTTCCGTTGTCTACTTTTGTATAAGATGCATCACAACCCGCACTTTCATTACCCCACATTCTCCACGCTCTTAATTGAAAATTTACAGTACCGGTAAGGTTATTGGCAATGTTTAATCCGGATCTTTCATATGTGTAGGTACCTTGCTGAGATCCTGTCCCGGAAGACGTAGATGATTCAGGGGTATTATTTGTTGTACAGACCAATATACTTCTCTGCTCTTCCATGTAAGCAAGGTTGGTGGAAGTCATTTGGTACTTAACCTTTGTAGATGCTATTTTATAACCTGCAGGAATACTTACGGATACAGTTCCTGAACAAGCGATGCTTGTTGTTGCGCTTGGCTCTGAACTCGCATAATCACTACTGATATCACCTGTAGTATAAGTTGCTGTTAATTGTCCCGGCGTGAACTGGGTCATGGTCCAGTAGCTTTGTGAAGAACCTCCGCAGTTTGATCTTACCCAGAAGTAATAAGTCTGTCCAGTAGTTAAACTATTCAGCGTGACAGAAGTTCCTGATGCTACACTTGCTGTAGGAGTGGTTGTTGCCGTAGGAGCTGTAGAAGAAGTACTAAGATAATATTGATATCCTGCAGAAGGGGCACTGGCTGGTGCAGTCCAGGATACAGAGGCGCCATTCATAGTAGTCGTAGCAGTTACACTAGTCGGCATTGCACAGGAATTGTAAACATTTACTGCAAAACCAAAGATATTAGGGATTCCTCCTGTTCCTGTTTTGGCAACGGTTACACTTTTTACAGTTTTGGACTGGTTGGCTGCGTCAATTGCTAAAGGAAGCTGATACAGTCTGGGATCGGTTCCGGAACCCGACTCAAGATTATCATTGGTCTTCTTTATTCTCCCGATCCCTTGGATGGCATAATTGCTTCCGCCGTACCAGTCAGAAATAGCGACACCAGTAAATGTTTGTGAAGTATTATCTGTAAAATTAACAGTGGCGTCTACCGTACAGGGGCCGCTTCCGCCTGTTGCCAGCATATAGACTACAGTTGCGGATAGAGGATTCGAAAATTGTAAAGTTCCGGTGTCACCTGCATTTTGAAGTCTTAAAGAATTATTGGCACTGTAAGATCCCAATTGATAAGTAAGTCCGGAGGTTGAGGCTACGGCAGAGTTGATAATTCCATTTACCGGAAGCCCATAAGTAAGTGCCGTACTGCTTGCTGTTAACTTAAAATCTCGGGAAACAAATGCATAACTTGCACCATCTACATCATTATTGGTAGAGGAAGCGGATGGTCCGACTCCATTCGCAATTACATCCGCATTAAAACCGCTTTGAACAGCTAAAGGCTGATAGTTCTGTGCATGCAATTGATTCGTAAACATACCGGCTAGAATAAGCCCGGTAAAAGAGAGTAGTTTTCCTTTCATAAATGATTTTTATTTTTTCGTTGCTAATATAGGGATTTGATATCAAAAATTCATCTTATAGAAGGTTTTGATATTAATTTTTTTTATAAATAAGATAAAATGTATTGAAAATGCTATTTTTAATAGATATTAACTATTAAATCCCTATGTATTCATCCACGGTAATAACATATACCACAATAAAAAAGCCTTCCGGAAATAGAAGGCTTTCATATAAATAAGGTCTTATGTTCAATTTTGTCTTGGTTTCAGAAGCTTGGCGACAGTAGCCGTCCAACCTGTCTGATGGGAGGCACCGACGCCCCGGCCGTTGTCCCCGTGGAAATACTCAAAAAAAGTAATATAATCTCTAAAGTTCTCATCATAATTGAACTTAGGATTTCCTCCATTAAAGGGTCTTTGTCCTACCTCATCCTTCAGGAAAATAGAACACAGCCGGTTGCTGATATCCTGGGCTACCTCATCCAGATTTTTCATTTCATGGCTTCCGGTAGGCAGTTCCACCTTTAAGCTGTTTCCGTAATAAAAATGGAATCGCTGCAAGCTTTCTACAATCAGGAAATTAATAGGGAACCAGATCGGTCCTCTCCAGTTGCTGTTTCCGCCGAACATGCGGCTGTCACTTTCCGCAGGCGTGTAGTAGACCACATTTTCAGTTCCGTGTACAGAAAACTTAAATGGGTTTTCTTCATAGACTTTCGACATGGCACGGATTCCGTATCGGCTTAGGAATTCCTTTTCATCCAGCATCCGGGATAGAACTTTGGTCAGCCTAGTTTTGCGGAGAATACTCATTAGATGTTTTCTCCCGTGGCCTTCCTCTTCCCAGTGCGATACCAGCTTGGTAAGTTCCGGCTTGTTTTTCAGTACCCACTCCATTCTTTCTACAAAATTCGGCATTTTATCAAGCAGATGATGATCAATGATTTCCACCGCAAACATCGGAATCAATCCAACGATACTTCTCAGTCTTAGCGAAGCACTGTCGCCGTTGCCAAGCTGTAGGACATCATAGAAAAATCCGTCCTCTTCATTCCAGAGTCCTTTCGTTCCGTCACCCAGGTTTTCCATAGCCTCGGCAATATAGAGGTAATGCTCAAAAAATTTAATGGCCATATCTTCATAGACCTGATAATATTGGGCAAGTTCCATGGCGATCCGCATCATATTCAGTGCGTACATTGCCATCCAGCTGGTACCATCGGCCTGTTCGAGATGCTGACCGTCTTTTAAGACCATATTCCGGTCAAAAGCCCCGATGTTATCGAGTCCGAGGAAACCTCCGCCGAAAATATTTTTGCCGTTTTTATCTTTCCGGTTAACCCACCAGGTAAAATTCAGAAGTAATTTCTGGAAAACTTTTTCCAAAAATAAAAGATCAGCCTTCCCGTTCTGTTTTTCATCAATTTTAAAAACCCTGAAGCAGGACCAGGCATGTACCGGCGGATTTACATCGCTCAGGTTCCATTCGTAAGCGGGAAGCTGCCCGTTCGGGTGCATATACCATTCCTTTGTTAATAAAAGAAGCTGTCCTTTGGCAAATTCCGCATCAATGAGGGCTAACGGTACACAATGGAAAGCAAGGTCCCAGGTTGCATACCACGGATATTCCCATTTATCGGGCATTGAAATAATGTCTTTATTGTGAAGGTGGTTCCATTCCGTATTTCTTACATAATGATTAAAATCCCTTGGAGCTACAAAATTAGGATCGCCTTTCAGCCATTTTCCTACATTGTAATGGTAGAACTGCTTGTTCCAGAGAAGTCCGGCAAACGCTTGTCGCTGTACATTTCTTTCATCACTGTCCGTCACATCACTCTGGATTTCATCATAAAATTCCTGAGCTTCTGTAATCCGAATATTGAAAATCTCATCAAAATCCTCAAAAGGTTCATCCAGATCATATGGCGACAATCTGAAATCAAAAGTTTCCGACTGCCCTGCACCAACGATTTCATCAATCAGGAAAGAAGCTTTTGTGCCTCTTTTTTCAGGATTTACGGTATTGCTTCCGTAAATAATATAGTCGTTGATTCCATCCTTAAAATAGGTGTTTCCCGGATAAGGCGCTCCGTAAAGTTTCGGATTATTCGTTTCATTTTCACAGAAAACACTTTCTGCATTCATGTCCCTCGAATAAAACTTTTTAATTCCGATACTGTCATGATCGATATTGATGCAGCCTTCATGCGAAGCATTCGTCTGGCCTTTATATGTATTGTAACCCCATTTCCAGTTATTTCTGAACCAAACCGTTGGTACCACAACAATCGGGGCATCGATCTGGCTTCGGTTGCATACCGTAACCCGGACTAAAAAATCATTATGGTCTGCCTTGGCATATTCAATAAAAATATCGAAATATTCATCTTTATCGAAAATTCCAGTATCGAAGATTTCATACTCAGGCTGCTTTTTGCTCCGTCTGGCATTTTCGGAACGGATCTCATCATACGGGAACTCATTGATGGGATATTTATACACCATCTTCATATAACTATGGGTAGGTGTATTATCCAGGTAATAAAATATTTCCTTAATATCTTCTCCATGATTTCCCTGAGGATTGCTGAGTCCGAAGAACCGTTCTTTTACAATTTTGTCTTTCTTGTTCCAGAATGAAAGGGCAAAACAGAAAATCTGCTTGGCGTCGGAGATTCCGGCAATTCCTTCTTCTCCCCACCGGTACGCATAGCTTTCTGCATTGTTATGATTGGCGAAATTCCATGCATCGCCGTTGGGACTGTAATCTTCACGTACATTTCCCCACTGCCGGTTGCTTACATAAGGTCCCCAGTTTTTCCAGTTGCTGTCCTGTAATCTTTGTTTTTCTGCAATCATATTTTCAACGGTTTCCTTACGAAGGTAGTTTTTTTTGAAAAAAATTCCAACCCTTATCATTTAAATTATCTTTAATATTTCTCCGGAAGCCTTCTGTTGACGGGTGTTGCAATGTTAAATAAAATTTTTATAAATATTTAAAAGAAAAGTTCTATCTTTGCACCATTCGTTCATTCAAATATTGAAAATGTTATCAAGAAAGGTTGAGGGATTAGACCCTGTGAAACCTTAGCAACCCTTTGCGCAAGCAATGAAGGTGCTACGTTCTACCAGAATTATTTTTGGACAGATAACTTACTGAAGTTCTTTCAGCCATTTCCTGTGGCATTTTCAATTGTATTAAAATAATAGAATTGAAAACAGAACTTAAACATATTACCTTTTCGTATCGCACAAATTCCGGCAGGGAATACGATATTCCGTTAAGCTATCAGCTTTTCGGAAAAGAACTGTTTTCTGCACCTGTTATTTTGGTTAATCATGCACTCACCGGAAATTCGGAAGTTTCCGGAGAAAGAGGGTGGTGGAAAAAGCTGATCGGAAATCATCAGGTGATCGGTACGGATCAGTATACGGTTCTGTGTTTCAATATTCCCGGAAACGGCTACGATGATTTTTTTATTGATGAATATGAAGATTTTACCCCTTCAGATATTGCCAACATCTTCTTGAAAGGGATCGAAATTTTACAGATCAAAAAATTATATGCTATTATCGGAGGCTCGCTGGGAGGAGGAATCGGCTGGGAAATGCTCGTTAAAAATCCAGGACTTGCTGAGATCTTTATTCCCATTGCCTGTGATTTCAAAACCCACGACTGGCTTCATGCACAGTGTCTCGTTCAGAAATTTTTACTGAATCAGGAAGACCAGCCCCTGCAAAAAGCCCGGATCCATGCGATGCTGTGTTACCGTACATCGGAATCGTTAAATGAAAGGTTCAGAAATAAATACAGTCAGGAAAAGCAGAGACTTGAATCTGAGGACTGGCTGGTTTATCACGGAAATGCCTTAAACGAAAGATTTAGTTTGAAATCTTATAAATTAATGAATCATTTGCTGATGAATATTAATGCCGAGGAATCCCGTTTGAAAGACATTAAAGCCCGGATTCATCTGGTTTCAGTAAACACGGACCTTTTTTTTCCGTCCTCTGAAATTCGAATGTGCTATCACAAGTTAAAAGAGCATAAGGATCAGGTTTCCTATCATGAAATACAGTCAATACATGGGCACGATGCCTTCTTAATGGAATACGAACAATTAAATACGATCATTAAAAATATTTTGTAGACGATGAAGAATAATGCAAACGAAATAAAATTTTTGAAAAACAGGTCCATCATCAAATTTGAAGGAGAAGATTTCTTAGGCGAAATCGGAATCGACGGACGGATTTTTAAGGCGCTGACCTTAGCGAGAATCAGTGTGGGAGTCATTTCCCAGCAGGCTATCGAAAACGGAATTTCCATCCTCGTACAGGAAAGCGATTCTGAAAAAGCGGTGAATTGCCTGATTGACGAATTTGAGGCAGAAAGAAAATCAGGGAAAGTATCCCAGATCTACAGCATAAATAATGTATCGGTTATTGGCTTTGTGGCTGAAGATTTCAACAAAGTATTGGCAGAGTTGGCACGGAACAATGTCTTTCCATTGCTCCTTAACCAGATTGCAGCGGAAAAAAGGGTAAACATTGTTGTAACCTCCTCTCAGGATGAAAAAGCAAAAAACATTATCGAATCTGAAATTTCCAAAAAACCGAAAACCGTGCATTTGGCCATCATCGGTCATGGAAATGTCGGAAAAACTTTAATAGAGCAGGTCCTGGAATCTTCAGAAGAAATCAGAAGGCGTAAAAAGATTGATCTTAAAGTGGTAGCCGTTGCCAATTCCAAAAAAATAGCTTTTAACAAAAAAGGCTTCAGTGCAAACTGGACAGATGAGGTAGAGACGGCGAAAAATCCGTCGAACGTTCAGGAGCTCATCCGGTTCTCAAAAGAAAATCAGCTGGAAAACTTAATTGTTGTAGATAATACAGCGAGTAAAGATTTTGTGCACAATTATCATGCATTGGCCGAAAACGGGTTTGATCTGGTGTCATCGAACAAAATCTTCAACACCCTTCCGATTGAGGAATACCGTAAACTGAGATATACATTAAATAAGAATAACAGACGTTACCTCTATGAAACCAATGTGGGAGCCGGTTTGCCTTTAATTGATACCATCAAGCTTCTTCATCTTTCAGGAGAAAATATCACAAGAATCAAAGGGGTGTTCTCCGGAACATTAAGCTACGTCTTTAATAATTTTTCTTTGAGAGACGAAAAGTTTTCCACCATCATCACTGAGGCATTGGAGAAAGGATATACCGAACCTGATCCCAGAGAAGATCTGTCCGGAAACGATGTTGCCCGAAAGCTGCTCATCCTGGCACGAGAACTCGACCTGATCAATGAATTCAATGACATCAAAATCCAGAATCTTGTTCCTGAAAGCCTGCTGGATATCTCAAAATCAGAATTCCTTTCCAGATTGGAGGAACTGGATGAAGAGTATCAGAAAATCAAAGAAAACCAGGCACCGGGCCATGTTCTGAGATATGTAGGAGATCTTCACGGAGACCTTCAGAAAGATAAAGGGGAACTGGATGTAAATCTGATTTCTGTTCCTGCTGGCTCGGCTTTAGGCCAATTAAAAGGATCTGATTCCATCTTCGAAATCTATACTGAAAGTTACGGCGAAAACCCGATCGTGATCATGGGAGCCGGAGCCGGAGCGAAAGTAACCGCAAGAGGGGTATTCGGAGACATTTTAAGAGTCAGTGAAACGAAATAAAATAATGTAACAATAGAGCAATGCAATAGTGTAGCAATTTAAAAATGTAGCAATTTACCGCTGATTTAATTGGCATGCCGAATCAGTCATGATATTGAATTGTTCCATTGATACACTGTTCCATTGGTAAAATAAATAGAGTATGGAAAATTTTGAAACCCTTGCCATAAGAACCCAAACGGAGAGAACCCCGTTTGATGAGCATTCGACGCCGCTTTTTCTTACGTCAAGCTTCGTATTTGAAGATGCGGAAGATATGCGGGCGAGTTTTGCGGAGGAAAAGCCAAAAAATTTATACAGCCGTTTCTCTAATCCAAACGTAACGGAATTCACCGATAAAATAACAAAAATGGAAGGTGCTGAAGCAGGTTATGCTTTTGCGACAGGAATGGCTGCGATTTATTCAACGTTTGCCACCCTCCTGAACGCGGGCGATCATATCGTAAGCTGCCAGTCGGTTTTCGGTTCTACGCACACCTTGTTCACCAAGTATTTCCCGAAATGGAATATTGAAACCACCTACTTCAAAGCGGAAGATGCCGAAAATGTTGAAAAGTACATTCAGCCAAACACGAAAATCCTATACCTGGAAACGCCTACCAATCCCGCGATTGAGGTGTTGGATCTGGAGTTTTTCGGGCAAATTGCTAAGAAACACAATCTGATCTTCATTGTGGATAATTGTTTCGCGACGCCTTATCTGCAACAGCCCATTAAATATGGAGCTGATATCGTAGTGCATTCTGCAACAAAATTAATCGACGGTCAGGGTCGGGTTTTAGGAGGCGTAGCAGTCGGCAGAGAAGATCTGATCCGTGAAATTTACCTGTTCGCAAGAAATACAGGACCGGCGATGTCGCCTTTCAATGCGTGGGTATTGTCCAAAAGTCTGGAAACATTAGCTATTCGTGTTGAAAAACATTGTGAAAATGCCTTGAAAGTAGCAGAATTTTTAGAAAGCCATCCGAATGTGGAATTGGTAAAATATCCCTTCCTGAAATCTCATCCCAGCTATGAAATTGCCAAAAAACAGATGAGACTGGGTGGAAATATCGTTGCCTTCGAAATCAAAGGCGGTATCGAAGGGGGAAGAAACTTTTTGAATAAAATTAAAATGTGTTCCCTTTCTGCCAATCTCGGAGATACGAGAACCATCGTTACGCATCCTGCATCCACCACCCACTCCAAATTAACCGACGATGAAAGAAACGAAGTTGGAATCACGGCAGGATTGGTTCGCTGCTCAGTCGGTTTGGAACATGTGGATGATATTATTGCGGATCTGAAACAGGCGTTGGATTGATTCAATTGCAAGCCCTGAAAGGGCGAAATCAACAGCCTGCGGTACAGCCGTAGGTATAAAAATAAAAGCAGCAAAGCCCTGAAAGGGCGAAATCAACAGCCTGCGGTGCAGCCGCCGGTATAAAAATAAAATATAAAGCATCAAAGCCCTGAAAGGGCGAAATCAACAGCTTGCGGTGCAGCCGCAGGTATAAAATAAAATGTAAAGCAGCAAAGCCCTAAAAGGGCGAAATCAACAGCCTGCGGTGCAGCCGTAGGTATAAAAAAAATGTGAAGCAGCAAAGCCCTGAAAGAGTGAAATCAACAGCCTGTGGTAGAGCCGCAGGTAAAAAATAAAAATTAGAACATGCCAAAATCTCTGAATAAAATTTATATCCATATCGTATTCAGTACAAAAAACAGAGAACCTCTTATTTCTGATGATATTAAAGAGGAACTGTTCAACTACTTAGGCGGCGTATGTAAAAATTTAGAGTGTAATCCTATTCAGGTTGGCGGTTATAAAGATCATGTTCATATTTTATGTTTGTTATCAAAGAAAATTACTTTGATTAAATTATTGGAAGAATTAAAGTCTTCTTCATCCCAATGGATGAAAACCAAAGATGCAAAATTCTCTTCTTTTTATTGGCAAAGCGGCTATGGAGCATTTTCGGTAAATCCTACCGAAATTGAGATTGTGACGGCTTATATTAAGAAACAGGAAGAACATCACAAAATAAAAAATTTTCAGGACGAATATCGGGCGTTTCTTAAAAAATATAATGTGGAATACAATGAGGAATACGTCTGGGATTAATGACTCCGCCCTTTCAGGGCTTTTTAGTGATAGGTAAATAATTTAAACATTGGGCTGTACCCAATGCTAATGATAAAGCCCCTTCAGGGCAAAAAAAAGAAAAATGAAAAACTCAGAACAACTATACAAAGCACTATCCGAAAGAATTTTAATTCTCGACGGAGCAATGGGCACCATGCTGCAACGGTACAAATTTGAAGAAGAAGACTACCGTGGCGAACGTTTCAAAAACTGGGAGCATCCGGTAAAAGGAAACAATGATTTGTTGTCCCTTACCCAGCCCCATGCGATCGAAGAAGTCCACAAAAAATATCTGGAGGCAGGCGCGGATATTATCGAAACCAATACCTTTTCGGGAACCACGATTGCAATGGCTGACTACCACATGGAAGATCTGGTGTATGATTTAAATTATGAATCGGCAAAAATCGCCAGAAAGGCCTGTGATGAATACACCGCTAAAAACCCTGATAAACCGAGATTCGTCGCCGGATCCATTGGCCCTACCAACAGGACGGCAAGCTTAAGTCCGGATGTGAATGATCCCGGGTACAGAGCCATTACCTTTGAGGAACTGAGAATTGCTTACAAACAGCAGTGTGAAGCACTTTTGGATGGCGGCTCCGATATTCTGCTGGTGGAAACCATCTTCGATACGCTGAATGCCAAAGCCGCATTATTTGCGATTGATGAACTTCAGGATGAAAGAGGGATCAAAATCCCGATCATGGTTTCCGGAACCATCACCGATGCTTCGGGAAGAACGCTGAGCGGGCAGACGGCAGAAGCATTCCTGATCTCCGTTTCCCATCTGAATTTGCTGAGTGTAGGGTTCAACTGTGCGTTGGGAGCCAATCAATTGACGCCTTATCTGGAAACACTGGCGCACAATTCGGAATTCCATGTGTCAGCCTATCCGAATGCAGGACTGCCAAATGCTTTCGGGAAATATGATGAAACGCCGGAAGACATGGCCGGACAGATTAAGGAATATGCTGAAAAAGGACTGATCAACATCATCGGAGGCTGCTGTGGAACAACACCGGAGCACATCAAGGCCATCGCAGATTTGGTAGCCCAATATCCGCCGAGAAAACGGAAAGAATTTGTTTGAATTTAATGTGAAATTTTTGATGAAATAAGAATAGAAGGGAACAATTTTTACTGTTATATTTAAGTTATCACGCAAAATTTAATATAATGGAAAAACCTATTTACTTAAAAGATTCGGAAGATGCCAAACTGTTTAATGAACTAAGGAAAAAAGTGAACCGAAGAGTAGAATCCATTCCAGAAAACCGCGATATTTATATTCAGATCAAAGCAGTCATTCTTCCTTTGGTCTATTTCGGTTTATATGTATTTGCTCTGTTTAATGCCGACCGGCCGTGGGTATACATCTCAAGCTTTGTGCTGATGGGGATTTCACTGGTTTTGATTTATTTAAATTTAATTCACGAAGCAGCACATAATAATATTTTTAAAAATAAAAAACTTAACAGCGTGGTGCTGCAAATCTTTGATTTTGTAGGAGCCAACTCTTATATCTGGAAGAAAAGGCATATCGCCAGCCATCATGCGTATCCTAATGTAGACGGCTGGGATACGGACATCGAACAAAGCGGACTGCTGCTGATCGTGCCGTGGATAAAAGCGAAAGGCATCCAGAAATACCAGCACCGGTTTTTCTTTCTGGTCTATCCGCTGTACCTTTTCAACTGGATGTTCATCAGGGATTTCCGGGACTTTTTTGATAAGGAAAGAGTAATCCTGAAAACCCAGGGAGCAATTCCGATAAAAGAGAAAGTTAAAATGGTTGCTTATAAGCTATTTTACTTTTTCTATCAGATTGCCGTTCCCATCCTGTTTTTCAAAGTCTCAATCGGGCTGGCTTTGGGAGCATGGTTTTTACAGGTGATTGCAGCAAGTATTTTTGCCCTGTTTGTCCTGTTGCCGCTGCATCCGCTTCCCGATAATGCTTTTCCGAAGCTTGATGAAAAGAACGGATTGCCGTTCAGCTGGATCCGCCATCAACTGGAAGTGACCAATGATTTAAAAGAAAACAACTGGTTTGTACGGAATGTGCTGGGAAATTTCAACTTTCACGTAGCCCATCACCTTTTCCCAAATTACAGTTATGCTTATTATAATGAAATTACCGAGGAAATCGAAGAATTTGCAAGGGAACATGATCTCGGCTATAAGCGGTTTCCGATTTTTACTGCTTTAGGAAAGCATGTGGACTTGCTGAAGCAGAATGCGAATAACGCATACTATATTTTAGAAGAATAATAAATTGATGAAATATTTAAGATTATCAGGGCTGGAGCCTTTGATTATTACACCGGAAAGCAATTTTATCAATGTTGGGGAGAGAACCAATGTTGCCGGGTCGAAAAAGTTTTTAAGATTAATAAAAGAGGAAAAATTCGGAGAAGCATTGGATATTGCACGCCACCAGGTAGAAGGCGGTGCGCAGATTCTGGATGTTAATTTTGACGATGGGCTGATCGATGGGAAAGCTTCCATGATCAAATTTTTAAATCTGATTGCTTCCGAACCGGATATTGCCAGAATTCCCCTGATGATCGACTCTTCGAAATGGGAAATCCTTGAAGCGGGATTGCAGGTCGCGCAGGGAAAATGCGTTGTGAATTCCATCAGCTTAAAAGGAGGGGAGGAAGAATTTATTAAACAGGCCAAGGCCATCAAGAGATATGGGGCCGCCGTAATTGTAATGGCATTTGATGAAGTAGGGCAGGCGGATACGTATGAACGAAGACTTGAAATTTCAAAACGTTCCTATGATATTCTGGTCAATCGTTTAAATTTCCCGGCAGAAGATATTATTTTCGATTTAAATATATTTCCTGTAGCAACAGGGATGGATGAACACCGCCGGAATGCCATCGATTTTATTGAAGCAACGAGATGGGTTCGCCAAAACCTTCCGTATGCATCGGTAAGCGGTGGGGTTTCCAACGTTTCCTTTTCATTCAGAGGAAATGATACCGTAAGAGAAGCGATGCACTCCGTGTTCCTTTACCATGCGATCCAGGCAGGAATGAATATGGGAATCGTAAACCCGGCGATGCTGGAAGTGTACGATGAAATCAATAAAGAGCTTCTGGAGCTGGTAGAAGATGTTATTCTTGATAAAAGGGAAGATGCCACCGAAAGGCTTCTGGACTATTCCGAAAAGCACAAATCCGTTAAAAAAGAAAAAGTTGAAGAACTGGAATGGCGTACAAAACCTCTACAGGAAAGAATCACCCATTCTCTGGTAAAAGGAATCGACCGGTTCATCGAAGAGGATGTGGAAGAAGCCAGACAGCAGGCCGCAAAACCGCTACATGTTATTGAAATTAATCTGATGACCGGAATGGGAGTTGTCGGAGATTTGTTCGGAAGCGGGAAAATGTTCCTGCCGCAGGTAGTAAAATCGGCAAGGGTAATGAAAAAAGCGGTGGCCTATTTACAGCCTTTTATTGAAGCGGAAAAGGACGGATCCAAACCCGCCAACGGGAAAATCCTGATGGCTACGGTGAAAGGCGATGTTCATGACATAGGAAAGAATATCGTAAGTGTGGTATTGGGATGCAACAACTATGAAATTGTTGATTTGGGCGTAATGGTACCTGCTGAAAAAATTATCCAGACAGCGATTGAAGAAAAAGTGGATGTTATCGGGCTGAGCGGACTGATCACGCCAAGTCTCGACGAAATGGTCTATATCGCCTCCGAGCTGGAAAGACAAAACCTGAATTTTCCTTTGCTGATCGGCGGAGCCACCACGTCAAAAGCACATACGGCGGTAAAGATTGATCTGAAATATAAAAATGCCGTAGTCCATGTAAATGATGCTTCCAGAGCCGTAAACGTAGTAAGCTCATTGCTGGGCGACCGGAATAAAGAGTATGTGGAAGACTTAAAGAATGACTATTCGGAATTCCGCGAAAAATTCCTGAACAGGCAGGTAGAAAAAGACTATGTTTCAATAGAAGAAGCGAGAAAGAATAAGTTTAAAATCGATTGGCAAAATGAAGAGATCTTCACACCTAATCAACTGGGAATTACGGTTGTTGAAAATCAGGATTTAAGAGAATTGCTGCCCTTTATCGACTGGTCGCCATTCTTCAGAAGCTGGGACCTACACGGCAAATATCCGAATATCCTTGAAGATGAGGTGGTGGGAGCACAGGCAACAGAACTGTTTAAAGATGCTCAGGTAATTTTAAAAAGGATTCTAGACGAAAAATTACTGACGGCAAAAGCGATTTTCGGGATTTTTAAAGCCAACTCCAATGAAACGGATGATATTCTGATCTTCAATGAAAATCATGAGCAGCAGGTGAAATTTATTACGCTCAGACAGCAGGCGCAGCGTTCCAAAGGAAAAGATTACCTGGCTTTAAGTGATTTCATCGCTCCCCAAAGTTCCGGAAAAACTGATTACATGGGGGCTTTCTGTGTAACTACAGGTTTTGGAACCGATGAACTGGCTGAAGAATATGAAAAAGCCAACGATGATTACAACGCGATTATGGTGAAAGCCTTGGCTGACCGTTTTGCAGAGGCCTATGCCGAATTTTTACATAAAAAAGTAAGAACCGAATATTGGGGTTATGCCAATCAGGAAAACTTAACCAACGAAGAACTGATTGCCGAAAAGTACAAAGGAATCCGTCCGGCTCCCGGCTATCCGGCCTGCCCGGACCATTTGGAAAAGCATGCCATCTGGGATCTTCTAAAAGTGGAAGAAAACATCGGGGTGTACTTAACGGAAAGTTTAGCAATGTTCCCGACCGCTTCGGTTTCCGGGTATTATTTCGGAAGCCCGCACGCCAAATATTTCGGCTTGGGAAAAATCGCAGAAGACCAGTTGAAAGATTATTCCGTAAGAAAAGGAATTTCTTTGCAGGAAGCGAGAAAATGGCTGTCACCGAATTTAGCAGATTAATAGAATAGTGAAGGGTTAATTGTTGCTGGATGTATTATCATTCCACTGACCGGCAACTTTCAACAAGCAATAAAAAATAAAATGAAAATCACCGACCACATAAAAAACGCAAACGGAAAACCTTTATTTTCCCTCGAAGTTGTTCCGCCACAGAAAGGAATCGGAATCGAAGACCTTTACAGAAACATCGATCCGTTAATGGAATTTAAGCCGCCTTTTATTGATGTAACGACTTCAAGGGAAGAATATATTTACATCGACAAAGGAAACGGGCTGATGGAACGCCGGATCACCCGGATGCGTCCCGGAACCTTGGGGATCTGTGCGGCTATTCAGCATAAATACAATGTAGACACCGTTCCGCATTTGCTGTGCGGCGGCTTTACAAAAGAAGAAACCGAATACCTGCTGGTCGACTGTATGTATCTGGGGATCGATAACGTAATGGCTTTAAGGGGGGATGCGATGAAAGGGCATCAGTATTTTGAGCCAACCTCCGGCGGACATGCCAGTGCGATGGACCTGGTGCATCAGATCAATAACCTGGGAAGAGGGAAATACCTGCATAATGAAGAAAAAGAATGTGAGGAGCACAATAAATTCTGTATAGGTGTAGCAGGCTATCCCGAAAAACATATGGAAGCCCCTTCCATGAATTACGACCTGAAATGGCTGAAGCAGAAAGTAGATGCTGGTGCCGATTACATTGTTACCCAAATGTTCTTTGATAATAAAAAATATATCGAATTCGTAAAAAAAGCCCGTGAAATGGGAATCACGGTGCCGATCATTCCGGGGATCAAACCAATTGCCACCAAAAAACACCTGAAAATCTTACCGCAGATCTTTAAAATCGATTTGCCGGAAGAGTTGATCAATGAAGTGGAGCATGCTAAAAACAACGAAGCCGTGAAGCAGATCGGTATCGAATGGGCGATCGCGCAATGTAAGGAACTTCTGGATTTCGGAGTTCCGGTATTGCACTTTTACTCCATGGGGAAAAGCGATAATATTAAAAAAGTAGCCGGAGCGCTATTCTAATAAAGTAAAATGAATCTTTTGAAAGTCCTGTCGAAAGCAGGACTTTTTTTTGTTTGGAATTAACGGATTTCGCTCTGATATTGCAAAAGTTTTTCAAAAACACTGTGGGTCGTCGGTTTTGAAGAATTCAGATTGAAGATAAACATTCCGCTTTCGATGTTGAAATAATACTTTGTTTCCTGATCCTGTACCGAAAACCATTTTAAAAGTCCGTTGACTATATTGATATCTTCCCATCTGATGATGCTTTCCTGCAACGGGAATGTATAAGGATGCTGATGTAAAGTGTCTACAAAATGAATACGGTCACCTTCTATATAGATCATACCGCTGCCCTGGAAAGCTTTGATTTTAAAAAATTCGCTCTGGGCATTTCCCATATTGTAACGTACAAAAGCATAATATTCGGGAGTACCGATCTGTTCAAGCAAAAGCTGCTGTTTTTTTCTGCGGCTTCTTGCTGCAAGGTAAGCGATCAAAAAAATGATGGCCGGAATTGATAAAAGAAAAAGCAGAAAAATAATAATTAAAACAATGATTGAGGTCATTACGGTAGAATTTGATTTACATTACAATTCAGGGTGCCTTTCAAAATCTTTATTTCGATCAAAAAGATACCGGTAGGTCGCCAGTTTCCTGGTTACGGTGGTATCAAGGTTTTCAGCAATTCTTATCATTTTTGGATTAAAATCACCGATCCACTGCATTTCGGTCACTTTAAAGTCGGTATGCTTTCTCAGATGCTGTGTGCCTTCCCAGATCATGTATCCTTCAAGGCCTTTTCTTTGCCACTCCGGAACCACTCCAAATACAAGACCAATCATCTTTTCATTTTTTCTGAATTTCTTCAGCCATAAAAATTTCAGCTTTTCCCAAAGTCCGAACTTTCCGTTCAGGTATTTAAACCATTGATTGGTGTCCGGAAGATTCATCCACATTGCAACCGGCTTCTCTTTCTCATACACAAACCATGAAATATGCTCATTGATGATCGGCTTCATCGTTTTAAACATTTTCAGGACTTTCGATTCTTCCATGCGTTTCCCTTCACCGTGTGCAGCCCAGGCTTTATTATAGATTTCGGTAAAATCCTTTGCGAATTTCCCTAGGTTATTTTTTGTCATCGGCTTTGCCGAAATATCAGGATTCTTGCTGTGTTTCGCATGCATCACTGTAAAAACCCGGGATACTTCCGCGAAGATCGGCCGGGAGAAACAAAGCTGCTCAAAGTAGATCTTGAATCCATAATTTTCAAAAAGATCCTTGTAATAAGGAAAATTGTAGTTCATTCCGTACAGAGGCTCGATAAAACCTTCGATTACCAGTCCCCAGAATTTATCACGCTCCCCGAAATTAATGGGTCCGTCCATTGCTTCTATTCCTCTCTGCTGAAGCCAGCTTTTACAGTGGTCAAAAATAAAATCAGACGTAGCCTGATCGTTGATACAGTCGAAAAATCCGATTCCTCCGGTAGGCTGTTGCTGATGATAGGTTTCATTGATAAAAACCGCAACTTTTCCCACTGTTTCATTTTTCTTATTTTTAAATAAAAACCGGGTACATTCTCCGCTTTTAAAGAATTTGTTTTTTTCTGGATTAAAGACCTCTTCAATATCGATATTCCGCGGTCTGATGTAATTCTTGTCCTGTTGGTAAAGCCTTGCCGGAAACTCTAAAAATTCCTTTTTCTGGGAGTCGTTTTGTACTTCTTCAGCAATAATCATGGGGTAAAAATGATAGTGGAGGCGAAAGATAATGTTTTTCGGCCAAATTAAATATGACGAATAAATTTTATCCGTATTTTTGTGCAAATTAAATAAAAATGGTTGATTTTACGGATAACGACGATGATATTTTCACAGGAAAAGAACATACGCCTATACGGGAAGATGCTTTTGATAAATCACCGGAAGAGAAGATAGAAAAAATTACCGAACTTTTTGGAGAAATTATGGAAACACTGGGAATGGATATGACAGACGATTCCTTAAAAGACTCTCCAAGACGGGTTGCGAAAATGTATGTAAATGAAATTTTCGGAGGCCTTCTTCCTGAAAATAAGCCGGGAATTTCTACCTTTTCAAATAAATATAAATACCGCCAGATGCTGGTGGAAAAAGATATTACCGTATATTCGTTCTGCGAGCACCACTTTTTACCGATTATCGGAAGGGCACACGTAGCTTATATCTCAAACGGTGAAGTTATCGGCCTTTCAAAAATCAACAGGATCGTTGATTATTATGCGAAAAGACCGCAGGTTCAGGAAAGACTGACGATGCAGATCGTGGACGCTTTAAAGGAAGCCCTGGGAACCAAAGATGTAGCCTGTATCATCGATGCTAAGCATCTTTGCGTAAACTGTAGAGGAATAAAAGATACGGCAAGTTCAACCATTACGGCGGAATTAAGCGGGATTTTCCGAACTAATCCGATTACCAGACAGGAATTCCTTCATTATGTAGGGAGCCATGCAAAATTGGATTAAGCAAAAGCGTAATTTTAAATTAAATGGTATAAAACATAAACTTCAAAATGTCTTTCAGAAAAGAATGAGGTTAATAGAACTAAATATTATCGAATTCTTGTTGGCTTTTAAGCATGAAGTTTTTTGGAAATAAAATTAGAATGATAAAATTTAAAAAAGTTTCACATAAGATTTTCATTACAACCATTATCTGTTGTAACCGATAACCTGTTGAACAACCTTAAATTTTAAACTTAGAACTTTGAATACAATCATGCAATTAAAAATATACAACTCGCTTGCAGGCGAAAAAGAAATATTTAAACCCATCTTAGAAGGAAACGTGGGAATGTACGTTTGTGGACCCACCGTTTACAGCAACGTGCATTTGGGAAATGTGAGAACTTTCCTCTCCTTCGATTTCATTTACAGAAGTCTGATGCATCTTGGATATAAAGTGCGATATGTCAGAAATATTACGGATGCCGGCCACCTTACCGATGACGGTGATGTAAACAACGACCGTTTCGTAAAACAAACCCGTCTGGAGAAGCTGGAGCCGATGGAAATCGTACAGAAATATACCGTAGATTTTCATAAAGTGCTGGAGCTTTTCAATCTGCTGCCACCGAATATTGAACCTACAGCGACGGGGCATATCGTGGAACAGATCGAATTGACCCAAAAATTAATCGAAAGAGGTTTTGCTTACGAAAGCAACGGATCGGTTTATTTCGACGTGCTGGAATACAATAAAAGAGGACTGAACTACGGAGAATTATCCAAAAGGAATATCGAAGAGCTTTTTGCCAACACCCGTGACCTAGACGGGCAGGGGGAAAAGAAAAATCCGCAGGATTTTGCCCTTTGGAAAAAAGCTTCCCCGGCACACATCATGCGATGGAATTCGCCTTGGGGCGAAGGGTTTCCGGGATGGCACCTGGAATGTACAGCAATGAGTACCAAATATCTGGGCGAAACTTTCGATATCCACGGCGGAGGAATGGACCTTAAATTCCCGCACCATGAATGTGAAATTGCACAGGGGAAAGCCTGTAATGACGCCGCTCCGGTAAATTACTGGATGCACGCCAATATGCTCACCATGAACTCCCAGAGAATGAGCAAATCCACCGGAAACTACATCCTGCCGATGCAGCTGGTAACCGGTGAAAATGATTTCTTTGAAAAGCCTTTCCATCCGTCAATCGTGCGTTTCTGCTTCCTGCAGGCGCATTACCGCAGCGTGCTGGATATTTCCAATGATGCGATGCTGGCCAGTGAGAAAGGGTTTATCAGATTAATGGAAGCGGTAAAAGTACTGAACTCAATCGTTCCGAATGACGAAAAACAATCCGGTTTCAGTTTGGAGGAATGGAAAAATAAAGCTTACGATGCATTAACGGATGACTTCAATTCTCCGGTACTGATCGCACATCTGTTTGAAGTGGTAAAATACATTTTTGCTTTAAATGACGGCAAAGAAACCATTTCGACTAAAGATTTAGAGGACCTGAAATCTACGCTGAATGCTTTGATTTTTGACGTACTAGGACTTCAGACCATTGAAGAAAACAACAATGAAAAACTCGATCAGACACTGAAAGTTTTGATCGAGCTCAGAAACCAGGCCAGGAAATCGAAGAATTTCGAACTGTCCGACCAGATTCGTGATAAGCTGCTTGCAGAAGGCATCGAGCTGAAAGACGGAAGAGACGGAACTTCATACGTCTTGAACTAATATAAAAAATATTCAGATATAAACTCTCACAACGTTTTGTGGGAGTTTTTTTATGATTAAACTTTGGAAGTATTATATAATTCCAAATCAATTGTGTTTATTTTGTTTTCAGTTGTTTATTTATGTAAGAGAGCAGCATTCACTTTGGTGAGTCAGAAACTTCCAGCATCCAGCATCCTTCTTCCAGCCGATTAATCCGATTTCTACTTCGGGTTCACATTATATAAAATCCGAACATCAGTCTTTGCCTCAACCTCAAAATTTTTTCTCAATCAATTCTAAAATTATGTAACTTAGTCATACTAAAATGATTAAACATTAAATTTAAATACTATGAAAAAACATTTACTACCTTTATTCTTGTTATTGACAGGCGCGAACGCTTTTGCACAGCAGGACTTCTTTGCTTTGGTCGGAAAAGATACCCCGAATATCGTTTTCAATGATTTCCGGGCCATTGACGGAACAAGTGGGACTTCAGGAGAAACCGTTTTTACGTCGGATACTCAGGCAAACGTATTTTCACAAAGCAGAAACGGCTCAGTGGCTGAAGATAAAAACACGTATAATAATGCCCAGGCCGTGAATATGGCAACCCTGGCTTATGATCCATACAACAACAATCTCGTCTATATGCCGATGTTTTCCTCCAATATCTATGTTTTAAATGCAAAAACAAAAGAAATCACTTTGGTAGAAAACAACGTGGCAAGAGTAACCTCGTGCGATATCAATTCCCATTTTACAAGAATGGCCACCGGATACGACGGGAATATTTATGCAGTAAATAATGCGGGAACTCAGTTTTTGCAGATCAGCAGAAAAGGCAGCCAATATGTGGTAAATGATCTGGGAATTATTAAAGATGATGCTTCCAACGGCAAAAACTCTTTCACAATTGTTGAAACCGGTTTTGGAGGTGATATGATTGCCGATGCCGATAACAATTTCTACATTTTTTCGGCTTCAGGAAATGTATTCAAAATTTCAACAAAAGAACTGAAGGCAAAATTTGTCGGAAAGATCTCCGGTATTCCGGATCATTATTCTGTGAACGGTTCAGCAGTGAATTCAAAAGGGAAAGTAGTGATCGCCAGTGCCAAAGGTGCTTCTCTCTATGAAGTAGATCTCAATACTTTACAGGCAAGACCGATGGAAGGTGGGCAGAACTTACATATTTATGATCTGGCCAGCAAATATTTTGCAAATGACCGGGCTGTCTCGAATACGGTTTTTGCCAACCTTGATATTTATCCTACAAGAGTAGAAGATCAGCTGATCAATATAAACGTCCACGACAAATCCGTAAAAGGAAATATCCGGCTGAATGTTTTCGATCTCTCCGGAAAAAATGTGATGAAGCAGAATTTATCGGTAAAAGACGGCTCCCTGAATCAACAGGTTCATCTTAAAAACCTGGTAAGCGGCGCCTATCTGGTAAGCATTACCGACGAAGCGGGAAAAATATTACTGAACAAGAAAATTCTGGTTTCGGAATAATCTTTGCTTTTAAGTAAAACTTAAAAACCTTTTCAACCCTTTTGGAAAGGTTTTTTTAATGAATATTTGATATTCAATAAGTTTTCTTTTTCAGGATTATAACGTATTTTTATAAAAAAAATATAAATGAAGCTATACTTTAATGTAGGTTACAGTACAAAAGTCGGCGAGCAGTTGCAGTTGGTGATCAATGATGAAGGTGCTGTACAGCAGACTCATGCTATGTTTTACGGGGAAAATGGATTGTGGAAATGCGAGGTGGATTATTTTTCCAGATCGATTTCCTATCAGTACCGGCTGGTGGATGACAGGGGAAAGGTCCTTCGGGAAGAATTTGTTCCGCATCAGCTGAATTTTCCGCACAACTATAAAGAATTTGTCATTTTCGACGAATGGAACAATAAGAATTTTCCGGAAAACTATTTAAATAATAAAATTCTTCACAATAAGCTGAACACCTTTAAGCCGGAAAAAATTTCCGTCCTGAAAAAACATACCCATTTATTCAGAATAGAAGCTCCGTTATATCATCCGGACTGGAAGATTGTTTTATTCGGAAGTACGGCTTCATTGGGGAACTGGGACTATGAAAAAGCTATTTACCTGTCACAGACCGATTTCGGAATCTGGGAGACGTCGCTCGAAATTCCTGAGAACGAATTTATTCAGTACAAATATTGTCTTTACAACAGTACGGAAGGAAAAGTAATTGATGTGGAGAACGGTGAAAACCGGTTTGCGGTGCCGAATCAGCAGAAAGATGTTCTTCAGGTCATCTCCAATCATTACTTTAAATTTAAGCTGTATCAGATGTATCATGATGCAGGGGTTGCCGTTCCTATCTTCTCTTTGAGGACGGAAGACGGCTTCGGTGTCGGAGAATTTTCCGATCTTAAAAAGCTCGCAGACTGGACCAATGAAACCGGTCTCGGTATTATCCAGATCCTGCCGATCAACGATACGACCGCCAATTATTCATGGACGGACTCGTACCCTTACGCTGCGGTTTCCGTATATGCGCTGCATCCGCAGTACATTTCCCTGGAAAATCTTGATTTTAAGCTGCCGGAAAGTCTGTTGGAAGAATATCAGGCAGAAAAAGCTGAGCTGAACGCATTGGAGCTTATCGATTACGAAAAAATGATTGCGGGAAAATGGAAATATCTTAAAGCCATTTTTAATCATGATAAGGAAAAGATCTACAAGGACAGAAACTTTAAAAAATTCATTAAAGATAACGAAAGCTGGCTGATTCCGTATGCTGCATTCTGTGTGCTGAGAGATAAGTACAGCACTCCGAATTTCAACGAATGGAAAACCCATAAAAAATATATTGCCGGAAAAGTAGCTGCATTCTTCACGGCGAAAAGCAAAGATTATGATGCGTCGATGCTTCATGCATGGGTGCAGTATCAGCTTCACAGGCAGCTGAAAGAAGCGATTGGTTATACCCACAACCTGGGAGTTTCTGTAAAAGGAGACCTGCCGATCGGGATTTACAGACATTCTGTAGAAGCCTGGACGGAACCGGAACTGTTCGGAATGGATTTCCAGGCCGGTGCACCGCCGGATCAGTTTACGGAACTGGGGCAGAACTGGGAATTTCCGACTTACAACTGGGAAGCCATGAAAGCGGATGATTATAAATGGTGGAAAAACAGGTTCAAAGCATTAGAACAGTATTTTGATGCCATGCGGATCGACCATATTTTAGGATTTTTCCGGATCTGGAGAATGCCGGTTTCCGCTACCCAGGGAATTCTGGGATATTTTTACCCCGCAATTCCGGTTACTCTGGAAGAATTTAATGCACGGCATATCCCGTTCAATTTCGACAGATACTGCAAACCGTTTATCAATGATCAGGTTCTTTGGAATTATTTCGGGGAAGACCGGGAAAAGGCATTGGAATTTATCAGCAATAACCACGACGGTACGTATTCCTTTAAAGAAGAATTTGATACCCAGCGAAAACTATCCGATTTCTTTAAGAAAAATCCGAACCCGATTGAAGAACAGCTGATTTCGCTTTGTGCCAATGTCCTGTTTTTAAGTGAAGAACGAAACGGTCAGGTGGTATATCACCCAAGATTCAATGTATATTATACCGATTCTTATAAATTCCTTTCGGATTGGGAGAAGAAAGCAATCTACGATCTTTACAATGATTACTTCTTCAAGAGACAGGATCAGCTGTGGCAGGAAAAGGCCATGGAGAAACTTCCTGTGATCCTCAATGCTACCAAAATGCTGATCTGCGGGGAAGACCTCGGTCTGGTCCCGGACTGCGTTCCGGCGGTAATGGACGAACTGGCGATTGTTGCGTTAAAAGTTCAGCGGATGCCTTCCGATAATATCCCTTTCTATAATCCGAAAAATGCAGGCTACCTGAATGTGGTGACGGCTTCTTCACACGACAGCTCGACGCTGCGGCAGTGGTGGAAAGAAAATCCGGATCTGATCCAGGAGTATTTCAATCAGCAGTTGGTTCAGTACGGCAAAGCCCCGGAAGAACTTAATGCCCATTTAGCGGAGATTATCATGAAGCAGCATCTTTATAACAATGCCATGCTGGCGATTTTCCCTATTCAGGAATTCTTTGCTACGGATCAGAACCTGGTAAACCCTAAGATGGATAACGAAAGGATTAATAATCCCGCAGTATTCCCGCACTACTGGAGATACAGAATGCACCTGAATCTCGAAAACCTGAAAGAACAGTCTGATTTTAATAAAAAGATCGCTTACTGGGTGAAAGACAGTGGGAGATTGTAAATTTAATATTTGATTATCAATAATTTAACAATAAATTAAAAGAAGTTTTATCATACGATTTAACTTCTTTTTTTTATTTATATCAAAAAGATAGAATTAAGAATTCTGCTATATTAACCAATTAACGACTATAGAAATGAAAAAAATATTGATCGGTTTTGCTTTGGGTATTGCGACGTTGTCGTTCGCTCAACAGTATCCAAACGGCGGCTGGGATGATAACGGCTATTATGATAATGACGGAGGATATTACAGTGATCAGGATGATCAGAATTATTTCCCGGACGATTATTATTACAATTATCCTCAGGACTATTATCCACAGGATTATTACATGACCAATTACAATGATTACAGAAACAGTATCATCAGTATCAACTGGAATGTATTCTTTGCTCAAAACAGAATGAGTCCCTGGCAGATTGACCAGATTATGAGACTGAATGCCTTGTACGGAAGCTTTGCTACATGGAACAACTTCTACCGGTATAACCCGGACCGATGGTATTACGACCGATTCTACGCATTGCAGAGAATTATGGGACCGAGAGTTTTTGTCGTATTCCAGAATAATTATTACAGAGGGTATAGCCCGGTAGCGTATTTCCAGGATTACAGGAGAACCCATTACGGAGCGATCTGCAGGCCAATGCCGCGATACAGAAATATAAACATCAATATTTACAGGGTAGACCGGACAAGATTCCACAGAATGGATAACCCTACTTTTAATATTGTAAGAGGAAGCGACAGACCAAACAACGGTTTCAGAGGATCAGTAAGAGACGGTAACGGAGGATTCCGCAACCAGGCTGAAAATAGGAACCGAAATCCGATCTTCAGAAACGATAACCCGGGAGTAAGAAATAATGGCGGCTTCAGAGGAAATGGTGATAATGGAGGAGTAAGACCCAATGGGGGATTCCGTACCGAGAGAGCTGAAAGCGGTGGCAACCGTGGTGGCGGTTTCCGAGGAGGCGAAATAAAGAGAGAAGAACTTCCAAGACGTGAGAATAATGGCGGTGGTTTTAGAGGTGGTGAAGTAAGAAGGGAAGAGGCCCCTAGACGTGAAAATAATGGAGGTGGTTTTAGAAACGACGGAGGTTTCAGAAGAAATGAAAACCATGCTCCGAGAGAGCAGAACAGAGGCGGTGGAGAAAGCAGAGGAAATGGCGGCTTCCGAAACGGATTTGCAAAAAATTAATTTCATATATTATATTTAAGTGGTGTGAGGGCAGATTTTAGGATCTGCTCTTTTTATTTTAATCATGTTAAATAATTAATATTAAAATTTAACATTATTTGTGAAATTTTCTGTTTAACTTTTGTTTTAACAGATAATCAAAAAGATATAAAATAAATAATTAAAGATTTAAGAATATGAAAAAATTGGTTTTAGCGATAGCATTTATCGGAATGGGAAGTTTTGCAATGGCTCAGCAAACGACTCCGACTCCTCAGGAGAGACAGGCAAAGAGAGCGGAAATGAAAGAAAAATTCCAGCAGAGAGAGCAGGAACATCTGGCACAGATGCAGAAGGACTTAAATCTGAATCAGTCTCAGGTAGATAAGATCAAAGCGTTGCATGATAAAAAGAAGGCAGACATGAAGGCTGAATTTGAAAAAAACAAAGGGGAACGCCAGGCAAGAATGGAGCAGATGAAAGCAAAAAGAGCACAGATGGATGCGGAAATGAAGCAGATTCTTACGCCTCAGCAATACGATAAATGGCAGGCAGACCGAAAAGAAAAAATGGAGCAGAGAAGAATGGCGATGAAAGAAAAAGGATTCAAGGGGCCAAGAATGCATAAGCCGATGAATACGGCTCCGGATGCAAAATAAGTAGTTTATAATTTTGATTTTTTTAATGTGTGGGAGAGCGGAATATATTCCGCTCTTTTTTATTAGTTTTATATAAAACCTTTGATTTCGGGGTTTTATTCCCTAATTTTGGCCTTAAATTTATGACTTATGGTAAGCGAAAAAATTGCAGGATTAATTAACGAACAGATAGCCCACGAACAGTATGCGGCACAATATTATCTTTCTATGTCTGCATGGTTTTCCGGGAAAGACCTCGACGGAATTGCCAATTATTTCAGAGTACAGAGCAAAGAAGAACTGATGCATGCGGATAAAATGTTTGATTATTTAAATGACGTGGGTGGAGAAATCATTATCGGTGAAATTCCGAAGCCGCCGCACGAATTCGCTAATGCCATTGACATCTTTGAAAAAGCGCTGGCCCACGAAAAAGTGGTTACCAGAAGTATTTTCAATATTGTGAAGAATGCCAACGACGAAGGCGATTTTGCGACCACTTCTTTTCTGCAATGGTTCATCAACGAACAGGTGGAAGAAGAGGCAAGTGCTTCACAGCTGGTGACCAAAATAAAAATGGTAAGCGATAATCCGTCAGCCTTGTATCTTTTCGATCAGGAACTGGCACAAAGGGTTTTCACTCCGGATGCTACGGCTTAATGAATTAAATATAAAATAAGAAAAAGTGGGCTTTTTAGAGTCCACTTTTTTAATGTTTATAAATAAATCAGCTGCGTTTTCAGTACTTTCCTTCCCAGCTTTTCCAGAATGTTTTTGTAATTTCCGATCTGCCTTTCATCCTTTGCCGATGGGTCACCCGTCTTGAAATCAACAATAATATAACCTTCATCACTTTTAAGGATACGGTCGGGACGGTAGACACGGCTTTCCCCGTTTTCTGTAATCATAATATCTTTTTCGTTGATAACTTCCCATTTTTCATCAAAAAATTCAGCATTATTCCGGATGATCTCTTCCAGGTTTCTGTGAATTTCTTCGCTTTCTTCAATCGTAATATGGCCTTCCAGAACGTAACATTCCAGGACTTTGCGGATATCTTTTTCCGTGTTGATCTGAGAGAGCAGCTCGTGAACAAAAAGCCCGATTCTCACTTTTTCCACCCGTACCTGGTAATTTTTGGAAGGCGTGGCAATTTTGATCGAAGTGTTTTTTTCGCTGACGTTTTTTAAAGCCGGAATATCTTTGGTCTCGAAATGCGAGGCTTTATCCTTAGAATATTTTTTCAGCATTTCGGGATGGATCTCATAGATATCGAACTCATCAAGGTTCTCAGGATTTTTAGACTGAAGGAACTCCAGCAGTTCAAGATTGTTCGATGTTTTGTTCGCTTTCTGAATATAGAAAAATAGCTGTTCGACAGGGCGAGTTGTTGCAACATATTGCAGGCACAGTCTATCCACCAGGTTCTTATAAGCATTCTGCTTGTTGAAAATCTCGATCTCTTCATCGTATACTTCAAGATTCTTACTAAATTGGTTGATGTTTACCGATCTCAAAGCGCTGTCAGTAGCTGTTTCAAACCAGTTGGTGAATTCCGAATCCCGGTTTTTGTTCATCATCGGGATGAAAACAATCGGGAATTCCAGCCCTTTTGCCTTATGGATCGTCATGATCTGTATCGCATCGATATTTTCAGAAGCCTGTATCGTATATGTTGAAGCTTCTTCATCCCAGTATTTTAAAAATTCTTTAATGCTGGCTCCGGCATTCTGGGTAAAGTTGAACAGCATTTCCAGAAAGTTCAGCAGGAAGTCGGTTTCTTTATATTCCACCGAGAATTCATTGATGTAATACTCTATGAAATTATACAGATTAAACCTCGGGAAATTATCCTGCCTTAATTTCAAAGAATATTTTTCCTGAATAAACTGCATGACCTCCTCATGGCCTTCGATATCCAGGATTTTTTTCATTTCCAGCGTAAAATCGGCCATGTGAATTCTTCCCAGCTTATTCAGGTAGTACATCATCATGATCAGATTCGGTTTGTTTTTCGGATTGGTTTCCCATCTCAGGAATTCGATAACTGCTTTTAACGTATTCGAAAGTTCCAGGGTAAGCCCTTTGTCTGAAATCGTTTTTACATTCGTTTCTTCTCCGCGGTACATTACTTTCAGGTTGCCCAGCTTCTGTGAATAGCTGAAAATATCAAAATTTCCCCGGCACAGAATGGTAATGTCTGAAAACCTGAATCCGTTATCCAGAATTTCCTGAATATCTTTCCGCATTCTTTCGGAAGTATCGTTATAGAAATCTTCATTGGTGAGATTTTCAATGAGGTTTACTTTTACACGGCCTTCCATGGAAGATTTCGGATTCTGTTCGCCGTCAATCCCGAAAATATTTCTATGCTCTTCCGTCAGGTATTCCGAATGGTATTTATAAAGCTCATTATTGAACTTCACAATATTTTTGGCGCTCCGCCAGTTGTCTTTCAGAACCAGGAGATCTGCCTGTTTGGGCGTTCTTTCTTTTTTATTGATGATGTCCAGCATCAGTTTGCTTTCCCCGCCCCGGAAGCGGTAAATACTCTGTTTTGGATCTCCTACCAGCGTAAAAGAAGTATTCTCCGTAGAAATGGAATGGTCGCGCAACGGCAGGAAGTTCTGCCATTGAAGTTCAGAGGTGTCCTGAAACTCATCAAAGAAATAATGCTGGAACTGCGATCCTACTTTTTCATAAATAAAAGCAGAAGGCTCATTCTTAAGATTTTCGTTGATCAGGATATTGAATTTTGAAAGTAAAACGAGGTCGTTTTCTTCCTCGATCTTTTTCAATTCATCCTGGATGTCTTTATTCACTTTCAGCGGAAGCAGGGCCGATAGAATTTTCTCCTTTTTCTGCGTCTCAATATACAGAAGAATCAGCTGCATCCTGTTTTCCAGCAGCTGGTCCAGCACTTCAAAAATTTCCGGCTCTTTGCTCTTGGATTTTGACGAAGCTCCTTTCCGGTAATTGTTCACTACGGAGTCTTCAGCAGTAGTCGGAAAAGGAAATCCCGGTCTTTTTTGCTGGTAAAAATCCAGCACTTTGGTAAAGAAACCACCGATCCCGTTTTTACCCTGGGCGAAATCTTCAATCTCGATATTTTTTGACCGGAAAAGGTCAATAGATTTTGCAGCCAGCTCTGCGGCCTGCTTCTTATTGAATGCAATTTCCTTTCGGAGTGTATTTTTTATATTTTCATAATTCGTGGTGTCGAAATCTTTGTTGTTTTTAAGATGTTCGTAGTGAATATCCTTCACAAACTCCTTTGCCGAACCGTAAAGGCTTTTATTTAAATTAATTCTTTCATTGTTTTCAAGGCTGTAATCCACATAATCCATAAAAGAATTCGAGATGACCTCGTTTTCCCCGATCTGGTCCAGCATTTTATCCACGGCTTCTATCAGGAACGGTTCGGCTTCGATCTCAAGATTGAAATTTTTTGCCAGCCCCAATTCATAAGAAAAGCTTCTCACCAGCCTCGAATTGAAACGGTCGATTGTTCCGATGTTTAGGGTTGAATAATTGTGAAGCACATAATCCAGCATCTTTTTGGCCCGTTGATGAAGGTCATCAATGGTTATTTTCAGGCCTTCTGCCTCAAAAGCTTTCTGAATATTTTTTAAATCCCCGTTTTCTGCAAAATTATCGGCAGAGAAATTTCCCAGCCACGTCAGGATCCTTTCCTTCATTTCGTTGGCTGCTTTATTGGTAAAGGTCAACGCAAGAATATTCCTGATCGACTGCTGCTGATTAGGGTAGCGGAGGCAGATCATCAGAAGCCTTTGAACCAGGGCATACGTTTTTCCCGAACCTGCTGAAGCGTTGATAACTGTATACGAATTTTGCATGCGTTTAATAAGAATTCAAACTGCAAGTTAGCTAATTTTTGAGTGAAATTTTAACAATTTTCAGCGGGTATTTAACAGTTTTGAAAATAAAATTCTAAAAGAAATCCTAAAACACGTTAACTGTGGTTAAACTTCTGTTTTAGTCTGAAAATAGCTTTAGTTTTGTTCCATTAAAAAACTGTCCGTGAAAATTAAACTATTCTTTATTTTATTTACTGTTTTTTTCATCAACATCAGTGCCCAGGATTATATTTTCGGGAAGGTAACCTCCGAGGATAACAATGAACTGCCTGATGTTACCGTTATCAATATCCGAACGGATGAAAGGGTACTGAGTAACCGCGACGGGCATTTTATGATTTCGGGAAGGGCAGGGGATGAGCTCCGTTTTGTAAAGACCGGCTTTGAAAGGATTAATAAAAAAGTGACCCGGGACAATATAAGTTCATCGATTAATGTAACACTGGTAAGGGCTGCCGAGCTGATTGCTGAAGTGGAAATCAAAAAAAACCTGACAGGCGATATCAAGATCGATTCTAAAAACCTGAACCCACCGAGAAAAGTGGAAAAGCTGAAAAGTGACCTGGCAATTTATATGTCTCAGAAATCTGATCCGAGAATTTTGGCGGCAAGACCGGGTGAATTTGTGCAACCAAAAGGACAGGGATTTTCTATTGGTAAAGTGAAAGACAAATGGGATGACCTGGATTTTGCCAATTACCTGGCTTCTGCTTTGGGAGAAAAGTATTTTACAGACCTTAAAATAGACAAGACGTTTATCCAGCATTTTATCTACTACGTTTTCGCAGGAGGTTTTGAGCGTAGAAATATCCTGAAATATGGTTTTTGCAGCGATGCCGATCTGATGAGGTTTCAACGGGCGGTACTGGTAAGGATCTCGTCTTACAGAGCACCGCAAACTCAAAAATAATTTCGATGAAGTCCGGATTATCCATTATACTGCTTTTTATATTCATAAATATATTCTCACAGCAGAAAATTTCAGGAAGAATCACCGATGAGGATGGGGTTGCCTTACCGGCAGTAACGGTTATGAATATGGCTTCAGACCGGAAAACCTATACTGCCGACGACGGCTCTTTTGCTATCGAAATCGCTTCGCCGGACGATGAGATACGGTTTGTTCGTAATGGTTTTGAAAGGGCCTCGATAAAGGCGTTGTACGGCATCAATAAAGAATTGAACATCAGGCTTACCAGAGTTGCGCAGGAAATTGAAGAAGTGGAAGTCGCTAAAATTACCGGGAATATTGCTAAGGATTCGAGAGCGGTTGCTAAAGTTGACAAATCGCAGATCGTAGAAGATGCGGTAGGCCTTCCGCAGCCGGTGGGCAAAATGCGGGAAACCCCTGCAGATGTAAAACAAGTGCTGATTCCGATACTGTTGGGGAATCTTAATGTACAGGGTCTCTACGATTTGGTAAGCGGAGATGCGCGAAGGATGAAGCGGCAGTACCGCTACGATGATCTTCAGGAAGATATTGCCTGGATCCGGGATAGGGTAGAGGATGAATATTTTACTAAAGAAGGAGTTCCGGCTGAAAGAATTTCCGAATTCATTGAATTTGCTTTTACGAGTAAGCCACAGATAAGATCATTTGTAAGAGCTAAAAATCTAACGGGTGCCCTGTCAAGAATGGAAGATGCATTTCCTGTTTTTGTTAAAAGGCTGAAAGAGTCCAACACCGGAAAATAAAAAACCGAAGTTCTTGGCTCCGGTTATATTTTAATGATAAACAATATCGTATATTTCGTCTTTTACTTCCTTCAGGTTTTCAGGAATGTAATTGGCCAGCAGCCATAATTCCATGGGATTTTTTCCCTGCCCGTAGCTCGGCTGAACGTACATTTCGTCAATCAGCGAAAAGCCGTTTTTCCGGTAGAAGGAATAGCGACGCTGGGTTTCTTCATTTATATGCCCGTGTTCAATTTCAAGGATGATTCTCGGATAATTTTCGAAAAGATATTGGGTAATGGCAGATCCCAGCTTCTGGTTTCTGAATTCCTCAAAAACTTCAAAATGTTCCACAAAGGTAAAGCTGCTCAGTTCCCAAACCATCAGATAGCCGATGTTTTTCGCTTCATGCAGTACCGAAATGATTTTTACTTTAGGGTGTGAAAAAAGAGGGTGTAATTTATTCCAGTCCCGTCTTTCATTCTCAGGAAAAGTTTTGCAATAGGCGTCAAAAATCTCCTGAACCCTGTAATCTTCAGCGGAAGTAATTTGTAAAAATTCCATAATTATAAATCAAAAACACTGGGTCTGCGGGTGATAAAAATATCTTTTACCCAAAGTGTAAAGGCCAGGCCCAAATAAATTAAAAAGAAAAAACCTGCGGTTGCGAATGTAGAATAGATGAAAAATACACGCAGCTTGGAAACCGGAATGCCCAGCTTTGCACCTGTCCTGGTAAGGACACCAAACCATTCTCTTTCCATCTTGTGGCGGATATTATCTAGCATGTGAAGGCTCTTTTAAAAGTTTAAATCCAATACTGCAATTTAAGCAATTTTTTTCTTCGCAGGAATTTTTAAAATGATAAATCAGACTCTGGCTTTCCAAAGCATTCCGGCATGGTATGCGCAAAGCTTTCCATCCATCCGTTACCGAATTTTTTTCAGCAGGAATATGGCTGTAAAAGTTGATGATTTCATCGGCAATATCTTCACGGTGGTATTTGTGATAGGTATATTTCATCGGCAGGATCGTATTCAGGATGACCAATTCCATAAAATCTCTCGAAAGAATTTTAGGATACTCGGTCTTCGACACTTTTCCGAAAGTAAAATGGTTGTCCCAATACGCCGAAGCTTTTACGTCTTTCAGCAGATCAAACAGATCTTCCGTCTTTTTTATCTGTATGATTTTTGAGAAAAGGTTCTGATGCTGATGGTATAATCCTGCCAGCTGAGACAGGCGCAGGGTTGGAAAATTCGGGGGACGCAGCCGTGAAAATTTAGGACGGAATCTCAGATCGGAAATGTTAAACTTGGCTGTAATAAAATCAAATTCACGTTTCCATATTTTCGTCTGCTCATCTCCGGGATCTCCCAGCCAGTCTGAAATCCCGAAAAACAGGGCTTCCAGCTGGGTCCGGTTCTGCCTTACTCTATTGATGATGGTAAAGTCAATGCTTTCCGCCATCTGCTTGAATATAAAGGCATTTACCTTTAGCCCAAAAGAATAAGCCAGGCTGTGAAACAAAACCGCTTCAAAATTATTTTTAAACTGAATTAAATTCTGTTCCAGCTCCAACGCTTTTTCTTCCAGCTTTTTAAGAATATTTTCTTCGTGGAAATGTACCGGAATCTTACCGGGATCCAAAATATGTTCGCATGGAATAAACTGTGTCCCGCTGATCAGTTTTTCATATTTCCCGAAAACCGATGGATCAACATGGTCCTTCAGCTCAAGTGTCGGAATATTTTTCTCAACAAGCTCTGGAATTTCAATATCATGCTGAAAGGCCACATGAAGAATAATGTTATGGTAATTGGGATCAATAGCATGATTGTGGAAAATCCAGTCGGAAGACCGGACATGGAGTTCGATATTTCCTGCGAAAACAACGCCGTTAATCTTGATTTTTCCGGCTAAAAAGTCAGGTCCGGCATCGGTATTCCATTTGCCGAATTCAAGAATTTCAACCGCATCCCCTGCCGTATTTTTAAAATCGAAACGGCTGAAAATTTTGTAGTTCCAAAGGTATTGGAGTAATTTTTCCGTCATAAGTGTTTTTTTGTGTTGAGCTAATTTAGGAATTTTGAATGATGTATAAAAAAATCCGGCTTGATGATAAGCCGGATTTTGTATTTATTTTTTGCTTTTATAAAAATGCTTATTTCAAATTGTTATTTTACGGGAATGGAGTAGACTTTAGCCAATGATGTAAAGTTCGGATAGTTTAAAACGTTATTATTCAATGCTTTTTAGCATCTTGATTGTTGTGTTTATTCTCTTTATTTCTTTGAAATTTCTTTCCAGAGCTGAACAAGATTTTCTGCGTATCTCCCCATAACCGGAATCGCTTTTCCGTTTTCTATTTTATAGTATTTTTCAGGAAACTTAAATTTTTTCAATTGTATAATTTGTTCTTCAGATGGGTTTTTATTCGTTTTTAACAAATTAAAAGCTACTGATTGGTCAAAGAGGATATTTACCGGAGGAAACTGATCAGGTTTATAATAATCTTCCATGTAAGGATCAACAGAAGCTGCCCATCTTCCATCCTCTGTTTTATAGACAGGGAAAAAATAATCTTCAACCAAGTCACCGCAATATTCTTTTACAAAAAGCAATATATGTTCATAATTTCTGAAATCATACTCGTACATGCTGTTATGATTATAAGCACTGAAAACAATTTCTGAATCCGGATAATGTTCTGAAAATTCTTCTTCAACAGCATACCTGGCTTTGTACTCACTGCTTAACGATAACCCACAGTATTTGGATTGATCGACATCCTTTACCTCTATTTTCTTTCCCACAAAAGTGTATAGCTTAGAAGGTTTCTGATGGTCGCACTTTTTAAAAGGAATACAGGGTGTAGGCGCTAAAACTACCTTTATATTATTGTGAATTATATCGGCAACTTTATATTTTTGGGTGGAATATCGCAATTTATGAAAATATAAGGTATCTGTGAGTTTTGCCTTTATCTCGTAATTTCCTTCAGGAAAATCAGGCGTGGTCATGAATTTTTTAACCAATCCATCATATTTATACCAATTTTCCTTCTTAAATTCTTCGTCCTCCAACGCCTTATCTCTGAATTTTCTGATCGTATCGTTTATTACAATACCAATAGCGTTGTTGATCTTTAAGGAATCTCTTGCAATACCCCGGACAACTACCGTTTGGGAATGACAGGATATTGCGAATAGAATACCCGAAATAAAAAGTGTTTTTAAAAATAGATCTTTCATAGTGTGTTTTTTAGCAAAGAGGCTTTTTTAAACAGCCTCTTCAATTATTGCTTTGTAAAAATTAAAGGATTTTCTGTCTCTGGAAGATAAATCTTCAGATCGGGATTCCCGGGACATTGTCCGGGAAGTATTACTCTGTCATTAGGTTGATACAACCAGGAAATCTGGGTAGCATTTATTTTTTTTATATATACATTTCCCCAACCGACGCGACAATTAGTTCCACTGTAATAAAAAATTACGGAATTATCATAAGATCTTATTCTTGTACTATATAGTTCAATATTAGGAATATTATTGTTTTGGGTATCTTGTAATACTATACCTGATGAATTTTTAACTATATATTTTATAACCAAAGCATCTCGATAAAAATTTTTATTAGATCTTTCTTCTAATTTATCATTAACCTTTGTAATATAAAGTGTAATATCCTCTCCTTGATAATTCGCTTTGTAAATTCCAACGTAAGGATTCAATTCATTATTTAAATCCTTAACATGCGCATTTGATGGGATATCATCCATAAATGTATTTAAAGGAAGTTGTTGCCCTTTACAAGAAATTAAACTAATTATAAGAGCGATTAAAAAAAGTGTATTTTTCATTTATTTTTCATTTTAAATTATGGACAAGGTATAGCTTCAGGAATTCCGTTAGCATCTAAATTAATATTATAAATTTTATCATCATCATCTACCCGCTGTAAGATGACTTTATTCGATAATCCCATTTTAGCTAAGGTTTCAAAAAATAATTTCTCATAACCTTTTTTGTTCAGAGTGACATCCCCTAAAAAATCAACAAATAATGGTTTTTCACGTAATTCTGATTCAAGATCTTTATAATCCTTTTCGAACTTAAGAATTTCATCCTCTGTAAAACTTTGGGACAGATCCGCTGTAGTTCCGCTGAAACGGATGAGATAATGGAACATCCTGTAACAACCGGCAACAACAGGATAGCATTTTTGTGCACCTATCATGCCTACATATGCATCGCCATAATTTGATGAAGGCTGCTGCTGTGCAAAATTTAATATTGAATAAATATCTGCTGGTGAATGTATTTTAGCTCCATTGTAAGTATGGTTATGATAAATACCCGTAGCTCCATTGATATTGTTGAAAGTGACGTGATGGTCCTCTGATACATCAGCCGGATAAAAATCTCCGTTCTTTTCTATTCTTCCAATTTCCCCTTCATTGACATCCAATGCAGCCTGTTTTGCTTGACTACTTACATCTCGTATCGCCTGCTGTACTTTTGGCTTCTGAAACATCTTTTTTGTTTTTACACAAGGATCATCAAGATCATCAATCCCAGGATCTCCTGCATTTCCAAGACATCCGGGCTTTATTCTGTAGAATACGGTATTCATCATGCACGGATCTTTCGGTGGGGTATTAGTCGGACAGGAATTGCACCCGCCAGGACCGCCTCCACCACCACCTCCACCGGGAAAGGAAGGGAAAGGATCATCATCGATCCAGGTAGCAGATGTTGTGCAGGAAGTTACCATGAAGCAGCTGATCAGTCCTCCACAGGTACAGTGTCCATAATCACAGTTAGAAGCACTGTGACCATGTACACAATAATGATAGGTTGTACATATCGTATTGTATATAAATCCTCTATTCTGTTCGACTTGTATTTTTGCATCCAAAATATTCAGCCTGTTGTATTCGGTAGAACCTTTATAGATATCTTTCGGCAGATTAGTGAACTCCTGATGGCCAAAGGTGAAGAAATCCATCTGCAGAAAGGTGTCCATCAGCAGTTTACGCTTCGCTGTCGGGTTATCCGCATTGTACACATACGCTTCCAGATAACCATTGGTAAAATTCTGAAGACGGGAAACCGCATTTTCCTCATCAATATTCACAATCAGCAGCGAACTTAGTCCGTTCCGGTCTGCGGAAAGCGGTACGTAGAGAACGGTTTTTTCACCGTTGTCTAATACCTGCATTTTATCCCAGATCGGCATTCCCTGCTGGTCGGACATGGTAGAGAGGAAATCTTTTTCGCGGTTGTAAGTTTCCAGAATTGATACATAATCGACACCGCCTCTGGCTGCAGCTCCTCCCTTTGTAGAATGCAGGAAGAAATTGGCATTGTTTCTTTGGGGTTCTGCTTTGCCATTGGCAAAATCTTCGTTGTGGCAGGACCAGAAAACGGTCAAAAAGGCTATCAGATAAGACAGCCGGAGAATAATTTTTCTCTTCATGGGTATTAATGTTTTTTTATGGGTTAAAGATACTATTCTTTTTTTATTACAGAGGCATTTTTTTGTCTATTGGTTGGAAAAGAAGGTGAAAAATTTCAATCTTTAGATGTACATAGCAAATCTAAAATAAAAATCAGAAATTTTCCGGCGAATTTTATTCGGGTTTATTCGCATGATCCTATATTTGTAGAAAATAAGCTTATGGTAAAGAGAATCTTATCCGGGTGCGCAAGCAGAAGAAATTTTCCCAGCAGGATGTGGCGGAACATCTGAACATCAGCCAAACCCAGTACCAGAGAAAGGAAAAAGGAGAGGCGGGTATTCCGACAGCGAGTGGGAACGTATTGCCAAGCTTTTAGAGGTTGAGGTTGAAGAAATCAAGGAAAATTCTGAACCTCCTAATGTTATGCAGAATTTTGATAACAGTTCGGGAAATTTTGGAAACAATACCAATTATTATTATAATGTGCCTGAGTTTTTATTAAAGAGCCAAAAAGATTATATCGGCCTTTTAAAAGAAGAAAACGAAAGGCTGAAAACCGAGAACCGGAAGCTTCAGGAAGAGAATAAACTGCTGAAATCCCGGCAGAAATAATTTGGTAAAACAAAACCTAACAGTTTTTTTTACTATTAGGTTTTGATATTATATCAGTAAAAGCCTAAGCTTTCGTCAGCTCACTCTTAAAATTTTCAATCGTGGTGCGGTACATTTCTTCGTAGATCGGAAGGATGTTTTTCAGATCGAATTTGATAGCCTGTTCTTTGGCATTCTTTTTCATTGAAATTAGTAATTCCTCATTGCTCAACAGTTTGATGGTGTAGTTGCTCATGGCTTCCACATTTCCGATTTCTGCCAGAAAGCCGGTTTCTCCCTGGATGTTTACTTCCGGAATTCCTCCCGCATTGGAACTGATGACCGGAGTATGGGCAGCCATTGCTTCCAAGGCAGCCAGACCGAAACTTTCCTGCTCCGAAGGCAATAAGAATACATCCGATAGCTGAAGGATTTTATACAGGTCGTTTACCTTTCCTAGTAAACGGATTTTAGAGATGAGGTCCGGATTTTCTTCCAAAAACTGGTTCACTTTTTCCATATCCGGGCCTTCCCCAATGATAACCAATTTCGATTTTACTTTTTTCTGCACATTTTTAAAAATCTGCAGTACTTCATCCACCCGTTTTACCGGACGCAAATTGGATACGTGAATTAAGATCTTCTCATCCGGATTGGCAAACTGGGTTCTCTGACATTCATTGCGCTCCTCAAATTCGGAATTATCAATGAAGTTGGTGATTACCTGGATTTCTTTTTTAATCTTGAAAAACTGCAGGGTATCCCGTTTCAGGCTTTCGGAAACCGAAGTAATGGCATCCGACTGGTTGATGGAGAATTCCACCGCATGCTTATAGCTTGGATGCTGGCCCACCAATGTGATATCCGTTCCGTGAAGGGTAGTGACCAAAGGAACATCGTTGTTATCTTCCTTCAGCATCTGCTTGGCGGTAAAGGCTGCATACGCATAAGGAATTGCATAATGCGCGTGAAGAAGATCAAGCTTGTAAAGATTTACAACACGGTAAATCATCGAGCTCAGCGCGATATCATAAGGCTGATACTGGAACAGCGGATAGGTCTGAACATTTACCCGGTGAAAGAAAATATTCGGATTGGTAATGTCTAGTCTTGCGGGAAGCGCATTGCTGATGAAATGGACTTCGTAGCCTTTGTTGGCCAGGGACATTCCCAGCTCTGTTGCTACAATTCCGCTTCCTCCGTAGGTCGGATAGCAAAGTATGCCTATTTTCATTTATTTTGGTGGTATTTTTTAATTATTTGTACTGCAATTCTCGTTATAATACTGCCGAAGTGCTTCAGGATTATTATTCTTAATTACTATTTTTTCTGCCTCAAAATCTTTTACAAGTTTCGGACATTTGTCTTTAAAGAAATTTTTAACCTGTCTTCTTAGCATCTGCTTTTTATTGAGAGTCCAAATACTGTTATTAATGTAGATTTCCTGAGGTTTTTCATTTTTATATTGAAAGAAGAAATATTCGTGGGAAGAAGGTGTTACGGTATAATGATATCCATTATTTACTCCTCCATCAAAGGCATAAGCAACATAAGTTGAAATTTCGCCTGAATTTATTTTGTTCATCCAGCAATAACCGGTTTTAGGTTTATCAGATAAAAAATAATAGGTAAATTCCTTAAATTCTACAGTCACGGATTGGTTGTCACTCAGATTAGTATATTCAACTTTATCCAGTAAGGTTGCTTTTATTTTTTCCTTCTTCTTAGAGCCATTTTCGATGAAAGCCAATTTAAGCTCTTCGTTGGATACCATATCTGCCTTTCCTGTTCTTTTGCTTCCGTCTAAAAAGTACAAAGTAGCATCAAATTGTTGGGCTTTTATACAGCTGGAAACTGAAATAGTTAAAAAAGCGGCAAGTTTAATAATTTTTGAAACCATTTTAATGATCAGATTTATTCTTGTGAACCAGGTAAATCAATCCCCATTCCTGCCTTTAGTGTCTCATTAACCAAAACGGGGAGCCTGCCGTGGATTTTTGTCTTACCATTCAGAGCATCTGCAGTCGCCGTCATCGAGTCATCATTATTTTCATAGGAAACAAGAACAGTCGGCACTTTTGAAATGTCGATATCCTTCAGGGCATATGGACTTCCGAAAACTGTAAGGATGACATTCTGATTTTTCGTTAAATCAGCTAGGGTTCTCTTTGAGACATCGGAGATCTTGTAAGGTTTGTAAGCCGTGGAATTGTCTTTATGAAACCCTACAATCACCGTAGAATTCGCAGGAATCGTATTGATCTCGCTTGCCTTCTTGATGATAATATCTGTTCCTAACCGATTGGCAAAGGTTTGATAAGGTGCTTCTTCCAAAGGAACGTAATATACTGTTCTGTTATTTAAAGGAAGCAGACTTTTTTCATTCTTTAAAAGCGTAAGGGCATTGGAATATAAATTCTGAACCAATGTTTTATGGGAATCATTATTTAAATCCGAATTGATGTTTTCAGGATTTTTGGGAGTATAGGTATCCAACCCCAGAAAATATTTTGTTAAAAGAATTTTCTTTACACTTTCCTCCACTCTGGATTGTGAAATTTCTCCGTTATCAATGGCTTTCTGGATTAATTTCTTTCCTTCTGCTACACCCTGTGAAAAAAGCATAATGTCATTCCCCGCTTTAAAAGCCATCGCATCCAGTTCTCCCGGTTTGTATTTATTGGCAACAGCGCCCATATTTAAAGCGTCCGTAATAATTAATCCTTTATAACCCAATTTATCTTTCAGCAGTCCGGTAATAATGTTTTTGGAAACTGAAGCCGGAATGCCTTTTCCGGATTCAAGGGCCGGAACATACAAATGGGCAACCATAACGCCACCGATTCCTTTATCCATTAAAGCTTTAAAAGGGGCGATTTCTACAGCGTTCAGCCTTTCCAGGTTGTGGGAAACTACAGGCAGGTCCAGATGGGAATCCGTACTGGTGTCGCCGTGTCCGGGGAAATGTTTGATCGCCGCCAGTATATTGCTGTTCTGAAGGCCGTTGGCATACGATAAGGCCGAATTTACCACGTTGCTTACTTCCGAGCCGAAACTTCTGTTCCCGATAATAGGATTGTTGGGATTGGTATTTACATCAACTACCGGTGCAAAATCCCAGTTGATGCCCATTCGGTGGCAGTCTTCCGCGATTTTTGCCGCCATCTGCTCAATCAGATTTTTGTCCTGAATGGCGCCCAGTGTCATAGCCCACGGATATTTATGAGCAGTAGGAATCCGCTGGAATACTCCCCATTCCGCATCCATCCCGATTATTAAAGGAACCTTGGATTTCTGCTGAAATTCATTTACGAGATTAATTTCTCGTGCAGCATCGTCCTGCATCAAAATCAACCCTCCGATTTTATCATGTACAACGATATTCCGTACTTTAGCAATCTCACTTTCACCTCGGTTGGTATACAGGGCAACGATAAAAAGCTGGCCTAATTTTTCGTCCTGAGAAAGTTTTTTATATGTTTTGTCTACCCATTCACCCGCCTTTTTCATATCGCGTCTGGAAATATCTTTCGGTACGTACTGAGCTGTAATGTTAGAGCTTAGAAATAGGAAAATAAAGAGTGATGTATAAACCAGTTTCTTCATAATGATTGAATAAGAACAAAAATACAATTAAAAAAATGATGAAAACAATGTTTTTGAATTTTTTGGTATATGATTTGAATACGCTTCATAAATAATAAACAACTAAACTTTTATAAAATGAAAAAAATTCTTCCGATTTTACTATTGGCTTTTGTAAGCCTGTTTATATTCAGTTGTGATAACAATGATAATGATGTTCCTTATCAGGACAATGATACCTATTCGCAGATGAGAGATGTTACTGGGTCATTTAATAGTGGAAACAGTTATGCTTTTACTCAAGGAATTAATATTCAAAGTACGGATGTTGTGTTGGTATATAGAAAAGCTGGAAATGCATGGCAGCAGCTTCCATATACTTGGTATTTAGATAACGCAACTTCTACATCAGCAAGAAAGTTTGACTATAATTTTGTCTTTGATTCTCAAAATGTACAGATTAGAATTGATAACGCAAATTTTAATCTTTCTTCAATGTCATCAACTGAGGCAACTACATATCTAAGTAACCAGACGTTCAGAGTTGTTTTAGTTCCTGCAAGTTCTGGTAAAGCAAGTGTAGATTATAGCGATTATAATGCAGTTGTAAAATACTATAATCTCGATGAATCCAAAGTAATTAAAACAACAGTTAGCAAATAAGCAGAATATATCTTTTCAGTTTTTATAATTACAAAAAAGCTCCGGAAACATTTCCGGAGCTTTTATTTTTATTGTTAAATTATGGACAGGTTCTATAACCTGGACAAGGATTATTATTTAGATTAGTTGGAGGTATATAATAAGTAGCATCATAAGCCTTTTTAATAACTTTTACATGTTTTAGATCCATTGAAAAATGACTTTGTGGTACATATGACGCTCCTCTTTCAGATTTTTCTGGTAGGAAATAAATTAGTAATCCATTCTTGGATTCCAAAGTAGAAAAATTATAGACAAATTCCTTTTGTTCCTTTATCCTGTTGATAATTTCTGCTTTTTGCTTTTTATAGTAATTAGGTTCAGAAGAAAAAACAGTAGGTACAGTAGGCCTATCTGAGCAGGGATCAGGTCCTATTATATCAGGTGTCGATTTTAATTCTACTATAATTGTTGGAAAAGCTTCGCTTTGATCTATATCAAATTTATCATCATTATATGTATAAATGTCAATTTTTTATATTATAAATTACATCTTTTATTTCAGTTGTCAAAATTACCTGATATGTTGCATTTTTTTCGAATGGATATTCAATTGAAATTGCTTTAGAAGTATCATCATTTATCAATTCTGATACTCCTCGATTTATTACTGTTTTTCCTTTATTTGTAGCTTCTAATAGAACTCCCCACCAATTTTCACCATACATAGCTCTACGAGGTTTTCCATATCCTCTAACAAGATAATTATTTTGATAAATAGGATTAGGACCAAAGCAAGATGTTAACTCAAGAATATCACTGTCAATAGCAGTACTTGCTATATATTTAAATGTACAACCGCCGTTATCATTTTTTACTCCATCTGTAAATGAAAGATCAACTATTACATGATCAAAACCAACTCCTTTAGCAGCTTCTTTAGCTAAATATGTGGTTTGTTGATTAGATTGTAAAATTGAAGAGTTATCTACTTCATTTATTATATCATTTGTGGCACAATTTAATAAAGTAAATATTGATAATAATACCAATAATGTTTTTTTCATAACTTATTTTTTGCGAAAATAAAAAAAATAAATTAAACACTAAATTGTGAGATATTTTGTCATACGTACTTTATAAACTTAAATTTTTAAAAATAAAAAGCATCAAAAGAATTTTCTTTTGATGCTTACGTTTTTTATTATTTAATTTTCATTATCATCCAGCAGATGACCGAAATAATCTTTCTTGGTCTTCAGATATCCTTTGCTGATCTCATTGGCCGGAATCTGTAAAGGAAGTCTTGCATTGAGATGAATATTGCTTTCCTGTACATATTTTACTTTATCAGGATTATTGGTAAGGAGGTTAATGTCCTTTACACCTAATAAATTTAAAATCTCAATGGCAACTCCGAAATTTCTGTCATCAGCAGGAAGCCCGAGCTTCAGATTGGCTTCTACCGTGTCGAATCCCTGTTCCTGTAAAGAATACGCTTTCAGTTTATTGATGATTCCGATATTTCTACCTTCCTGACGAAGATAAATGATGATGCCTCCGTTCTCGTGGATATACTTCATAGCAGCATCCAGCTGCTGTCCGCATTCGCATTTTTTTGAATGGAAAACTTCCCCGGTAATACATTCTGAATGGAAACGCACATTTACAGGTTTTGAAAAATCCGTATGTTCTGCGATGATGGCCATATGAGGCATCCAGTCGTTTTCGTTTTCGGAGAGGGCGATCATTCGGAATGTTCCGTATTCGGTAGGAACGTTGGATTCCGCCTGAATTTTAATCATTGAATTCCTGTTGGTTTTAATTTCTTTTTATAGAATCTTCAATCGCTGAAACATTGCTTTTCAGCCTTACCAGATATCTGTTAAGAACTTCGTTATCGTCGGTGTTGAGGCTTTGTCTTAATTTCTGGATTTTTTTATAAGATTTTTCGAAGTCTTTCAACGCTTTATTTTTTCCGGATACATTATTGGCATCAATGGCATACAGATAGTTTTGCAGACTGTATTTCAAGGATGTAATTTCAGTATTTAAAGCTGTAATTTTAAATTGTGGAAATGTTGCGGTAAGATTGGAAATTTCAGAAGCATTTACATTTTCTTTAACGTTCATTTCAATGCTGTTCTGCGTTTCTTTATCCGAATCCGAACCTTTAGCTTCACTATAAAAACTGTTCGATAACGGAGAGAAGTTAGGCTTTTCCGTGGTACAGGAAGATATAGTGATGATCAGTACTCCAAAAAAAATTATTTGTTTCATTTTTGCTGCCCCTTTTGATAAAGGATTGGATTAAGACTCTCATCGTTGTACATCTTCATCTGTTTGTACACCTTCATCTTAACGTCACCGTTCTCAATATCAGCAAGCAACTGATTAATAGAAGTCGAAAGATCTTCCTGCTGGGTAAGAAGAACATCCAGCTTTGCCTGGCAATTGGCTCTGTGCTCTTCCGAAGCAGATTCCCTGTTGGCTTCTAACGACATGTGATAAACCTTTAATGCGAGAATAGATAACCTGTCTACTGCCCATGCGACAGTTTCAGTATTGATCTTTGCATCGGGTTTAGGAGTTATATCTTCGTATTTTTTAAGAAACCAGCTGTCTATAAATTCCACCAGATCAGTTCTTTTCTGGTTGGAGGCATCTATTGTCCTTTTCAAATAAAGCGCTTCAGCCGGATCAATATTTTCATCTCTTATTATATCTTCCAAATGCCATTGAACGGTATCAATCCAGTTCTTTGCATACAAAATCCGTTCCAAAGTATCTTTCTCGAACGGGTTATTAATTAGGGCATTAACGTCATCAAACACGTGATAATCTTCAATAGATTTATTGAAGACTTTCCATGCAGTCTCTGTAAAATTCATCGGGTATAAGACTTTTAGTTTCCGGAAGGAGTATTGTTTGTGGTTTTGTTTTCAGAACCTGGTTTGTCCTCTTCCTTCACTGCATCTTTAAATTCTTTGATACCGGAACCTACTCCTCTCATCAATTCAGGAATTTTTTTACCTCCGAAAAGTAAAAGAAGGATGATCGCTACGATCAGGATGTGTTGCCAAGATAATGACAATATTGCTAATGTATTCATTTCTAAAATTTTTACAAAGTTAGTTTTTTTTTAATAAGAAACCCAACCTAATGGATCAACCGGTGTACTTCCGTTCCATACCTGGAAATCAAGGGTATAGGTTCCATCGAAATCCTGTCCAACCACTCCAACCGGCGTTCCTGCAGAGACTTGCTGACCTTTTGAAACACTTACGCTTCCTAAGTTGGAATAGATCGTAAAGTAATTGCCGTGTCGCAACATAACGGTCTTTGTTCCGTCACTGTTTGCCAGCACCGAAGATACGGTTCCGGGGAATACAGATTTTGCACGCGTTCCGGCCGGTACAGAAATTTTAATCCCATTGTTTTCCTCATCAATATTTTTAAAAACAGGATGCGGATGTCTTCCGAAGCGGTGGGTGATCTGGCCGATTTTATCTGCAGGATATCCCAATCTTCCCTTATTATCGGCAAAATTACTTCCGGCTACAGTAGTTACTCCATAGTTCGTCATTGCCTTACTCTCAGCCGCCTTCTTATCATCTTCCTTTTTCTTGGTAAGTGCTGCTTCTGCTGCTCTTGCTGCAATCAGTTTATCTGAAGCTTCTTTTGCTTTTGCAGCGGCTTCGTCAGATGCTTTTTTCGCTGCTACCTTTCGGGCTTCATCCCTTGCGGTGGCTTCAGAACGAGCTGCTTCTGCATTACGTTTTCTTTCTTCCTCTGCACGCTTATCTGCCAGTTCCCGGGCTTTTCTAGCTTCAACTTCTGCTGCGAGTCTTTCTTTTTCCAGTGCCTCGGCACGTGCTTTCGCTTCAGCCTCGATTCTCGCTTTTTCCCTCTCTGCGGCAATTTTTGCCAGACGGATTTTTTCGGCTTCTGCTTTTTTCCTTGCTTCTTCTTCCGCTTTAGCGATTCTTATCTCTTCTGCAATGATGCTTCTGATCTGTCCTTCCAAAGCTTTAGACTGGGTCTGTTTCTGTCTCAGCTCAGCCGTAAGTTTGGATTCATTCTTTTTAAATTCTGTAACCAATTGCTCCTTTTGTGCTCTTTCGGCATTGATGGTCGTTAGATCCTTCTGCTGATTGACCAAAAGATTCGCCTTCTCTTTTACCGAATTCTGCCTTTGTGCAATTGTTCTTTTTATTTTTTCTGCTGCATTGGTAATTTCTGCTGCTTTCTTATCCTGATAATCGGAATATTGCTTCAGATACTGAACCCTTCTTATCGCTTCCCCAAGATTTTTAGCAGAAAGAATAAAGGTCACCTTATTCTGTACGCCTTTGTTCTTATAAGCATTTACGAGAACTTTGGCATAATTGTCTCGTAAAACTTTAAGATCTCTGTTCTGGCGGTTGATTTCCAACTGACGAAGGTAGATGTCGTCTTCAATAAACCTTTTTTCCTTTTGGGTATTGGTGTACACCTTTTCCCTGAGTGCCAGTTTTTTATTAACATTGTCGAGATAAGCTACGGACAATTTGGATTCCGTTCTCGTCTTTGCCAGATCTGTATTTATTTGTGCAATTTGTTTTTTAAGTTCAGCATTCTGCTTCTGCAACTGTTCCTTTTTCTGATTCTGCCCATTATGGAATCCGAACAGTAAAATACCTATTAAAAAGCTAAATTTTTTAATCATTGAATCTCAATTTTCTTATAACTGGATGGCACAGAATAGGGTGTATCCATCCTAGAAAAATCAAATTTCGTATTTTCTATTAAAATCTGGCTGTTTTTGCTTCCTTTTATAATTATTTTAACATTTTTTGGGAGCCGCACATTGTTAGGCTGTAATTCCCAATTGCTATAGTCGATCTGCATGGAATCATTGGAATCGACATCCCTTAAGTTGACTGTCATCAGATCAAAATCATCGGAATACTGCATCATGATTTTATATTCACGGTCACCGTCCTTTGTGGCGATTTTAATATTGGAAATAGATTCCACCAGATAACCGTCGTTGTTTTTTACAATTCTTGCATTTCTGTTGCTGATGGTAAAAAATGTTCTTCCCAGCAATAGCTTTTCCAAATTCTTGTAATCAATAAAATTAACGTTCAGAAGATTGTTTAAATAATCAAAATCAGAATCGATATAATTTTTGTTATACTTGTCCATCGCTTTGATGCCTTCTGGAGTAATCAAGGCTCTTGCGGCATTGAAGAAAAGGAAATCGATACGGGACCAGATCTTCTTATCGGTTTCGATATAAATAATTGCATCAAGAGGGCTTACTTTGATATTGTCCGCCGTGATCTTACTGGTGATTTTCAGATGGTCGAACTGAGGATGAAGGTAGATTTTCTGATAAAAATCCAACCGGTCCGCTACATTTTTTCCGTCATTGGATATATTGTCAGGATCAGTATTGGCTACAGCAGTACTGTCTGAATTCTGATTGGTCTGTACAGCCGTTTTACGGGCTTTGCAGCTATAAATCAGGAAGGTAAGGATAAGTAACGGAATCCACTTTTTCATGTAGGAAATTTGATAAATTGTTGCAATATTAACGCCAAACCACACAAAATGTTTTGTGTGGTCTGAATATACTGTATTTAAATTAAATATTTTCTGATCGGGAAATTATTTAGATAAAAAATCCAAAACGGAATAATCTCCTAATGAAATCTCACGGGCAACTCCGAAGTACTGCGCGGAATTACCGATCATCGAATTGGAAAGATTTCCGTGGTTGATTTGTGTGTTTTCCTGGATCAATGAATTCTCGATATTGGAATTCACAACGATGGTGTTATTACCTAGAGAAACTCCAGGACCGACTTTCGAATTGGATATCTTCACATTTTCCCCGATAAAACAAGGCTGAATGATAAGGGAATTTTCGATCTGTGCAGAAGCAGGATAATTTTTCATTTCTTCTCTTTCATATTCCAGGATCTTGCTGTTGGTTTCTACCGTAGCATTTTTGTTTCCGCAGTCCATCCAGTCGTTTACTTTACCCAGCGTGAATTTCGCCCCTTTTGCTCTTAGGTTTTCCAGTGCGGTTGTCAACTGATATTCGCCACCATTCTTGATGTTGTTATCCATGATATAGTTGATTTCATCCATCAGCTTTTCAGCACTGTTGAAATAATAGATCCCAATAATGGCCAGGTCGGATACAAAAGTCGTCGGCTTTTCAACAAAATCCGTGATGAAACCATAGTTGTCCAGTTTTACTACTCCGAATGCTGAAGGATCTTCAACACTTTTCACCCAGATCACACCGTCTGAATTTTTATCCAGCACAAAATCCGCACGGAAAAGCGTATCTGCAAACGCAATCACAATATCTCCGCTCATCGACTGTTCTGCACATTTGATGGCATGAGCTGTTCCCAAAGGATCGTTTTGGTAATATATGCTTCCTTTTGCCCCTAGTTTTTCAGCAATCTGGAGAAGTGATTTCTCGATTTCCGGACCGAAATCCCCTATGATAAATGCCACTTCTTCAATTTCTTCCCCTGCAACTTTAGCGATATCTTCTACCAGCCTCTGTACAATTGGCTTTCCGGCAATAGGAATAAGCGGTTTCGGAACAGTGAGTGTATGTGGGCGTAATCTGGATCCTCGTCCAGCCATAGGAACAATAATTTTCATAGATAATAATGAGTATGTTTTTTTGTTTAGAACGTTTAATTTTTGCTAAAGATAGCAATAAAAGCTTTCTGTATAGATTTATTGTAAGGTGTTTTAAATATTTGTTTAATTTCGAACAGCACCGGAATGCAGCAAATTAAAGACCAAATCTTATTTTCTGATTTTCGACAGCAGCATTTCTTTTTCAGAATAGATCAAAACTCCCGTATACAGAATAAATAAAAGGTTACCAATCCACAGGTTATAATTGAAAAATACGACAATGACATAGCTGAAAATTGCAAGAAGAATTACAAAAAATGATATCTTTTTCATTCTGTAGGGGATAGGATAATATTTCTGACCTAAAAAATAAGAAATGACCATCATTGTAAAGTAAGCTGCAAGCGTGACCCAAGCCGAAACCATAAATCCATATTTTCTCAGAAATACAAGATTTAAAATAATGGTGATGATGGCACCAGCCCATGAAATGTAAGTCCCAACTCTCGTTCTGTCGGTTACTTTATACCATGTAGAAAGATTATAATAAATTCCGAAAAACAGATTGGCAATTACTATAATAGGGATGATATTTAATGCGATCCAATAAGAATTATTTGGGACAAGCAGTAATTTAAGCCAGGAAACGTTGGCAATAATTCCCAATGCAACTACCGACGCAAAAAATGAAAAATATTCTGTTACTTTTGCGTAAGTATTTTTAGCACTTTCGTTATTCATCTGTTTAAAGAAGAAAGGTTCGATTCCCATTCTGTAAGCCGTTACAAAAAGCGTCATCAATACGGCCATTTTATAACAGCCGCCATAAGCTCCTGCCTCACCGTCATCAATGATGAACTTCTGAATAAATTTGTCAAAGTTTTCATTTACCATAAATGCCAGCCCGGCAATCATAATTGGCCATGAATACTTGATCATCTGTTGAAAAAGCTCTTTTGAAAACTGAAACTTAACTTTTAAAATGACCGGAAGAACAAGCAATACTCCTAGAAAACTGGCTGCCAAATTACTGTAGAAAGGGTAAGAAACTTTTTCTTTTAGTCCTAATTTTAAACTGAATTCCTGTGGAATATATAGAAAAAGTGCAATGGCAAAAGCACTTTGAAAAACTGCCTGGATAACCCTTATGGCTGTATATTTAATAGGTCTGTTATGAAATCTAAACCAGGCCAATGGAATGACAAGAATATTATCAAAAAACGCAATCCATGCAAACCACTTAATGTATTCTGGTGTTGCCGAATATCCGAAGACATTGGCAATAGGTTGATTGAATAGCAAAACCGATAAAAGAAAAATGGTAGATAATCCCGTTAGAAACCAGAAAGAGGTATTAAAAACTTTTTGCTCATTATCCTTATCGGATGAAAATCTGAAATAAGCCGTTTCAAAGCCAAACGAAAGAACAATATTAACGAATGATATGAGGGCATAAAGATTGGTAAAAATAGCAAATGCACTGTTGTCAATATTTTTAATAAATAAATAATTCAACAGCACGACAATAATCCTCGGCATAATAGCCCCGATTCCATAAATAATAGTCTCGTTGAGAAGTTTTTTCAAAATCTGAAATTTTATGCAAATGTAAATATTTCGAAATTGATTTTTTATCCGCGGGGCTAAAATTCATTCATAAACCTTAATTTTGGAACGTAAAACTTTGTCAAAGTTCTGAACTTTGACAAAGTTGAAGCCGGAGCAGGTACTAGCTAATTGTAAAAAAGTAAAAATGAAAACCTTAATTAAAAACGTAAAAATCGTCAACGAAGGAAAGATTGTTGAAAGCGATATTTTAATTGAAAACGATTTAATTTCTAAAATAGAGTCCGGAATTTCGGAAACGGCCGATCAGGTAATTGATGGCGAAGGCAGGTATCTTTTGCCGGGCGTGATTGATGACCAGGTGCATTTCCGGGAACCGGGATTAACGCATAAAGGCGACATCGAAACCGAATCAAAGGCGGCGATTGCTGGTGGGACAACAAGTTTTATCGATCAGCCGAATACCGTTCCGAACGCCGTGACGCAGGAATTGCTTGCCGATAAATATGAAATTGCCTCCAAAAAAGCATACGCCAACTATGGTTTTATGATGGGAGGAACCAATGACAATCTGGAAGAAGTGCTGAAAACAGATCCCAGAAATGTTCCCGGAATCAAATTGTTCTTAGGCTCATCTACCGGAAATATGCTGGTGGATAATCCGGAAACCCTGGAAAATATTTTTAGTAATACCAAAATGCTGATCGCGGTTCACTGTGAAGACGAAGCGACCATTAAGGCCAACACCCAAAAATATATTGACGAATACGGTGAAGATATTCCCGTGAAATTCCATCACCTCATCCGAAGCGAGGAAGCCTGTTACAAATCTTCCTCAAAAGCAATTGAGCTGGCAAAGAAAACTGGTGCGAGGCTTCATGTTTTCCATTTGTCGACAGCAAAGGAAACCGAACTTTTCAGAAATGATATCCCACTGAAAGATAAAAAGATCACTGCGGAAGTCTGTGTTCATCACCTGACGTTTACCAACGAAGATTACGAAACGAAAGGCGGTCTTATTAAATGGAATCCTGCTGTAAAAACCCAGAAAGACAAGGATGGATTGTGGGAAGCTTTGCTTGATGACCGGATCGATGTTATTGCCACCGACCATGCGCCTCATACCTGGGAAGAAAAACAGAACGTGTATACCAAATGCCCTTCCGGAGCGCCGTTGGTGCAGCATTCTTTGACGGTGATGCTGGAAAATTATAAAAACGGTAAAATCTCTCTGGAGAAAATCGTTGAAAAAATGGCGCATAATCCTGCCATCTTGTTCAGGATTGAAAAAAGAGGATTCATCAGAGAAGGATACAAAGCAGATTTGGTATTGGTTGATCTGAATGAAAACTGGACGGTTGCCAAAGAAAATATCCTGTACAAATGTGGCTGGAGTCCGTTGGAAGGAATGGATTTCCATTCCAAAGTCACCCATACTTTTGTCAACGGAAACCTGGTGTATGAAAATGGGAAGATTAACGAGGAAAGATTCGGAGAGCGGTTGCTTTTTGAAATTTAAGATAATTAAAAAGCCTTTTCAAAATCTGAAAGGCTTTTTTCTGGCTTCATTAAAGAATTATTAATCGATTTTCATGGTTTCAACTGCTTTTTCCAATGAGGTTTCCATGATTCCGGGAATGGATAATCCTTCTGCCCGGAAAACACTGACATCCGTCACCCCGTAGAATCCAAAAATGTGCTTGATGTAAGGTACATTCGAATCATAAATTTGGTAAGGTCCTTCCGAATAGATGTTGCCTGAAGTAAAGGCAATGTATAATTTCTTACTCTTGTCCAGTAAACCTTTGGGTCCGCTTTCTTCATATTTAAAAGTATATCCTGCTCGGGAAGTAAAATCGAAATAAGCTTTAAGCGTTGTCGGAACTGAAAAATTATACATCGGAGAATCGATAACGATAATTTGAGCTTCCTTCAGTTCAGCGATCAATTCTTCAGAATAACTGTTGATTGCCTGCTGCTCCGGAGAGTGATCCTGTGGCGGCGAGAAAAAAGTATTGATGTGTACTTCTTCTAAAACAGGAACCTGGCTTTTTGTAAGGTCGCGCTCTTTTACCACCGCATCCGGATACTTTTCCAGGATTTTTTCTACCACCGCATTTCCCAATTTTCGGCTTACCGATACTTCTCCTCTCGGACTTGAAATAATATGAAGTATATTTTTCATGATTTTTTATTTAAAATTTCTCTAGCAAAATTATGTACATTTGCTTATCAAAAGTTAGTAGTAAACAAAAGGTTAGCAGTAACCTTTAGGTTAGTTAATAAGTCAAGTTTTATGGAAAATACGGTCGGTTTTGAAGAGCCTTTGACGGTTCAGGAATGTTCGGGACATCTTGCTTCCGTTGAAGATGCCATCTATGTGATCGGCGGAAAGTGGAAGCTGAAAATTATCATTGTCCTGCAGGAAAACGGGAATATCCGGTTTAATGAACTGCAGAGAAAAATTCAGGGGATTTCTGCCAGGGTCCTTTCTAATGAATTAAAAGATCTCGAGCTGAACGGCTTTGTAAAAAGAGTTGTACATGCCGAGCAGACCCCGGTCGTCGTGGAATATATCTCAACGGATTACAGCCGAACGCTGAAACCGGTGATTGGCGCACTGGCCGAATGGGGGAAGACTCATAAAATTAAAATTAAAGAGGAAATGTCCTGATTATAAAGAAAAGACTGCAATTATGCAGTCTTTTTTTTTGTCGTTATTTAAACAAAGTTTAGTATGGTAAAGCCCAATGTTATTTCTTAGGCTTAGAGTTCATGTAAAAGCTCAGCTTTCCACCGTTCATAATTTCCGAATGTTTCAGCATAGAATTTTTAATCTCTTTTCCGTTCAGCAGGACTTTCTGTACATATACATTCTTCGGACTTTGGTTAATGGCTTCGATTTCAAAAGTTTTTCCGTTTTCCAGATGCAGCACGGCATTGTCAACTGCCGGGCTTCCGATGGAATAGTCTTCCGAACCCGGAGCTACCGGATAAAAGCCCAGGGAACTCAGGATATACCAGGCACTCATCTGTCCTGTGTCATCATTTCCTCCAAGTCCGTCCGGGGTGGCTTTATACTGCATTTCCAGGATCCTTCTTACCTGCGCCTGGGTTTTCCACGGCTGTCCTGCCCAATTGTAAAGGTATGCGACATGATGTGCCGGCTCATTTCCGTGGACATAACCGCCGATAATTCCTTCGCGGGTAATATCTTCCGTATCGGCAAAAAATTCATCCGGCAGATGCATGGTAAACAATTCGTCCAGCTTCGAAGCAAATTTTTTCTTTCCACCCATCATCTGGATCAGTTCATCCGGATTTTGAGGAACAAAGAAACTGTAGTTCCAGGAATTACCTTCGATAAATCCCTGTCCGTGGGTGCTCAGGGTATTGAAATCCTTTTTGAAGGTTCCGTCTACCAGTCGCGGACGCATAAATCCGATGCTCTTATCAAAATTGTTTTTCCAGTTTTGAGAGCGTTTGAGAAATGTATTGTAAATTTCCGTTTCACCCAGATGTTTTGCTAATTGGGCAATCGCCCAATCGTCATAAGCATATTCCAGCGTATTGGAAACCGAAGTTCCGTTTTTCTCGGCAGGGATATAACCCAAATCGATGTATTGTCCGATCCCTTCGTAATTTCTTTTATTGGCCGTTTCCACACAGGCTTTCAACGCTTCTCTGGCATCACCCGGGTAATTTCCTTTAATAATTGCATCCGCCACCACACTCACGCTGTGATAACCGCTCATACACCAGTTGTCGTTGGCGTAATGGGACCAGATCGGCAGCATTTTCATCGAAAACTGGTTGTAGTGGGCCATCATCGATTGTACCATATCCCCGTTTCGTTTAGGCTGGATAATATTAAAGAAAGGATGAAGTGCCCGGTACGTATCCCAGATCGAAAAAGTGGTGTAATTGGTAAAGCCATCCGCTTTATGGATGTTCTGATCTAACCCTTTATACTCTCCGTTAACGTCAGTATATACCGTAGGATTAATAAACGTATGATACATCGCCGTATAAAAATTCGTTTTCTCGGTGTCGGAACCTTTGATGACGATTTTATTCAGTTCTTTATTCCAGTTTTCCTGGGTTTGTGTTTTCACCTGATCAAAAGACAGGTTTCCGGTTTCTGTTTCCAGGTTTTCCAGGGCATTGGCCTGGCTTACCGGTGAAATGGCAAGCTTTACCTCAATAGCTTCGTTTTCATTCGTATTGAAGTCGAAATACATTTTCAGGTTTTTCCCTGCAATTTCCGGGAAGTTTCGCGTCTGGTCGAATTTTCGCCAGAATCCGTTGTAGATCTGCCTGCCATCGTAATTCTTCTGTCCGTAAGAAATAAAAGGCTTTGAAAATTTTATGGCAAAATAAACGGTTCTTGTTCTCGCCCAGCCATTCGTCTGCCGGTAGCCGGTCACTGTATTCCCGTTTTCCACTCGAACGTAGGTCCACACATTTTTGCCGTCATAATTATAAATTCCAGCCATCAGGTCCAGGATGATGTGGGCCTGATCGGATTTCGGAAAGGTATAGCGGTGGACACCGACCCTGGTTGTTGCTGTAAGTTCTGCCAGAATATTGTGATCGTCAAGTTTTACTTTGTAATATCCTGCTTCGGCAGTTTCATTCTGGTGTGAAAACCGGCTTCGGTAACCGTTTTCCGGATGAGCAGCTGTTCCCGGGTTCAGCTGCAACTTTCCTACCGTCGGCATGATCAGGAAATCCCCGAGATCGGAATGGCCGGTTCCGCTGAAATGCGTCGAGCTGAAGCCCACAATGGTTTTATCTTCATACCGGTAACCGGCGCAATATTTATACACTTCACCGTTGTACTTGCCGTTCAGTTCATACGCAATCGTATCGGTTTCCGGACTTAGCTGTACGGCGCCGAATGGGGCGGTCGCACCGGGGTACGTGTGTCCCATTTTTTCCGTTCCGATTAACGGGTTTACATACCGGTAAAGTTTTTCGGAGTTCTGAGCTTTAAGATAAAAAGTGGAAAATAAAAGAAATATAAAAACAGCAGTCCCTGACCTTTTCATAAATAACATTTTTTGTGAAGGTAAATTTATATAAAATTAAAAGATAATGATTTATTGTTTGAGTATTTGAAAGAATTGGCTGGAAGAGGGATGAAGGATGCTGGAAGTTCTTTGTAAATATTGTTCCCTGGAAGTTAATTAACAATACCATGTTGTTATTCTTTTGAGAGAAACTATACTTATATCTGATTCATTAGTTTCGCTTTTCATCTTTTTAACAGGCTGAAAATAAATTTCTGATATTCCATCACGGCATAGTTTAATCTAATTGAATTTGCTCCGGAGGAGCAATATCTGTGTAGTATGCATATCGGAATTTCGCCAAAACGAACTCCGGAGGAGTTCTATCTTCCTGTAAGATGGCAAATCTACAGCGTACTTTTCTTTTTGTAAATATGAATCTCAGACAAAAACACTTTTCATCCTGTGTAGCCAAAAACACTTACTTCTCAGAAAAGCGGAAGCCAATCCCATGAAGGTTTTCAATCATAATGTTTTCTTCATTGGCAAGCACTTTACGCAGCCTCGAAATAAAAACGTCCAGGCTGCGGCCCATAAAATAATCATCATCGCCCCAGATGGCTTTCAGGATGTCCTGCCTTTTCAGCACCGTATTTTTGTTCCGGATAAAATAAAAGAGCAGTTCGGATTCCCTTTGGGTGAGGGTCGTGGTGCTGATCGAATCCTGTAGCGTATAATTTTTAGGATCGAAATCAAATTTCCCAACCTTATATTTTGGTGGAGCAATGGTCGCTTTTTTCGACCGCCGCAGGAAAACCTCGATCTTCAGGATCAGCTCTTCAATGCTGAAAGGCTTTACCAGATAATCATCTGCGCCAATTTTCAGTCCCTTGATCCGGTCTTCCTTCAGCGCTTTTGCGGAAATAAAAATAATAGGGATTTCAGAATTTTTGCTGCGGATATGCTCTGCCAGTTCAAAACCGTTCATCTCCGGCATCATGATGTCCAGGAGGCAGATGTCGAATGCCTCACGGTGAAAGGCTTCTAGGGCAGATTTTCCGTCGGAGAAACAGGAGATGTCATAATGATTCTCCAGGCTGTCCTGAATCAGGAAAGCAATTGTCTGATCATCTTCGGCATAAAGGATTTTAGATTTTTCCATGGTATTTTGCAGATCTAAAAAGGGATGAACAAGGTAGTTGTAATGCCTTTGTCACTGTTGTTCTCCACAGAGATTTTCCAGCTGTGCTGCCGGACGACTTTTTTTACATAAAACAAACCCAGTCCGAAACCGGTAACTTCTTCGCTTTTTGGCGTGTTTACCCGGTAAAATTTATCAAAAATATGAGGCATATTTTTAGCAGGGATTCCCATTCCGTTATCTTTAAACTTTAAATATAAGCCTTTTTGTTCGGTATGAGCGGAAATAATAATCACCGGCTTTGTTTCGCAGTATTTGATGGAATTATCCAGAATGTTGAAAACGATATTGGCGAAATGAAACTCGTCGGCAATCACCGAAATGTTTTCGTCGATGTGAAGTTCAATGGAAACATTCTCATTTTTCTGCCTGATGGTTTCTGCAATTTCCCGGATAAAAGGCAGTAAAACAATTCTTTGCGGTTTCATCGATAAGCCTGATGCATCGTTTTTTGCAATATTCAGTATTTTCTCAATATGATGGTTGAGCTTGTTGCCCTGATCCGTAATGATGGAAGTGTAGGTCCGCAATTTGGAGCTTTCTTTTACCGCATCCTGCTTGCTGAGTGCTTCCGAAGCAAGGAGGATGGAAGATAGCGGGGTTTTGAACTCATGGGTCATATTGTTGATGAAGTCCCGTTGCAGCTCCGAGAATTTTTTCTGCTGGATAATGGTATAAATGGAGTAAACGTAGACCAGAAGGATAACAATCAATGCAAAAGTGAGCAGATACCAAAACCTCAGCGAACTGACGAGGTAGGTCGTTTTATCGGGAAAACGGATGGAAAAATAATATACCAGATTTTTGTGCTTCGGAAATTTAATAACCTTATGATTGGATTCGCCCTGATCTTTTGAAATATACTTTCCGTACAGCATTTTGTCGCTGTGGCAATTGTAAACCGCGTATACATAATCGGTATTGATCTGAAACCGGGTGAATTCAGTTTTTAGGTAATGTTCTAAAACGTCAGGGTGAAACTCGTTATTGATGTTCACCACATAATAATCATTGGAAATATTCTGCACGGGGCTTTCGGTAAAAGAGGTTTTTCCGCCGGAAAGTTTCTCTACCACTTCCAGTAAAGCAATATTTACCGTCTGGTTGAATTTTTTATCCTCCAGATTATAGGCCTGCCGCGTCCAGAGAAGCTGTGCGATCAGAATACCGATAATGGCCACAAAACCGAGGGTGATGATAATATTGAGTTTCTTGATTTCCATTTGCAGGACAATATTATCCAAAAATATTATTAATTTTTGATCATTAACAACTTATTAACAAATGTTTGAGAGCGGTTAACAGGACATATCCGGATTTTCCGCTTACATTTGTTCTGTTAAAGAAAATATCGGTTAATCATCATTAAAATGTATATCATGAAAAATTTAAAAATTACTGCGCTTTTAGCGGTTATGGCATGTTCTCCTTTCTATGCAAATGTATTTCCTGCTGAAGGTACTCCTGTAGTAAAAGTATTGGCAGACGCCATCAAATGGAAATCAGAATCCATTGAAGTAGGAAATATTCCTCAGGGAAAACCGAAACTGATCAGATTTGAGTTTACTAATACTTCAAAAAAGCCGATCATCATTGAAAACGTAGCGCCTTCATGTGGTTGTACAACAGCAAACTATACCAAAACACCTATCCTTCCTGGAAAAGTAGGATTTGTGGAAGCGAGCTATAATGCAGCGAACGCAGGACCGTTTATGAAAACGGTAAACGTTACGACAAGCGACAGCAAAACACCTAAGACCCTTTCGTTCAAAGGAACGGTAGTGGCTTCTTAATTAATTTAATCTTGTTATAAAAACAGCCTGATCATTTGATCAGGCTGTTTTTATTTAATTGACAAGCGGTTTGTTGATTAATGATGCGAAACCATCACTTTTTTGCTGATTTCCTCTGTATCCATCGTAAGTTTCAGGATGTAATTTCCTTGCGGAACTGATGAAACATTAATTTCGATACGGCCGGAAACCGACCTTTCCGCACGCTGAAGAATAACCCTTCCGCTCATATCGAGCATTTGGTATTTTATTTCCGTATTTCTTCTGTTTTCAACATCTACGTAAATATACTGGCTTGCCGGCACCGGGTAGACTTTGATGCCTTTTTCTGAAGTCACGTTGGAAGTGCCCAGGGTGGTGGAACAAACCGTTCCTGCTTTCTGTGCATTGGAAATTACATCAACTTTCTGGTTTCCGGTGACATAATAATCGAGCTCGGAAGTTACCATCAAACTGGTGCTTGCGCCCAGCCAGTCCTGAAGAAGTGAAGCAAAGATCTGCCGGTAATCGTATCTCCGCTGGTTCTGGTTGTAGTAAAAGCTAGTCTGATTGGTAAATACCGGGTGGTCGCCTAAAATACCTGCTGCCGCAGCGTTACCGATCACAAAGAACGGTGCCAGGTCGCCATGATCGGTTCCGGTGCTTCCGTTTTCTCGGACCTGCCTTCCGAACTCACTGAACGTAACGGTCATGATCTTATCGGCAATACCGAGCTGTTGAATATCCGCCTGGAAAGCGGCAACCGAATTGGCAATATCTCCCAAAAGATTCGCATGGGTTCCCAAATGGGTGCTTCCGGCTTGTACCTGGTTGACATGGGTATCGAATCCGCTTAGATTTACCTGGAATATTTTCGTTTTACTTCCGCCTTTAATCATTCTCGCAACCGTTTTCAGCTGTTTGCCCAGCGAAGAATTAGGATAGGTAGTCGTGGAATTATTTCCCGCATTGAAAACCTGCATTACCCGGTTATAATAAGCATCCATACTGGCAGCAACACCTTTGATGTAGCTTAAAAGATCGTTGTATTCAGAATTTACCAGGTTTAAATTGCTGAAAACAGTGGACTGGAAGCCCGTCATATTATATTCGATGTTTTTCTCTGTCGTATGCTCGTAAAACAGACATGGATTAAGGTTGCCCATCTGTATGGCCAGCGGATCCGGATTCAGTGTGGTTGGATTTCCGGCTAATCCCGGATACAGGGCACCCAGATACCTTCCGAATATCCCGTCCAGCAGATCCGAATTGACAGAACCGTCCTTCCCTGAGAACATCAGGTTTTCCGAGCGGAAATGCGAATAATTTGGGTTTGGGTATCCTACGCCATTCATTAATAAAAGCTTTCCGGAATCATACAGGTTTTTAAATCCGGTCATGGAAGGATTCAGTCCGACAAGCTTGCCGGAGGCCACCGTGCTGTCCAGCGGAATATAGCTTCCGGTTCCCGAACTGTTGATCTTAATGTTCGGACGCAGCGCGGCATAGGTGCTGTACTGGCTCACCGGGATTACCGTATTGAGCCCGTCATTTGCTCCGGCAAGCCTCAGAATGACCAGGGAGCGGTCGTTTACAACGTCGCAGCTCAGCTGAAAATCCAAAAACTGATTCATAAACCTGGACGGCATTCCGTTGAGGTAAAAAGGAGCACCTACTCCTGCGAGAGAAACTAATTTTAAAAAGTCTTTTCTGTTCATGATCTTAGAGTATTTGGAATTCAGGAGATTTGATGATTGCTTTCACCAGCCGGTCGATCGGGATTTTTACATTGTTTGCATTTCCGGAGCTGGTGTAGTTGTTCCATTCATTCTGCCAGTTGATCGGGCTTAAATTGTTAAGGAAAATCGTTTTAAACTCGTCATACCGCGTACCGTCCGGCACCTCCACAAACATCATCTGCAGAAATTCCGTGACCAGGGTATCTGCATTTGCCGGATTTGAAAAATACCCGCTGTCTTTTACAAATGCGGCATTATTCAGTTTAAAAGTAAAGCCGTTGTAGGTAAGCCCGTTGATAAAGAAATCGATGGTGTTGTTGTACCGTATCCTAAGTGAGGAAGTCGTGATCCAGTTTTTATCATAGTTCGGGCTGCTTGAGTAAGCTGCATATCCATTCACCGACTGCGGACTGAAGACCGGCATTCCCATATTGGACGAGTAATTACTTACCACGCCCATCAGGCTATGTATGGCCGACGGATTGGCAGTATACGAAGGAAGCTGAAGATTAAGCAGGGAAAACAGATGAAAATAAAGCTCTACCGGGTTTCTTACAATGTTTCCAATGGTCTGATCTCCTGTAATGCTGTCCTCTTCATCATAAAAATGCTTGCTCTTGAGAAGGGTGGTAAGTGTTGGGATAATATTGTAGTTATCGGCTTTCAGTGAAGCAGCCAGAGGAACGATAATATCCGTTTCTATGTCCGAAGTAATCTGTCTTCCGACAAAATAGCGGTACATTCTCCGGCAATAGGCCTTTGCGGTTTCATCTTTATCAAAAATCATCGTCACAAAGTTCTGAAGCTCCGTTTTAATGGTTGCTTCCGTGGTTCCTCCCGTAATCGATTGGGCATTGAAAGCCAAAGAAAACGTTTTGTTTCCGGTATCATGGGTATTTACTTTTACCTGGCCGGTAGGGATGTTGGTAACAGGATCCAGGGAATTGAGCCTTGCCGTTTTATCCAGGTGGATGGACGAAGTAAGTGAAAAGCCGGTAAGCACCCTTGCTGCCTGCTGTACATCGGTTTCCGTATAATTCGTATAATTTCCTGTAGCGATCTGAGGACCTTTTAAAATCGTGAAAAGCTCCAAAAACTCCCGGGCATAATTCTGATTGGGGCTGTTGCTCTGGTTCAGGTTATTATTTAAAAACATCAGCATTCTCGCATTTTGGGTTACCCTTATCGCGAGATCTTTAAGGCTGCCATTGGCATGAAACCTCAAGAGTTCCCGGTAATCGAAATTTGTCCAGAAAGAAGCGCCGTCATCCGTTACAAACAGGATGTGTAGAAAATAAACGATTTTGTGCTGTGCTGAAGGATCTTTTAAGGCACTGTGCAGCCACCAGTAAAGATCATATTTTACACTGTTCACTGTATTCTGGCTGTCCGTAATCGTTGGGTTTGATGCGGTGGGAACAATGGTTTCCCCAATATTGTTAAGTGGTGAAGACGGAACCGGATTGCTGAAGGTAAACAATTCCGAAAGGGCCTGCTGTGGCGTCTTGGTCGCAAAGTCGAGAATTTTTGCCTTTGTGATATTGTAGGTAGTCCGTCTCAGAAGATGATAGGCATTCGAAAATCCCAGGACATTGGTTTTGGGAGTAAGGCTTGGCATGATGGTTTGTATTTTTGAACAAATTTACAATTTTAATAGTAATATGGTATTTTTAATTTAAATTTAATGTGATTTTAATATTAAGTTTATTGATATGTTGAATTATCGGTGTTTTGTATTGCTGGGGAAAAGGTTTTGTATATCCTACATAGTTTTTTAGTCGGGAGAAATAAATATTTATAGTAAATTTACGGGACACACGGTGACGAACAGAAGAGAAGTCCACCGACATTAAATACAGAATTATGAATCTCTATACACAACCTATGCTTCGTGAAGGAGCTTTAAAAGATAAAGTAGCCATTGTAACCGGAGGCGGAAGCGGCCTGGGAAAAGCCATGACCAAATATTTTCTCGAACTGGGCGCCAAAGTAGTCATTACCTCCAGAAACCTGGAGAAACTGCAAGGGACGGCCAAAGAACTGGAAGAAGAAACCGGAGGCAAAGTACTTTGTGTAGCTTGCGACGTGCGGAACTGGGATGAGGTAGAAGCCATGAAAGAAGCAACTCTGAAAGAATTCGGAAGAATTGATATCCTGTTGAATAATGCTGCCGGAAATTTTATTTCCCCTACCGAAAGGCTTACCCATTCTGCCTTCGATTCCATTTTGGATATTGTATTAAAAGGAACAAAAAACTGTACCCTTTCCATCGGGAAACACTGGATCGATTCCAAAACACCGGGAACGGTTTTAAATATTGTGACCACCTATTCCTGGACGGGTTCTGCCTATGTGGTTCCGTCGGCCTGTGCAAAAGCCGGGGTATTGGCCATGACAAGATCCTTGGCGGTAGAGTGGGCCAAATACGGAATCCGTTTCAACGCCATTGCTCCGGGACCGTTCCCGACGAAAGGAGCCTGGGACAGGCTGTTGCCGGGAGACCTTCAGGAGAAATTCGATATGCGGAAAAAAGTACCGCTGAGGAGAGTAGGCGAACATCAGGAGCTGGCTAACCTTGCTGCTTATCTGGTATCCGATTATTCAGCCTACATGAATGGGGAAGTGGTGACGATCGATGGTGGCGAATGGCTACAGGGCGCCGGAGAATTCAATATGCTGGAAGATATTCCGCAGGAAATGTGGGATGCGCTGGAAGCAATGATTAAATCGAAAAAATCAAACTAAATATCTTCCCTGATTACTAATAGGATCAGGGATTTTCTTTTTTCATTCGCCATTAGAAATAAAAATTTCTGATATTTTCATTTTATTTGTAACAAGTCTGATATTTTCTTTACCTATTTTTAAATGTTCAAATCTTTTATCTAATGAAAATAAAATTTCCCAATTTGCTTTCTGCCGTTGCAATTTTTGCTTTTGCAGGAAATTCTTATGCTCAGGAAGCTCCGAAATATGATTATGTAGAAGCCTTCAAGCCGTTTTTCTATACCCAGACCGGTACACCGACGAGATCCGCAAGCGGACAGCCCGGTTATGCCTACTGGCAGAATTCGGCGAGCTATAAATTTAAATGTGAGCCTCAATGAAGCCAAAGATGAAATTACAGGAACTGCTGAAATTACCTATACCAACAACAGTACAGATAAATTAGCTTTTCTGTGGCTGCAGCTGGACCAGAATTTATTTGCAAAAGATTCAAGAGGAAACGCAGTGGTGCCGATGTCGGGAAGCCGAAACGGGGCGCACGGTGAGGAATTTGAAGGAGGATACAAAATAAAATCCGTAAAGCTGGACGGCAAAGACGTAAAGTATACCATTACCGATACCCGGATGCAAATCGATCTTCCTTCCGAACTGAAGGCGCAGGGCGGCGTGGCTAAAATCAAAATAGAATATTCTTTCCTTTCTCCGAAATACGGCTCCGACCGGATGGGAATCCAGGATACGAAAAACGGTAAAATTTATACCATTGCCCAGTGGTATCCGAGAATGTGTGTCTATGATGATGTGCTGGGCTGGAATACAATGCCTTATCTGGGAGCATCCGAATTCTATCTGGAATATGGAGACATTACCGCAAATATTACCGTTCCTGCCAACCATTATGTGGTGGCTTCAGGCGAATTGCTGAACCCGAAAGACGTTTATTCCAGAGAGGAGAACAGCCGTTGGGAGCAGGCTGCGAATAGTGATAAAACGGTGATGGTCCGTCCGGAATCCGAGATCGGGAAAAACCAGCAGACCGGTACGAAAACCTGGAAATTCAAAATTACCCAGGCCAGGGATTTTGCATGGGCTTCTTCTCCTGCGTTTATCCTGGATGCGGCAAAGATAAATCTTCCGAATGGTAAAAAATCGATGGCTATTTCGGCGTATCCTGTAGAAAGTGCCGGGCAGAATGCCTGGGGAAGATCCACCGAATATACGAAAGCGGCGATCGAACATTATTCTGCAAAATGGTATCCGTACACTTATCCTGCTGCTACCAACGTGGCCGGAAACGAAGGCGGGATGGAATATCCGGGAATTGTGTTCTGCCACATGAATTCCAAAGGAAGCGAACTTTGGGGTGTTACCGATCATGAATTCGGACACAACTGGTTCCCGATGATTGTAGGTTCCAACGAGAGGCTGTTTGCCTGGATGGATGAAGGGTTCAACACGTTTATCAACGAACTTTCAACGGATGCTTTCAACAAAGGGGAATATGCTGAAAAGAAAAATGTAGCTCAGATGGGGGCTTTCCTGATGAATGACAATTTTGAGCCGATCATGGTGGGACCGGACAATATGAAAGAAAACAGCATCGGGATCCTGGCTTATTTCAAGCCGGGGCTTGGTCTTGGTATGTTGAGGGAATCTATTTTGGGACCTGAAAAATTTGATAAAGCTTTTAGAACCTATATCGAAAGATGGGCGTTCAAACATCCAACGCCTTGGGATTTCTTCCACACCATGGAAAATGTTTCCGGTGAGGAGCTGAACTGGTTCTGGAGAGGCTGGTTCATCAACAAGTGGAAAATCGATCAGGCGGTGAAAAACGTAAAATATGTGAATGGGGACTTTAAAAACGGAGCTCAGATCACTGTTGAAAATATCGGACAGTTGCCAATGCCAACCACTGTTCAGGTGAAGTTCAAAGACGGAACCGAACAGATGGTGAAACTGCCGATTGAAGTGTGGAAAAGAAATAAGGAATGGACCTTTAAAATCGACTCCAATAAAGAGATCGATATGGTAAAACTGGATCCGAATTCCAAGATTCCGGACGTAGATGCCAAAAATAACACATGGACTTCTGCTCAGGCAAAACCTATGGAAAAAATTAACATTAAAGACTTCACCGGAACTTACGGCAGCAAAGATCTTCCATTGAAAATTACATTTACGGAGAAAGATAATAAATTGTATGCTCAGGCTACCGGCCAGCAGGCTTTTCCGCTGGAATATACCGGGGATAATACCTTCACCTTTGAAATGGCGCAGATATCCATGATCTTCAGCAAGGATAAGAAAACCATCACTTTCAATCAGGGTGGGAAAGAATTTAAGTTTACCAAAGAATAATTTTAATCCTGCAGCATCATGTATTCATAATTTGCATGATATTTAAATAGTGAAGCTCCGGTACAATTCCGGAGCTTTTTTTATGAACGAAATATAACAGGAAACTTCAGGCTTTATAGTCTCTTTCTGAGACATAATTTCTATTTTTGTCTGATCTTTAAAGTAAAAATAATGAACTTAAAATTTTCAATCGTATTTCTATTGGCTTTTGCATGTGGCTTTTCACAGGACCTCAAAGTAATGAGCTTCAATATCAGGCTGAATGTGGATTCGGATAAGGAAAATTCCTGGACCAACCGGAAAGAGGATGTGGCGGATCTGCTGACGTACTATCATCCAGATTATTTCGGAGTACAGGAAGCGCTGCCGGAGCAGATGAAAGATATCAAGAACGGTCTGAAGAATTACGATTATGTAGGTGTAGGCAGGGATGATGGAAAAGAAAAAGGCGAGTTCTCAGCAATTTTTTATGATACGGATAGGCTAAAGGTCGTTAATTCCGGAACCTTCTGGCTTTCCGAAACGCCGGAAAAGCCGTCGAAAGGATGGGATGCCGCTTTGAACAGGATTTGTACTTATGCGGTTTTCAAAGATAAAAAATCAGGAAAGGAATTTATGGCGCTTAATCTTCATTTTGATCATGTCGGAAATGTGGCACGGGTAAGATCTTCGGAACTGATCCTGAAGAAAATCAAGGAGATCAATCCTAAAAATTTACCGGTCACCGTAAGCGGAGATTTCAACCTGACGGAAGATTCGGAACCGATTAAAATTATGTCGAAAAACTTACAGGACTCTTTCTACCATTCCGAAACGAAACATTACGGACCAAAAGGAACGTTCACCGGATTCAATGTGAATGAAGTTCCAAAAGAAAGAATCGATTATATTTTTGTAAAAGGGTTCAGGATAAAATCCCACCGTCATATCAATGACCGAAGAGAAAACCTGCTGTATCCTTCAGACCACTTTCCGGTATTGGCGGAATTGCAGTTTGTGAAATAATAAAGGTTTAAATAAAACTAGTATTTCCATACCATTAAAAAGCGCATCTCAAAATGCGCTTTTTTATTTTCCGTAAATCGGATAGTGGAAAGATTCGTGTTCGGATTCCTACCGAATTACAAAGCTCCTGTAAAATACCAGCTAAAAGATTAAACGCAAAGTTGTCATTCCGCAAGAATCTCAACATCGTATTAAATCGTGCATGTAAAAAAATCATGTTTGGATCATCTAGAAACAATAAAGCTGTCAGAATACGAATCTAAAGATACAGCCCAAAGTTTGTCATTCCGCAGGAATCTCAACATAGTATTAAATCGTGCATGTAAAAAAATCATGTTTGGATTATCTAGAAACAATAAAGCTGTCAGAATACGAATTTAAAGATACAGCTCAAAGTTTGTTATTCCGCAAGAATCTCAACATAGTATTAAATCGTGCATGTAAAAAAATCATGTTTGGATTATCTAGAAACAATAAAGCTGTCAGAATACGAATCTAAAGATACAGCCCAAAGTTTGTCATTCCGCAGGAATCTCAACATAGTATTAAATCGTGCATGTAAAAAAATCATGTTTGGATTATCTAGAAACAATAAAGCTGTCAGAATACGAATTTAAAGATACAGCTCAAAGTTTGTTATTCCGCAAGAATCTCAACATAGTATTAAATCGTGCATGTAAAAAAATCATGTTTGGATTATCTAGAAACAATAAAGCTGTCAGAATGCGAATTTAAACATACAGCTCAAAGTTTGTCATTCCGTAGGAATCTCGACATCGTATTAGTGTTATCAGATAAGAGGATGATCGTACTTATCCATATTGGCAAAAGTGGGATAAATATTTTTGTGGAAAACTCATTATTAATTTTATATTTTTTAATTATTTGATATTAAAAAATTACCGAATAGTTTTTAACCTAAAAAAATATTTTGAAACTTATCCACAAACGTATTCCCCCGACTTATCCACAAAGTTATCCACAATTTCCGGTGTGGAGATTCAGAATTGATTTGCTGGAAACTGTTTTTTTCCGTGGTACAAAAATTTGCAGGTGCAATAAGTCCGGTATTGCTGTTTTTTGTACTTTTATATGGAATTAAATACCTACAGAAATTTAATGAAGAGAATTATTTTGGGCGTTGTGCTTTTGGCTTCATGGCAGCTTTCCGCACAGGAACTGTATATGCCGAGAAATATTAAAAAAGCATACGAAAACGGGACCCGCGACAGATCGGGTGCTCCGGGAAAGAACTATTGGCAGAATAAAGGAATGTATAATGTCGAGGTAAAAGTAGATGCCAATTCGAAGGTGGTTTCAGGAAAAGAAACGATTGTCTATACCAACAACAGCCCGAATGCACTTAATGAACTGGCCATACGGTTCGTCAATAATCTCCATAAACCGCAGGCGCCGAGATCCGGAATGGTTTCAAAAGACTTCCTTTCGTCCGGATTACATATCAAATCCTTTGTCGTAAATGGCGAAAAGTATACGGTAAACAGTGACGACTGGGGAACGGTAGAAAAAATAAAGCTGAATACGGCTTTAAAGTCCAAAGCTAAAGCGGAGGTGAAAATAGAATGGGAATATCCGCTGTCGGTACAGAGTGGGAGAGAAGGGCAGATTGATCCTGAAACATTTTATGTTGCCTATTCTTTCCCGAGGATTTCCGTATACGACGATTATAATGGCTGGGATATGCTTCCGCATTCCGACCGTCAGGAGTTTTACAATGATTTTAATGACTACAGCTTTGCCATTACCGCCCCGAAAAATTATGTCGTATGGGCGACCGGGGACTTTCTGAATCCCGAAGCCGTTCTTCAGCCGGAATATCTGAAGCGATACAAATCTTCTTTAAAAAGCGATAAAGTGATTCACATCGCGAACGAACATGAGATGAAATCTGGAAAAGTGACCAAGCCGAATAAGTGGAATGTCTGGAAATTCAAAGCCAGCCACATCACCGATTTTTGTTTTGCTTTAAGCAACCACTATGTCTGGGACGGGGCGAGCGTACAGCTGAAAACCAAAAGGGCCAGCGTGCAGGCAGGATATAAAAACGGAGCCAAGGATTTTGAGCATTATGTAGAATGGATGCGCTACAACCTCGATTGGTTCTCGAAGAACTGGCCGGGGGTGGAATATCCATACAATGCAATGACAGCGATCCAGGGGTATGCCGATATGGAGTACCCGATGATGATCAATGATACCAGCATTCCGGATGATTTCCAGGACGCCAGGCTTACCGCCGACCATGAAATTGCGCATACTTATTTCCCTTTCTATATGGGGATCAACGAAACGCGTTATGCTTTCATGGATGAGGGCTGGGCAACCACCCTGGAATACCTGATCGGGATTGATGAAAACGGTGAAGCGAAAGCCAAAGAATTTTACCAGAATTTCAGGGTAAAAAGATGGATCAACGATCCTTCTGCCGAACAGGACCAGCCGATTATTTCCATGAGTACCCAGGTGAGTGGCGCAGGCTACGGAAACAATTCGTATGTAAAAGCTTCCCTGTCTTATCTTGCTTTGAAAGATTATCTGGGCGACGATCTCTTCAAAAAAGCATTACATCATTACATGAACAACTGGAACGGAAAGCATCCGATTCCTTGGGATTATTTCAATTCGATGAATACAGGATCAGGAAAAAACCTGAACTGGTTCTTTAATAATTGGTTCTACACCAACAATTATATCGATCTGAAAGTAACCAATGCTGCGCAAGTGAATGATCTTCTGACGGTAAATGTTGAAAATGCAGGTGGTTTTGCGATTCCTTTTGATGCAGTAATTAATTATGAGGACGGAACGGTAGAAAAACTGCATTTCTCTCCGGCGGTCTGGGAAAAAGACCAGAAACAGATGGTACTCACCGTGCCGATTAAAAAGAAAGTGAAAGCGGTACAGTTGGATGGCGGTATTTTTATGGATTATACCCCGGCTGACAATCAGAAAGCTTTATAAAAATACATACCCGGCTGTTTAAAAGAACAGCCGGGTTTTTTATAAAAATTAATTTGAAAAGCTTAATAAAGTCTCAGTCCGGATCTTGCTCCTGAAGAAGCAACTACCGACTGCATTCTGGATCTCTGTCCGGCAGAGAACATAAACATCGCCGCATCATCTACATAATCCATATAGTTCATGAACATCACCGATCTCTGGGTACCGCTGCAGGTATTGTAAAGCGGGTAGCTCGGTTTTCCTGAGTTGGCTCCGGTCTGGGTAGGGGTATCGGCTACCAGGTCGTTTCCACAATTGGCATCGCCCCAGATGTGTCTTAGGTTGAGGTAGTGACCAACTTCGTGGGTAGCGGTTCGTCCTAGATTAAACGGTGAAGAAGCTCCTGTTTTTCCGAAGTAAGGTGCTGCGATTACCACGCCGTCATTCCATAATCCCGCAGATTCAGGGAAAGTAGCATAGCCCAAAATTTGTCCCATATTTCCTACTACCCAAATGTTCAGGTAATTGGATGGGCTGGTGGCGTCGATCCCTCCGCTGGACGATTTTTTCATGGCGTCATTGGTGCTCCAGCTGGTTTTTGTAGTCGATTTTCTTACGGTATTAGCCAGTCTGAATCTTACTTTTACATCACCCGCTTTTACACCCTGGAATTCGTTCGGGATTTTGTAGGCGTCGCTGTTGCTTCCTGCATAATCGGCATTCAGGACCGCGATCTGCTCGGCAATACGCGAGTCGGAAAGGTTTTCCGAAGAAGTTCTGTATAATACATTTACCACCACCGGAATTTCTACCGAACCGTCAGACAATACTTTTCCGAGTTTCAGGTCATTTTCGAATTTTTCGGTTCTGGATTCCAGTTCTGAATATTTTTGTCTCAGTTCGGCACTGCTCTGAAGGGCATTTTTTCTGATTTCTTCAGAAGCGCAGCCTCTTCTTAATGCAGTTCCCGAAGTGGAAGCGGTAAGGTTGTTTTGAGATTCCTCATTTTGGTTGGAAAGATTGTCGCTGTTGCAGGCAGACATGAAGCCAAGCATAAGCGCTCCGAGTACTAACTTTTTCATGAATATAAATATTTTGTTATGTAGGATGAAATTATAATTTTTGAAATTCCTGTGCAAGTATTTCACAGGATTGTTGAATTATTTTATTATTCGATCAATAGTATTTTTTAATATGTGTTGTTTAATGTATATTTAAAACGTGTTTTTGTTGTAAATATTTTATTATAAAAGGTTTTTGGTTATATGCGGTTTTGATGTTAAATACATGTGGTTGTGAGTATGTTTAGATTTGATCATAAAAAATCCTCCCCTGAAAACAGGAAAGGATAATTGAAAGTAAATATGAGTGAATGTGTTTTATCTCTTAAGATTCCGCAAATCCGTTTTTAATAGCAAAGACTGCCAGGCCGACACGGGTTTTCAGATCCAGCTTATCACAGAGCTGATCGCGGTAGCTTTCCACTGTTCGCGGACTGCAGCACATTTTATCGGCGATTTCCTTATAGCTGAGCTCGGTAACGGTATATCTCAGGAATTCCTTTTCACGGTCCGAAATGCGGATGTTGCCTGCCGGATCTTCATTGTTCAGATTGGAAAAAATGATTTTCGAAGCCCATTCGGGATAGAAAAAGCCGTCTTCATTTAATTTGGTCAAAGCATTTTCCAGTTCTTTCGGGTGTGTATTTTTAAGGAGGTACCCTTTGGCCCCGTTCTTAATCATTTTAATTACGCTTTTATCATCCCCCTGCATACTCAGTGCCATTACTTTAATGGACGAATGGTTTTCCTTCAGCCAGAGAACGGTTTCAAAGCCGTCCATAATGGGCATGCTGATGTCTAAAAGAATAATGTCGGGGATTTTACTGTTGTTTTCAAATTTCTGAATAAGATCTTTACCGTTTTCCGCCACGTAAATGACTTCAAATTCTTTAAAATTTCCGATAATTCCTTCCAGTGCTTTGGCGATAAGGACGTGATCATCAACGATCACTATCGTTTTTTTCATGGCTGTCTTTTTAAAATAATGTTGAGCGTGGTTCCTTTGTTTTTCTCACTTTCAAGGCTGAATTGGGCTCCGATGATCTCGGCCCTGTTTTTCATATTGGTAAGCCCGATCCCGTTTGAGGTAATGTTCGACCGGTCGAACCCGATGCCGTCATCATGAATGTTCAGTTCCCAAAGCGACTCTTCAGAAGTGTTCAGGCTAATGAAGATATTCCGGCACTGGGAATGTTTGATGCTGTTCTGAATAAATTCCTGCGTAATTCTCAGCAGTACATTTTTGTGGACAAATCCCAGGTCAAGCTGCTGAAAGTTATGTTTAAAATCAACATGGCACTTTTTAAATGCATTGGTATTGTCCGCTTCTTCCTGGATTAAAGTTACGATTTCTTTTTGGTTGATGTTATCATCCGTCAGCGTTTTTGAAAGGCTCCTCAGATCCTGTAGTGACTGGTTGATGATCTGTGAAACCTGGTCTATTCTTTCGCTTACCTCGGGAACCTTGTTTTCATACAAAAGCTGCTGGGTGTAAAGGCTTACCAAAGTGAGTTTTTGGCCGATGTTGTCGTGAAGCTCGCGCCCGATCTGCTGCATCGTTGCCTGTTGGATTTCCAGTTGTGTGGCCAGCAGCTCCCGTTTATGGATTTCGTTTTTTACTTCAATTTCATTCAGGTATTCTTTCTTTCGCTGTTTGTATTTCCGGATGTAGACCATCACTGCAACTACAAAAAACAGGAAGAATATATTAAAAAGAATAATGGTTATTAGTAGTTCTGTTTTCCCCATATAATTGAAGTTGAAAATAGCAGATACATAATTATTCCGGAAATCAGGAAGTAATTAAAGTAGATATTAAACAGTTCTTTATATTCATTCAGAATACTGAAAAATGTCCAGAACGGTAAGGTCCCGATGTAAAATAGCGTTACCCCTAAATTAATATAGAACATTCTATTCTTACTGAAGTTAAGAATTTCCGATGAATTTACCTGTTTATAATATTCCATGACAACTAAAATCATTAGAATTAAACACCCGAATGTATAGTTGAATGAGAATATGATCTTTTTCATTTTAAAAAAATACTCATTGGGTAGGAACGACAACAGGTATAATGCGGTGATGATGTAGAATAAATTCTTTTTTCCAAATGATTTTGCTGCATAGAGCCAGTACAGAAATATAAACTCTAAAGGAATAACAAAATAATTAAAAAAAGCAGGTTTGTCATAATCTATAATATAATGTCCCCATTTCCCGAAAACTTCAGAAAGAAAAATGATAATCAGGTAATATGAAAAGTATTTCCAATACTCATCTTTTACTCTGTAAAAATAAATAATGGAAATAAGGGCTGTAAGTCCCTCTATCCATATCATAGATTCCTGTAAAACGTTCTGAAATTCACTCATCGTATTTTATAAAATAAATTAAAACAGTTCTAATTTAGGATCGCTTGGAGGAGAAAGGGATCCGTGATTCTGAGAAATCAGATCTCCCTGCGAGCCCGTACCTCTGGCTGAGGCCATAGCGATCATTTCACCCGTATTGGCTGTGCTGGCATTGATCGGACTGAAATCGTAGCAGAGCGACTCACCGTTTTCATCTTCTCTTTTTACGGTCGGAACCATCACCAGGGTGTGTCTTTCGGCATATTCCTGTCCGATAGGTGTGCCGGCCATGATGTCCCAGTCGGCAGTTTTCGGGTAAGCAGCATAGTAAAACCGGATGCCCAGGTCTTCCGGCGTTGCCTTTGGATGCGTTTTCTGCGCGTCCGCTTCGATATCGGAAATGAATTTTTTAAGCGTCGCCAGATCAAAATGAATGGCATGGGCATCATCAATTCCCATAGTGTCTTTTACAGACATCAGTTGATTCTTCCTGTAATTATCAATCAGCGTTCTGATAAAATCACAGTTCATGGTGTTGGGTGCTGTACCCAGTTCCACGGTCTCTGTTTCTAAAGGGTTAGGCTTTGTTTTCATAAGCTCGTTTTTAATGAAATCTTAGTTGGTCCTGCAAATTTCGTAAAAAACAAGTTGATACCACACGGTTTTTTCCTGATTATTTATGGGGTTTTTACGGATTGTGAATTTGGATTAAAATTGTAAAGATTAGATAGCTTGGTAAAAAAATCGTTTAATTAAATTACGTAGTAATTAGCTACGGAAATTGTTACTACTTGCTAAAAGTTTTAATTAACCTCATAATGTAAAGAGGGTATTGTGTTCATTTGCTGAGTGAAAAAGTTTATGCTGAGTCCGTCGAAGCACTTTCGAATTTAAAACAGTTAGTATGAAAAAAATATTTTCGGACTTTGCGTATATAGAATCAATGAATTTAAAAGTAAGTGCCGCAGACAAAAATCTGCGGCACTTACTACAAAAATAATATATATGAAAAAAAACTACTTATAAATCAGTAGGTCTGAAAACCAGACCGGTTTCATCGAAATAATCCAGTGTGATTCTATCCCCGTCGTTTACTTTTCCGGCAAGAATTTCTCTCGACAGCCTGTTCAAAACTTCCTGCTGGATCACTCTTTTCAGCGGTCTTGCCCCGAAGGCAGGATCATAGCCTTTGTTCATTAAGTAATCCACGGCATCCTGAGTAGCGGTCATGATGATGTTTCGTTTGGAAAGCATCTCATTAAATCCTCTTAACTGATAGGTCACGATTTTTCCGATCTCTTTTTTTCTTAGAGGCTGGAACAATACCACCTCATCGATTCTGTTCAGGAATTCCGGACGTAAGGTCTGTTTCAACAGATCGAAAACCTGATCTTTCGTTTTATCAACAATTTCATCCTGATTTTCATCGGTAATATTTTCAAAATTCTCTTGAATCAGGTGGGAACCCAAATTCGAGGTCATGATGATAATCGAGTTTTTGAAATTTACCACTCTTCCTTTATTGTCGGTCAGACGTCCATCATCCAAAACCTGAAGCAACGTGTTGAAAACATCAGGATGGGCTTTTTCAATTTCATCCAGCAGTACCACGGAATATGGTCTTCTTCTCACGGCTTCCGTCAGCTGTCCGCCTTCATCATAACCTACATATCCCGGAGGCGCACCGACCAATCTGGATACACTGTGACGTTCCTGATATTCACTCATATCAATTCTCGTCATATTGTTCTCATCATCGAATAAAAACTCTGCTAAAGCTTTAGCCAGCTCGGTTTTTCCGACCCCGGTGGTTCCCAGGAATAAGAAGGAGCCGATCGGTTTCTTATCATCGCTCAATCCGGCTCTGTTTCTTCGGATTGCATCGGCGACTGCCGTAATGGCTTCATCCTGTCCTACCACCCTGTGGTGAAGTTCGGTTTCGAGATTTAATAATTTTTCTCTTTCAGACTGCAGCAACTTGGTAACCGGAATTCCGGTCCATTTCGCGATCACTTCAGAAATATTTTCAGAAGTTACTTCTTCCTTGATCAGTTCATTCTGATGGTTCTGCATTTCCAGTTCAAGCTTGGAAAGCTCCTCTTCTTTCTCACGCAGTTTTCCGTACTGGATCTCCGCTACTTTGGCGTAATCTCCGGCCCTTGAAGCCCTTTCCGCTTCCAGTTTCAGTGACTCAATCTCTTTCTTAATCTGGGTTAAATCCTCAGATTTCTGCTTTTCTTTCAGCCATTTGGCATTGATCTCGTTACGCTGCTCTGAAATCCGGGCAATATCTTCTTTCAAATGGTCGATTTTGGTCTGATTGCCTTCCCTTGAAATGGCAGCCAGCTCAATTTCAAGCTGCATCAGTCTTCGGTCCAGCACATCCAGCTCTTCCGGTTTGGAATTGATCTCCATTCTCAATTTGGCAGAAGCTTCGTCGATCAGGTCAATCGCTTTATCCGGCAGGAAACGGTCGGAAATATACCGCTGCGACATTTCTACGGCGGCAATAATCGCTTCGTCTTTGATTCTTACTTTATGGTGCGCTTCATATTTATCTTTGATTCCCCGAAGAATGGAAATAGCCGATTCGGTATCCGGTTCTTCCACCATCACTTTCTGGAAACGTCTCTCTAATGCTTTATCCTTTTCAAAATATTTCTGATATTCATTCAAAGTAGTAGCACCGATGGCTCTTAATTCACCTCTTGCCAAAGCAGGTTTCAGAATGTTGGCTGCATCCATGGCACCTTCGCCACCGCCGGCTCCCACCAAAGTGTGGATCTCATCGATAAAAAGGATGATCTGGCCGTCGGATTTAATTACCTCATTAACTACTGATTTCAGTCTTTCTTCAAATTCCCCTTTGTATTTGGCTCCTGCGATCAAAGCACCCATATCCAATGAGTACAATGTTTTATCCATCAGGTTTTCTGGAACGTCGCCGCTGATAATTCTGTGGGCTATTCCTTCTGCGATAGCAGTTTTACCTACACCCGGCTCACCAATTAAGATCGGGTTGTTTTTCGTTCTTCTTGAAAGAATCTGCAGTACTCTCCGGATTTCTTCATCACGTCCGATTACCGGGTCCAGTTTTCCTTCTGCGGCTAATTCGTTGAAGTTTTTAGCATATTTATTTAAGGACTGGTACGTCTCTTCCGAACTGGCAGAAGTGGCTTTGCTTCCTTTTCTCAATTCTTTAATTCCGCCCTCCAGCAGGTTTCTCGTTACGCCCATATCTTTCAGCATCTTCGATACTTCAGAATTTGTTTCGATTAAAGAAAGCCATAAATGTTCGATCGTTACATATTCGTCGCCCATCTTTTTGGCAATATTTGGGGCGTCCAGCAATACTTTGTTGGCCGATTGGGACAGGTAAATATTCCCTCCCTGTACTTTTGGGAGTTTTTCTAAATTTTCACGGTTGCGCTCTCTTACCAAAGCAGCGTCCGCTTCGGACTTTTTCAGTAAGAAGGGCGAAATATTTTCATCTACCTGAAAAATACCTTCAAGAAGATGTTGGGGCTCAATGCTCTGGTTGCCGAACTCCATGGCTACCTGTTGTGCGGCCTGGATGGCTTCCTGCGATTTTACAGTATATTGATTTAAATTCATATCTATTTATTTTTGATGTTATTCGGTTTCAAGTTATTGATTTCAGACATCAGATTTCAGACCATAGAAGTCTCATAAATATTAAGTTTTTCAAATCCGATTTTCTAATTTCTGATGCCCTCCATCACATTTAATCATTTAATTCAGGAAGAGTATCGCAAAAAGTATTCAATTATTGAATTTTCAAAAAATAAGGACAAAATTTCCGGAATATTCATTTTTGAGTGTAAAATAACTTGACAAAATTTCCGATTCTTTAAATTTTAATAAAATATTCCGGAATAATCGTCATGCAGTAAATAGTTATAATTTACAGGCAACAGACGTTGATGACAATACCCGAAAGTTTCTCCGATGAAAATATGGAAAAATTCAGATCATTTGTGACGGATGATATAAATAAAGGTCAATGTGAATTGGGGCAGCCATTAAAAATCATATTTCCAGAATCCTGTTTTACAATGAAAATAAGTACTTTTGTGTTTTGCCTGATGGAACTTAAAGAGAAACAAAAGAAAATATTAGACGTTGCCGTAGAACTTTTCAAGGAGAAAGGGTATATGGGAAGCTCCGTGCGCGACCTGGCCACCCGGCTGAATATCAAGGCGGCTTCACTATATGCGCATATTCGTTCTAAGGAAGAAATCCTGGAGTGGATCTGCTTTGGGATTGCCCAGGAATTTTTCGATGAGCTTCAGCAGGTAAAAAATACATCGGCAGCCCCGAGGGAAAAACTCGACTTGTTTATCGAAAGGCATTTGTCCGTTGTTCTTCAAAACCGTGACGTTACCCATATTTATTCCAATGAATGGAAGCATCTCGAAGAAAGACTCCCTGAATTTATTGAACTTCGGAAAAACTATCAGCAGGAAGTAGAGCAGCTGATTTCTGATATTTATAAAGCAGAGCAGTGGGAACTTAGGTCGCCATCCTTCACTACCAGGTTTATTCTCCATACCCTCAACAATTCCTATTTCTGGTTCAAAAGAAACACGGAATCCACCACGGAAATTACCGATGAAATCCGGGATAAGATTCTGTTTGGACTGTTGGGAAAACGTAATGTTTAAAGCTAGCTTTTTTATTCTCCCAGGGTTCATAGATTTTTACAGCTGTCTACGTTTATTTTGACACATAAGTCACAGAGAGAATTTTTATATAGACTGGAAAAATATTTTAGAGCACATAAGAAATAAAAATCAAAGATTTTTAAAAACTTTTGTGTGCTTCTACACATTTTGTATTCAACTTCATGATATAGCATAAATATCTTTTGCTGCTTTGTGGTTAAATTTTTACGGTCAACTCCGAACGGGTTTTACAAATCATCACCTATAAATTATGTTAAATTCCAATTCTATTTTAACTAAACACTTCAACAGCTTGTTTGTCATTCCGGAGGAATCTAAACATAGTATTAGAGAAAAGCTTGGAAACATTGGGGTTGGGATTCTACGGAATGACAAGGATAATGGTAAACTTCTATTTGCTATTGATCATTATCAAAACCTTTTAAAATCTTTAATTTATTAATGTGTTTTAAAGTATGTGCAAAGACTTATCCCAAAAATCTCATATTCTTACGTGTTAAAATTCCTACTATTCAATGATAAAACACCCTACATGACGAAAATCATAAAAATTTGGCAGAAACAAAAAATCTTTTTACATTTACACCTAACAAATGTTAGTTAGTTTAGTTATGGATTTTTCAGTAGAATATTTGCAATTGGATCAGCTGCGGGCACTTCAGTCCGAAAGGTTGGTTAATTTGGTACAATATCTGGGTGAGAAATCGGAGTTTTATGCAGGGAAATTTATGGAGTCCGGACTCTCAACAGAAGATATTCGATCCATTGAAGATATTGCTAAACTGCCGATTACCTACAAACAGGATTTGAGAGACAACTATCCGTTCGGATTATGCACCGTTCCGAAAAACGAACTGCAGCGGATTCACTGCTCCAGCGGAACTACAGGCAAACCGACGGTGGTGGGATATACAAAAGAAGATGTCGAACTGTTCAGTGAAGTGGTTGCGAGATCACTGAATGCAGCAGGAGCCCGACCGGGAATGCAGTTGCACAATGCCTATGGATACGGTATTTTCACCGGCGGACTCGGACTTCATTACGGAGCGGAAAAGCTAGGCATGAGTGTGCTCCCGATTTCAGGGGGAATGACTTCAAGACAGGTAGACCTGATCATGGATTTTAAACCTGAAGTCCTTTGTTGCTCACCTTCCTATGCTTTGACGATTGCAGACGAACTGACAAAGAGAGGAATTGCTCCTGAAGACATCAGCCTGAAATATGCGGTGCTCGGTTCAGAACCGTGGACGGAAATCATCCGGCATCATATTGAAGAACGTCTGGGGGTCCATGCCGTAAATATTTATGGTTTGAGCGAAATCATCGGTCCCGGAGTTTCGGTGGAAGACTTTGAGGAAAAAGGCGGTTCTTACATCTGGGAAGATCATTTTTATCCTGAAATTTTAGACCCGGTTACCAAACAGCCGGTTCCTTTCGGAGAAGAAGGGGTCCTGGTGATTACCACACTGACGAAAAAAGCCATGCCGCTCCTGCGTTACTGGACCAACGATATCACCAGTCTGTATTACGATGAAAAAGGAAAGCGGACGATGGTAAAAATGAAGCCGATCCTCGGAAGAGCAGATGATATGCTGATCGTAAGAGGGGTAAATGTATACCCAAGCCAGATTGAAGAAGCCTTTTCGCATTTGCCGGGAGTAGTGCCCAACTATTACCTGACGCCGGTAGAGAAAGAACAGATGTGCGTAGCATTGGATATTGATGTGGAAATTGATGCTGACTTTATAAAAACCTCACAACTGAAGCAGGATACCGATGAATATCTTACTTTTGTCAGGAAATTCGGAAAAAATATAGAAAACGAAATAAAAAAACGCGTAGGCATTACGACAGCGGTAAAGATTCATGCTCAGGATAGCCTGCCGAAATGCGAAGGAGGAAAAATCAATAGAATACTCAAAAGATAATGAATTCATTTTATAAACTAAAAACCGTAAAGGTTCAGAAAGATACAGCGGATGCCGTGAATGTAGCCGTGGAAATCCCTGAGGAGCTGAAGGATAAATTTAGATTCAAGCAGGGGCAGTATCTTAATTTCCGTATGATGATCGACGGAAATGAAGAAAGGCGTTCTTATTCCATCTGCAATGCACCTAGCGAAAAAAGCAATACGCTGGAAGTATTGGTTAAGCTGCTGGAAGGCGGAAAAGTTTCCGGCTATTTCAACGAACATCTTCACATGGATGAAGTGCTGGAAGTCATGCCTCCGATGGGCGGTTTCAATACTTCGTATCACCCGACCAACGTGAAAACCTATATCGGACTGGCTGCGGGAAGCGGAATCAGTCCTGTGCTTTCCAACATCAAAGAAAGTTTGTACCAGGAACCGGATTCCAATGCGTATCTGTTTTACAGCAACCGAAGCATGAACCATGTGATGAAGAAAGCGGAAATTGAAGCACTGGTGCAGAAATTCAACGGAAGACTGAAAGTCATTTACCTGGTAAGCCGCGAGAAACATGAGGATGAACTATTTGAAGGAAGGATCTGTCCGGATAAACTTGAACAGCTTTTTGAACGGCATCCTGAGATCGATGTTAAGGAAGCTACCTATTTCATCTGCGGCCCTTCGGAAATGATAAAAAGTGTGGCGGATTATCTGAAAAAAGATAAAAAAGTGCCGGCCATCCAAGTCTTGTTTGAATATTTCACCGCTCCGGATGACGAAAATTCAGAAGAGATGAGCGATGAATTCAAGGCCATTGCCAATATCGAAAGCATGGTGACGGTGATTATTGATGACGATGAATATTCATTCCACCTCAACTCAAAAAAAGAAAGTATCTTAGATAAAGCATTAAAGGACAATCTTCCCGTGCCGTTTGCCTGCAAAGGAGGAGTGTGCTGTACGTGTAAAGCTGAAGTTCTGGAAGGAGAAGTCTTCATGGAAAAGAACTATGCGCTTACCGAGGAAGAAGTAGCCAGAGGCTATGTGCTGACCTGCCAGTGCCACCCGACCACCAACGTGGTGATGCTGAATTATGATGTGTAATTAATATACCTATATAACAATTTACCAATGTAACAATTATTGCCGTATTTATACATTATGACATTGATATACTATTACACTGATACATTGTTACATTTATATATTGTTGCATTTTAAAATTTTTAAAATTTTAATTTATGGACTTAGAAAAATTCGTACAATACGTACACGACGAAAATAAAGTAGAGCCGAAAGATGTAATGCCTGATGATTACAGGAAGCTTTTGGTTCGTCAGATCTCCCAGCACGCCCATTCTGAAATCGTAGGGATGCTGCCGGAAGCCAACTGGATTTCCAGAGCACCTTCTTTGAGAAGAAAAATGGCCTTGCTGGCTAAAGTTCAGGATGAGGCCGGACACGGATTATACCTGTATTCCGCTACCGAAACTTTAGGGGACGGAAGCATCAGAGCCGATCGTGATGCGACTTATGAAGATATGCTATCCGGGAAAGCCAAATACTCAAGCATATTCAACTACCCGACGTTGAGCTGGGCAGATATCGGTGCGATCGGATGGCTGGTAGACGGTGCCGCGATTATGAATCAGGTGATGCTGATGGGTAATTCCTACGGGCCTTATTCCAGGGCGATGGTGAAGATCTGTAAAGAAGAATCCTTCCACCAAAGACAGGGGTACGAAATCCTGATGGCACTTTGCCGCGGAACCAAGCAGCAGAAAGAAATGGCACAAGCCTCTCTAAACCGTTTCTGGTGGCCGGCATTGATGATGTTCGGACCGAATGACGACAGCTCGCCAAACTCCAAAATCTCGATGAATTATCGGGTGAAAAGAGAAAGCAACGACAGCCTTCGTCAGCGTTTTGTTGATGTTACGGTTTCCCAGGCTGAATTCTTAGGCTTAACCATTCCGGATAAAGACCTGAAATGGAATGAAGAAAGACAGCATTACGATTTCGGGGAACTGCCGTGGGATGAATTCATGGAAATCCTGAAAGGAAACGGACCGTGCAACAAAAAGCGGATCGAAACCAAAAGAAAAGCCCAGCGAGAGAATGCTTGGGTAAAAGAAGCGGCCGCCGCGTTTGCAGAGCGCAATGTAGCAGTAAAATAATATAATACCAATGTAAAAATGTAACAATTACTGTCATGCTGAGCTTGTCGAAGCATTTCATTGATACACTGTTACACTAATACATTGTTAAATTAATTTAATTATGGCAAATTTAGATATGTGGGAAGTGTTTATCCAGACTAAACCGGGATTGTCCCACAAACACGTAGGAATCGTACAGGCACCGACTGCCGAAATGGCGTTGCAGAATGCCAGGGACGTTTACACCAGAAGAAAAGAGGGAACTTCCGTTTGGGTGGTACCGAGCAAATATATCGTTACTTCCGAAGGGGTGGACAAAGAAGCATTCTTCGATCCGGCAGACGACAAACTGTACCGTCATCCGACTTTCTATGAGATTCCTAACGATGTAAAAAATATGTAATCCATTGTAAAATGTCAGATGTAAAAAGTACATTATACATTCCGACATTTTACATTTTACAAAAATTGAAAAATGAATCCATTATACAATTATTTATTAAAACTGGCAGACGATAGCTTCATCATGGGGCAGCGTTTGTCGGCATGGTGTGGGGAAGGTCCTTATCTGGAAGAAGATATCGCGTTAACGAATATCGCTTTGGATGAATTAGGCCAGGCCAACAACTTTTATGTGTACGCTTCGAGAGTGATCGATAACGGCAAAACGGAAGACGATCTTGCTTTTTTAAGATATGAGCATGAATATGTGAATGCCCACTGGACTGAACTTCCCAACGAAGATTATGCACAGACGATTCTGAAAGTCTATGTCTTTGCAATCTATCAAAAGCTGATATATGAAGCTTTATCCCAATCTGCGGACGAAGAGCTTTCTGCTATTGCCCAGAAATCTTTAAAAGAAGTACGTTACCATTATACCCACACGGCTTCCTGGATGAAAATCTTCGCCCAGGGAACAGAAGAAAGCAGATCCCGTCTGGAAAAGGCTATTGAAAATATCTGGGAATATACCAAAGGTTTGTTTGCAAAAACCGAAGGCGAGGATGATCTGGTTGCTTTAAATATAGTTCCGGATGCAGATGCGCTGTATGAAGAGTTTCTGGAGATCACACAGAAAGATTTTGCTGAATTTGGATTAGCATATCCAACAAATCCTTTCATGCAGCCGAAATCCAGAACAGGATATCATACGGAATATTTCGGATTTATCCTTTGTGAACTACAATATATGCAGAGGGCGTATCCGGGATGTACCTGGTAAGATTAATGGAACAATGCAGCAGTTTCACAACGTAACAATTTGTACTGCTGTTAAAATTATACTTTGATGGCTTTGCTGAGTAGAACGCCTTTGCGAACTTAAAAACAAGTAGTTATCAAAAAAACTTAGCGCACTTTGCGTTTAAAAACTTTTCAGAATTAAAAAGATTGAGAAATCCTTTAGACATATTAGAAATGGTTCCCGATCCGGAAATTCCGGTCATCAACATAGTGGAACTGGGTATTGTGCGGGAAGCGAAAGTAACCGGGGAAAATTCCTGTGAAGTTACCATTACGCCGACGTATTCTGCCTGTCCTGCCATGTTTACCATTGAGGAAGACATCATCAAGATCATGAAGGAAAACGGCTGGGACACAAAAGTAATCACCAAAATGTTTCCTATCTGGACGACCGACTGGTTGACGGATGAAGCCCGGGAAAAGCTACGGGCTTATGGAATCACTCCTCCTGAAAAAGGAGCCGACGAACATCATATCGGGAAACCGAAAAAGTGTCCACGCTGTGGTTCTGAACACACTAAGCAGATCAGCAGGTTCGGATCTACCTTATGTAAGGCTTCCTACCAATGCCTGGATTGTTTGGAACCGTTTGATTATTTTAAATGCCATTAATCAATTTGAAAATGTGCTGATTTGAAAATTTAACAATTGTAAGGGATTATCTTAAATTTTTTTCAAATTCGTATGGGCTCACCTGTTGATTCATTCGGAAATGTGTAAATTTAAAAACAGTTTTTAACCATTTTCAAATAATCTAATTTTCAAATAATCTAATTTTCAAATTAAAAAATTAAAGCTATGTACACACAACTCGATATTGAGACGCATTTTGAAGGAAAGCTGAAAATCGCTTACCTCAACCAGCCGGAAACCATGAATGCGCTGACAAAGCCGTCACTTTCAGACTTGAAGGATTTTATTCATGAGTGCAGCAATGATCCTGCCGTAAGGTGTGTAGCCATCTCCGGGAGAGGAAGGGCATTCTGTTCAGGACAGAACCTTGATGATGCATTCGTTACCGGTAATGAACACCACGACCATGACATCATCCGGAAAATTGTAACGGATTATTACAACCCACTGGTAATGGAACTTACGCGCTGCAAAAAGCCGGTAATAGCTTTGGTAAATGGTCCTGCAGTAGGAGCCGGCGCAATGCTTGCCCTGATCTGTGATTTTGTACTGGCCAATAACAAAGCATATTTCTCCCAGGCTTTCTCCAATATCGGATTGATTCCTGATACCGGAGGAACCTATTTTTTACCGAAATTATTGGGAAGGCAACTGGCAAATTATTTAGCCTTTACCGGAAAAAAATTATCGGCTGAAGAATCAAAATCATACGGATTGGTCGCTGAGGTTTTTGCTGAAGAAGAGTTCAACTCCAAGTCGATGGAAATTCTGGAGAAAATGGCTAACATGCCGACAGCAGCCATCAAATTAACCAAAAAAGCATTCGCCAATTCATATAACAACACTTTGAAAGAACAGTTGGAACTGGAAGCCGACCTTCAGCAGGAAGCTGCCGGAACAGAAGACTTCATCGAAGGCGTAAACGCATTTTTACAGAAAAGAAAGCCTGATTATAAAGGAAAATAATCAATTTGAAAATATAGTAATTTAAGAATTTGAAAATGAGAAATGATAAAGAAAATGTCATCGTTAATAAGACTTTTGATTTTGCATTGAAAATAATCGAATTTTCTGAAGTTTTATATGAAGCTAAAAGGTATCCTTTAGCTAATCAGGTTTTTAAGGCAGGAACATCTATTGGTGCAAATGTTAGAGAAGCTCAAAATGCAGAAAGCAAAGCAGATTTCATTCATAAATTAAAAATTGCGGCAAAAGAAGCAGATGAGACAGAGTACTGGCTCCTGTTATGTATGATGTCTCCTTATCTGAAGTCGCCGGATGAAAAATTATTTTCAGAACTCAAAGAAATTATCCTGATTCTCTCGAAAATCATTTCAACTTCCAAGATTAAATAATTTTCAAATTAAGATATTCTCAAATTTTCAAATTCAATATATGAATATAGGAATCATCGGTGCCGGAAATATGGGGATAGGCATCGCACAGGTAGCGGCTACCAACGGATGCAAAGTATGGGTATATGATGCGAATGCCAGACAGGTGGAAACAGCCACCCTCGGTTTGGAAAAGACACTTACTAAACTGGTAAACAAGCAAAAAATTTCAGGCGAAAAAATGACTGAAATTTTATCCAATATCTCCATCGCTACAGAACTGAAGGAATTTAAAGACTGCCAGCTGGTCATAGAAGCCATCATTGAAAATAAAGAAATTAAAACGAAGGTATTCACAGAACTGGAAAACCATGTTTCCGAAACCTGTATTATTGGTTCTAATACCTCATCTATTTCCATCACCTCCCTTGGTGCGGAACTGAAACATCCCGAACGTTTCATCGGAATCCATTTTTTCAATCCGGCGCCCCTGATGCCATTGGTAGAAGTAATCCCTTCTCTGCTGACTGAACAGTCATTGCCGGAAAAAATCTACAATCTCATGAAAGACTGGGGGAAAACACCGGTTATCGCTAAAGATATTCCGGGATTTATCGTAAACAGGATTGCCCGTCCGTATTATGGAGAAGGACTAAGGATGGTGGAAGAAAACATTGCTACACCGGAACAGGTGGATGATGCCATGAGAACTTTAGGAAATTTTAAAATGGGACCGTTTGAATTGATGGACCTTATCGGAGTGGATGTGAATTTCTCTGTAACCACAACCGTATATAAAGATTATTTCTACGATCCGAAATACAAGCCTTCCTTATTGCAGCAAAGAATGTCGGAAGCCAAGCTCCACGGTAGAAAAACCGGAAAAGGGTTCTATGATTATGCGGAAGGATCGACCAAACCCGAACCTCAAAAGGATGAGGCACTTTACCAGCAGATTTTCCTGAGAATCATCTCCATGCTCATCAATGAAGCGGTAGAAGCCAAAAGATTAGGCATTGCCAGTGATCAGGATCTTGAATTGGCGATGCAGAAAGGCGTAAATTACCCGAAAGGATTATTGGCCTGGGGACAGGAAATCGGATACGAAAAAATCTCTGAAACCCTGCAAGGTCTTTACGAAGAATATCAGGAAGAAAGGTACAGGCAAAGCCCGTTGCTCCGTAAATTAAATGAGACAATTTGAAAATGGATTAATTTGGAAATGGTTTTTTACAATATTTTCAAATTCTCAAATTGATTAATTTTCAAATCAATAATATGAATATAGAAAGATTCAGAGCCGAATTGGAAACCAGGCTTCTCATTGAAAAAGAATATCTGGTTCAGGAGCTTTCTTCAATCGAAGATGATCGGGAAAAACTTGAACTGCTGGGTAAATTCAATGAAAAGTATAAGGCCCTAATTAAAAGAATCGCACAGGAGGATGGGATCGATCTCGACGCTTCTTATCAGGATAAAAGCGATGCTTTACATACGGAGAATCTTTCCAACGTTCAAATTATTCTGGGTAAAACCATGAATATTTACGATCGGTTGGCTGATGAATTATATGCAGAGATAGCACGGTAATAAATATATAATATAAAGCCAAAAGCCATGCTTAAAAGAATATTTACAAAGAAAAACCTTTTACGCTCTCTTGTACATGCAGTACTTTCTGTTGTATTTTTCTCTGTTTTTAAACTTCTTTTCTATTATTTCGGATGGGATAATGAAAAAGTCATGGGTATCTATGGGATTGTATTTTATTTCGTCTTCGTATTCTTTGCTATTTTCATTCTTGACGGAAGAGATTACACATGGAAAGATTTGATAAAATTCAAAAATTTAAATAAGAATAAATGACACCCAAACAGGTTGCAGAATATATGCTCGGTCAGGACTATTTTTCCCAATGGATGAATATCAGACTGATTGAAATTAAAGAGAACTATTGTTTAATAGAAATGCCCGTTAAAAAAGAAATGATCAACGGGCTGAAAACGGTACATGGAGGCGTTACGTTTGCCTTTGCCGATTCGGCACTGGCCTTTTCATCCAACAATTCGGGAGACGCCGCAGTGGCCTTAAACTGTGTCATCAATTTTACCAAAGCCGGAAAAGAAGGTGATGTTTTCAGGGCAGAAAGTATCCTCGCCAACGAAACCCGGAAAACAGCAGTTTACGATATCAAAATCACGAATCAGAACGATGAACTGGTCGCCAAGTTTGTAGGGACTGTGTATAAAATAGGAAAGAAAGTAACGGAACTTTAGTTCAATGTTACATTACTAAATTGTTAAATTAAAATTAATGAACAACGTATATATCATAGATTATATCAGGACTCCGATTTCGAAATTAAGCGGTGGCCTTTCAGAAGTAAGAGCCGATGATCTGGCAGCCATTGTCATCAAAGAGATCATCGCGAGAAATCCGGAAGTTCCGGTACAGGAAATCGAGGATGTGATCTTCGGATGTGCCAACCAGGCCGGGGAAGATAACCGGAATGTGGCGAGAATGGCCCTGCTGTTGGCCGGACTTCCTTATAAAATCGGAGGAGAGACCGTTAACAGGCTGTGTGCTTCGGGAATGTCTGCCGTTGCCAATGCCTTCCGTGCGATAGCTGCAGGCGAGGGCGAAATTTATATTGCCGGCGGTGTAGAGCACATGACGCGTTCGCCGTATGTAATGTCAAAACCGAGCACAGCTTTCGGAAGAGACAGCCAGATGTTCGATACTACTTTCGGATGGAGGTTTGTCAACCCGAAAATGAAAGAAATGTACGGTGTTGACGGTATGGGGGAAACAGCGGAAAACTTAGCCGATATGCACCAGATCAGCCGTGAGGACCAGGACCAGTTTGCGCTGTGGTCTCAGCAGAAAGCTTCCAAAGCACAGGAAAACGGAAGGCTAGCGGAAGAAATCGTACAGGTGGAAATCCCACAGAAGAAAGGAGAACCTAAAGTTTTCGATAAAGATGAATTTATTAAACCGACTTCTACAATGGAAGGACTGGCGAAACTTCGCCCTGCTTTCAGAAAAGAAGGGGGAACGGTAACCGCCGGAAATGCTTCAGGAATGAACGACGGCGCTGCGGCATTGATTTTAGCCAGTGAAGAGGCCGTACAAAAATACGGACTGCAGCCTATTGCTAAAATTTTAGGTTCCGCCGTTGCCGGGGTTGAGCCAAGAATCATGGGGATTGGCCCGGTAGAAGCTTCTCAGAAAGTTTTAAAAAGATTAAACCTGTCACTGGATGATATGGATGTCATCGAACTGAATGAAGCCTTTGCCGCCCAGGCTTTGGCGGTGACGAGATCATTATGTTTAAAAGACGATGATTCCAGAGTAAATCCAAACGGAGGCGCTATTGCCATCGGTCATCCACTTGGAGTTTCTGGAGCCAGGATCATTGGTTCTGCCGCTATGGAATTGCAAAAACAGAATAAAAAATATGCCTTGTGTACCCTTTGTATTGGTGTAGGACAGGGCTATGCAATGGTGATTGAAAAAGTATAACTTTTTTAATAGTATAACAATTTATCAATGTAACAATGTAACAATGTAGCCGTGAAACAATTTTGCGTAATGTCATGCTGAGCCTGTTGAAGCATCTATAGGTAAACTTGTACATTAATCCATTGTTACATTAAATTTTTAACAAAAAATTTATGAATATCTACTCCTACCATGGCATCCGGCCCATCATCAAACCTTCTGCCTACATTCATCCGCAGGCGGTGGTGATCGGGAATGTGGAAATCGGTGAAGAAGTGTATGTGGGCCCGAATGCGGTGATCCGCGGCGACTGGGGGAAAATCATCGTGAAAGACGGAGCGAATGTTCAGGAAAACTGTACCCTGCATGTTTTTCCGGGTATTGAAACCATTCTCGAAGAATCGGCCCATATCGGCCACGGAGCCATCATCCATTCCGGACATATTGGAAGAAACTGCCTGGTGGGAATGAACGCCGTGGTGATGGACAAAGCAATTATCGGTGACGAATGTATAATCGGAGCTTTGGCTTTTGTGCCCGCCAACTTCAGGTGTGAAGCCAGAAAGCTGATTGTCGGAAGCCCGGCAAAGATTATCCGTGATGTTTCCGATGAAATGATCAAATGGAAAACCGAAGGTACAAAACTGTATCAGGAACTGGCCAGGGAAGGGAAAGATGCCATTCTGCCCTGCGAGCCGTTCACCGAATATGTAAAACAGGTTCCAACTAAAATTATCGATTACAGTATTTGGGATGATGTGAAGTAAACTGCGAGGTTTAGAAAAAGTAAAGTAAAAATGATTAAAAAAATTCTTCTGATCTTCATCATGATGTTTGGGCTTTCAGTTATGGTTTCGGGCCAGAACAACAATGTAAAACCCTTAACGATTGGTGAAATCCGAACATTGAAATCTAAAATTTTAAATGAAGACAGAATATTGAATATCTATCTTCCGCAGAATTTTGATAAGACCAAATCCTATCCGGTCATTTATCTGATGGATGGAAGCATGAATGAAGACTTTATCCATGTTAGCGGACTGATTCACTTTTTCAATCAGATGTATGCCATGCCGGAAACCATTGTGGTAGGAATAGCCAATACTGATCGGAAAAGAGATTTTACCTTTCATACGGATTTGAAAGATCTACAGAAGGATTACCCTACAACCGGACATTCCGATAAATTCATCAGTTTTCTTGAAAAAGAATTAAAACCGTATATCGAAAATCAGTTTAAGGTAACGGAAAAATATGTATTCGGACAATCTTTGGGCGGCTTGCTGGCGACAGAAATTTTACTGAAAAAACCGGAGCTGTTCAATAATTATTTTATCATCAGCCCAAGTTTATGGTGGGATGATGAAAGCCTTTTGAAGGGGGCAACCCAATGGCTGGCTAAAATTCCGGATACGAAGAAATTTATTTATATTTCCGTCGGAAAAGGGGAACATCCGGTAATAGTAAAAGATGCTGAAGATCTGGATGATGTGTTGAAAAAAGCGGGAAAGAAAAACTGGACGATAGAATATAAGATGATGGAAACAGATAACCACGCCACCATTCTGCACAGAAGTTTGTACGAAGGGTTGTTGAAACTATTTCCCTATCAGGAACCGAAAAAGTAAAAATGAAACAATCTATAAATGTATCAGTGTAATAATTATTGGTAAACTGTTAAATTGATACATTGTTAAATTAAATGGTATGCAAAAACTAAAGAACTATATCCACGGCGAATGGATCGAAGGAACCGGAACCGGAATTCCTTTATTTAATGCCGTGACAGGAGAGCAGGTGGCCGTTTCAGATACGGAGGGGCTTAATTTTGAACAGGCACTGGACTACGGAAGGACCGTTGGATACAAAAACCTTTCGTCCATGACGTTCTATGACCGTGGGGAAATGCTGAAAAAAGTAGCACTCTATCTTCTTGAAAGAAAGAAAAAATATTACGAATTATCCTATAAAACGGGCGCCACCCATGTGGATTCGTGGGTGGATATCGAAGGCGGTTTCGGTACTTTCTTTACTTATTCCGGACTGGCCAAGAGAATGCTTCCGAACACCCCATTCTGGGTGGATGGGGAAACACAGAAAATTTCAGCCAACGGAACTTTCCTGGGAACCCATATCCTTACGCCGAGCGAAGGGGTTTCCGTGCAGATCAACGCGTACAACTTCCCGGTTTGGGGGATGCTGGAAAAACTTTCGACTTCCTTATTGGCCGGTGTTCCTTCTATCGTGAAACCTTCACCTTTCGGGTCTTATCTTACCAATGCGGTGTTTCAGGATATGATCGAAAGTGGTCTTTTGCCTGAAGGAGCGGTACAGCTGGTCTGCGGAGAACCGGGAAATATCCTTGATTATGTTCAGGACGGGGATTCCGTACTGTTTACCGGTTCGGCAACAACCGGAAGAAAATTAAAATCGTTACCGTCGGTGGCAGGCAATGCCGTTCGTTTCAATATGGAGGCGGATTCGTTGAACTGTTCCATCTTGGGGTTGGAAGCGAAGCCGGGCACTCCGGAATTCGATTTGTTCATCAAGGAAGTCCGAAACGAAATGACCACGAAAGCAGGACAGAAATGTACGGCCATCAGAAGGATTATTGTTCCTGAGAACCTGGTGGGGCGATGTACAGCAGGCTTTATCAAAAGCTTTGGACCAGACCAAAATCGGAAACCCGTTGAGCCGGGAAACGAAGATGGGATCCCTGGTTGGCAGACAGCAGTACGATGAAGTTTTAAGAAAAGTAAATTTACTGAAAGCGGAAACGGAACTGATTTACGACGGACAGCACGAACTGGTGGATGCCGATTACGAAAATGGTGCATTCATGAGTCCTAAACTGTTCTTTAACGATAAACCTTTTGAAAAGAATATCTCTCATGATGTCGAAGCCTTCGGACCGGTTTCTACTTTGATGCCGTACAAAGATGCGGAAGAAGCGGCAGCTTTGGCAAAAAGGGGAAAAGGAAGTCTGGTTGGGTCTATTATTTCGTATGATGATCAGTTTGTGGCCGAAACGTCATGGAAAATGGCTTCCCAGCACGGAAGGATTTTCGTTCTGAACCGGGATAACGCCAAGGAAAGCACCGGTCACGGTTCACCGCTTCCGACGCTGATGCATGGTGGTCCCGGAAGAGCCGGAGGAGGCGAGGAGATGGGCGGACTGAACGGTCTTCATTTCTTCCTTCAGAAAACCGCGATTCAGGGATCCCCGGATATCCTGACCGCGATTACCAAAGTATACCAGCAGGGGGCAGAAAAGAAATATTCAGACAAGCATCCTTTCCGGAAGTATTTTGAAGAAGTCGAAATAGGGGATTCCCTGGAAACGGCAGGCCGAACCGTTACCGATGCGGATATCGTAAATTTCTCCAACGTTTCATGGGATCATTTCTATGCCCATACCGATGCAACGAGCTTAACGGGAACTATTTTCGACAAAACAGTTGCCCACGGATATTTCATTCTTTCCGCAGCGGCGGGGTTGTTCGTTTCCGGAAAAAAAGGGCCGGTGATTGCGAACTACGGGCTGGAAAACTGTTCGTTCTTCAAACCGGTGTATGCCGGAGATACAATTACCGTTTATTTAACGGCCAAGGAAAAAATCAACCGTGGGGTAAAGGGAAGAAATATCCCGTCCGGCGTGGTGAAATGGCTGGTGGAAGTGGTCAACCAGAGAGAAGAAGTAGTTTGTGTAGCAACGATTCTTACTTTGGTAGCCAAACAATCACCATTTATCGACCTGAATGTAAAGAATGTTCAGAAAATCCTGAATGGCTTAACGGAAAATACCACTTCACAATGGGGGAAAATGTCTCCTCAGCAGATGATCGAACATTTGGAGCACGGTGTACTGGTAAGTTTAGGCGAACCGGAAGCCGATCGGTGCTTCACTCCTGAAGAACAGCTGGAAAAATGGCAGGATTCCCTATACAATCACCGCAAAATGCCGAAAGACTTCCAGGCACCGTTCCTGGATGCCGATGGATCATTGCCTGAACCGAAGCACAAAAACCTGGATGCCGCAAAACAGTCATTCCTGGATAACCTGAAAAGATTTTCGATATATTACAAAGAAAATCCACAGGCCGAACATATGAATTTTGTATTCGGAAAACTCAATAAGGAAATGTGGGAGCTGATGCACAGAAAACATTTTACCCATCACTTCGAGCAGTTCGGATTGGTGTAATGTAAAATAAAATTCATAAATTTAAAAGAGCCTTTTTTAAAGAGGCTCTTTTTTAATATAAACCAAATGGAACAGCAATTTATCAAAGACTTTGATTTTACCGGTTTCTGGAATGAAAGCAGTTATTCGGAAAGGGATTACACCGAACCTTTCCCGGATGATGAAACCATTCTTTCAGTAGAGCAGGAACTGGGGTACAAACTTCCAGCATCTTATATCGAATTGATGCGCATCCGAAATGGCGGATTGGTAGAAAGGAGCTGCTTTTCTACGGCAGAAAGCACTTCATGGGCAGATGACCATATTGCCATTACCGGAATCATGGGGATCGGAAGGGAAAAGACCTATGCGCTTTGCGGAGAGCTTGGCAGCCGTTTTATGATCGAAGAATGGGGCTATCCTGATGATGGAGTGTATGTCTGTGACTGTCCTTCTGCAGGACACGACATGATCCTGCTGGATTATTCCAGGTGTGGAAAAAGTGGTGAGCCGGAAGTCGTGCATGTGGATCAGGAAGCGGACTATAGAAAAACATTTCTGGCTAAAGACTTTAAAACTTTTATCGAAGGATTAAAAGAAGAAGCGTATTTTGATCAGGATATAGACATTTGAGAACTGAATAGAAAGCGATAAAAGGAAAATATTGATCTTTAAATGTTAAACTCGAATATGAAAGGAACTTTTGCAGAACAGGTTATCGAATTCAACAAAACCCTCCACTACAGTGGTACGCTTCCCGATGATTTCATGGTGATGAATCCTTATCTGGATAATCCGGAAACACTGGACGTCATGCAACAGTTTTACCGCAAATATTACAACGATTCCATTCGGCGTAAGTTTCTTTTGGGAATCAATCCCAGCCGCCACGGTTCCGGAGTTACGGGAGTGCCCTTTACCGATACCAAAAGGCTGGAAAGCGTATGCGGAATTAAAATGACTTCAGCCTACACCCACGAAGTTTCATCCGTTTTCGTTTATGATATGATTGCGGAATATGGCGGAGCCGAAGCATTTTACAGTGATGTTTATATCAATTCTCCTTTCCCGCTGGCCATCGTCCGGAAATCGAAAAGCGGTTGGGTGAATGCCAATTATTATGATGATAAAGCCCTGTTTAACGAAGTTAAGGATTTTATGATCAGTTCCTTAAAAAAGCACCTCAGCCTGAATCTGGATACTTCCGAAGTTTTTATCATGGGTAAAAAGAATGCGGATTTTATTGCAAAGATCAACCGGGAAGCTAATTTGTTTGAAAAATTGACGGTTTTGGAACATCCCCGGTACATTCAGCAATACAAATCGAAGGAGAAGCAGCTGTATATTGATAAATATATTTTAGCTTTGAAAAAATAAAAATCCCCTGACAACAGGGGATTTCTTCTCATTTATGCATTTAGAATCTTGACGATATTCTGCAATATCAAGTTTTTATGGTTATTAGTTTTGAATTGATTGCTAAAGATTTTCAGATGAGTATTTAATTTGGTCTCATCGACAAGTCAAAGTAACGGCAAATATTAATTTTGCGGTAGCGTAGAAAGTACCAAATTTAAGATTACGTATTTTTACTTATTGAATTAGCGGATTCATTTATAATGACAAGACATAATGCTGCTTTTCGCCGAACTTTCCTATTTTTGTAAAAATCCAATTTAAATTAAAAATGAACGAATTTGTAGTATCAGAACTGAAAAACAATATCGCCGAAATTACCTTCGGAACACCGAAAAGCAATTCTCTGCCGGGAGCCATCCTTGAAAAGCTGGCGCAGACGATTCTGGATGAAGGAGCAAAAGATGAGGTAAAAGCCATTTTAATAAAAAGTGAAGGTGAAAAAGCGTTCTGTGCCGGCGCCAGTTTCGACGAATTGCTGGAAATTGAAGAGCTGGAAAAATCAACAAAGTTTTTCGGAGGTTTTGCAAAGGTCCTCAATGCCATGAGAAACTGCGGAAAAATCGTGGTAGTGCGGGTACAGGGAAAAACAACCGGCGGGGGCGTAGGGATTGCCTGTGGTGCCGATTATTGTTTTGCCGTAAAACACGCTGCGTTGGCTTTAACGGAAATTAATCTGGGTATAGGTCCTTTCGTGATCGGCCCTTATGTGGAAAGAAAAATAGGGAAGTCGCAATTTTCAGCAATGGCAATCGATGCGGATTTCAGATCGGCGGAGTGGGCCAAGCAGCACAATATTTACCATTCGGTTTCTGAAAATATCGAAGAAATGGATGCCAAATTGGAAACATTTCTTCAGACTTTAGCTTACAGAAGCAGCGATGCTTTGGCACTCATTAAAAAAGTATCCTGGGAAGGAACAGACCATTTTAATGAATTGATGCCTGCCAGAATTCACATGAGTGCCAGCCTCATCCTTGAAGAGTCAGCGAAAAAGAATATCGGGGCAATTAAAGAAAGACTGAGAGCAAAATAGCTTCGATCTTATACATAACAACCGCCGGTTTTCCGGCGGTTGTTTTAGCCATAAGAATTTAGTAAAAATTAGATTGATTTAAAATTGACGAGGAAAATGAATTGACCATTCACTATTATCCATTTTTTCCGAAAAAAATTTTGCACATTCAAAATAAATATTAACTTTGTAATTCAAAGTTCTTTTTATGAAATCAAAAAACTATCACGAAGACTTGTCACACATCCGCTCCATGATGGAGCGTTCTTCACGGTTTATTTCATTAAGCGGATTATCCGGTGTGGTGGCAGGATTGGCAGCTGTTATTGGTGCAGGGTATGTATATTTTGTTTTTCAAAGAGAAGGGATCGACTATTTTGATGGGAAAAGAAATATTTTTGGGCCTGCTCTGGTAAAAGAGTTGGTTTTGATTGGGGTTGTAATTCTGATGGTTGCCGTTTTCAGCGGTTATATTCTTACCGCTAATAAAAGCAGAAAGAAAGGACTGAAGATTTGGGATGCAACCACTAAGCGGCTTTTAATTACCTTTGCAGTTCCTTTAGTGACGGGAGGTTTTTTTTGCCTGGGGCTTTTGTACCATCATCTTTTCGTATTTATTGCGCCGGCAACATTGATCTTTTACGGATTGGCTTTGGTAAGTGCGGAACGGTATACGCTGACGGATGTTAAATATTTGGGATATTGTCAAATTGTTTTGGGCCTGATCTCCTTGTTTTTTCCGGGATGGGGATTGATTTTCTGGACGGTCGGGTTTGGAGTGTTGCATATTGTCTACGGACTGATTATGCATAGAAAGTATAAATAAAATGGAGGGTTCTGCTTTTTTAATTATTCTGATCCTGGCGGTTGCCATTTTCGGCATCTTTTCAGTTGTATTTAAGAATAGGAAGAGAAGGTTTTTAAAAAGTACCCTGTTAGGTGTTTTTATTTCTCCGGTTATTTATTTTCTGATCGTTTTTATTCTGATTTTCAGTATGACCAGAGAAAAAAGCAGAGATTTTGATTCCGTTGTATGGCGGTTAAATCTAAAAACGGAAAGCGGAACGGATAATTATGAAATGATTGATGATCTCATTGATAGAGAATTGTTGATTGATAAAGATTCATCCGAAGTGAAAGAAAAATTAGGCAGTCCGGACCTGAAAGATAAAAAACGAAATGTCTGGCAGTATTATGCAGGAACGAGTGCCGGCTTTGGTTTTGTAGACCATCAGCTGATTGTGAAGTTTGCCAACAATAAAGTCATTATGCTAGAGCATATAAGACAACAAGACTAAATAAAATGATAAAAATAAATCAACTCAATAAAGAATTCGAAAGCCGTGTAAGACTGGGCATCATGTCCGTTCTGATGGTCAACGACTGGGTTGATTTTTCGGAAATGAAAAGCATATTGGAGATTACGGACGGTAACCTGGCGAGCCACAGCAATGCGCTGGAGAAAGCGGCTTATATAGAAGTAAAGAAAGAATTTGTAGGCAAAAAGCCGAAGACTTCCTACAGAGTTACCCAAAACGGAAGAGCAGCTTTCACGGAACACCTCAATGCCCTGGAAAAATTGTTAGGAAGGTAAACGATATATTTTTTTATATTTTAACTTTGAAATACAAAGTACTTTTAATTATTAAATTTAAAACTTATGATTTTAGACAGACAAAAAACAACAATTATCTTTGCGGTACCGGTTTTACTGCTCCTCCTGGCACTTCTTGGAAATACATTTGTGGAAGGATGGAACTGGTCGGTATCCGATTTTCTTATTGCAGCAGTACTGCTGTTCGGGACAGCTTTCTTTGTTAATCTGGTTATCCGGTCAAAGAGAAAAATTCTTTCCAAATTAGCCATCTGCTTTGTTATTCTCCTGGTGCTGGTACTGATCTGGGCCGAATTGGCAGTCGGAATTTTCGGGAGTCCTTTTGCGGGAAGTTAAAATAAGAATGTGATGGACCGTAAAACATTTTTAAAAAGACTGTTCCAGATCTCGGCAGTGGCCACTTTTCCTATGCTGTATTCATGGCAGGTCGAACCTTTCTGGCTGGAATTTGTGGAAAGGAAAATGCCTGTCAGAAACTTACCAGCAAATCTGGAGGGAAAAATCCTGATGCAGATCTCAGACCTGCACGTCGGAACACGCTTCGACTGGAATTTCCTGATTGATTCTTTTCAGAAAGCTAAAAATTATAACCCTGATTTTGTAGTGTACACCGGCGATTTTGTAAATCACGGAAATGCAGAAGAGCGTGAAGATCTTAAAAAAGTGATGAGCCATGCCGTGCTCGGAAGCTTTGGGACTTTTGGAATTCTAGGCAACCATGACTATGGAACCGACTGGCTGGAAACCAAGGTGGCTGATGAGATCTGTAAGATTGCGGAAAATTCAGGTATTATGATGTTAAGAAATCAGCAGAAAGAGAGCCACGGATTGAATTTCATCGGCTTCGAAGATCTCTGGTCACCGAATTTTGCACCGCAGGAAATAATGAAAAACCATGATCCTTCAAAAGCCAACATTATTCTCTGCCACAATCCCGATGCCTGCGACAAAGACATCTGGAACGGTTACCGAGGCTGGATTCTGAGCGGACATACCCACGGCGGGCAGTGCTGTATTCCGGGAATCATTACTCCGCTTCTTCCTGTAAAAAACCGCAGATATACTTCGGGAGAGATTGATCTGGAAGACGGACGAATGTTGTATATCAACCGTGCTCTGGGACACTCCTTTCAGGTCCGGTTTATGGTGCGTCCGGAAATTACGGTGTTTACCTTAACCCAGGTTTAGAGAATCAATTATAATGATATTCCTTTTAAAATTAAGAGATATACACCCTGCCAAATTTTGAGAACCTTTTAAATTAAAACTTATCCAAAACCGATCAACTATGAAAAAATTACGTGTCCGATTTCTGCTTTTCGTTTACGATAAAACCCAGAAACTTTACCGGAAATATTTTAAGAAAAAGAAAAGACAGTGGCAGTTTACCGAACAGCAGCTATTAGAGTTTCAGGAAGATTCTCTGGGACGAAAGCTTGGGGAGTTTTACAGGAAACACGGGTTCAGCATGATTCCGAAAATGGAAGATCATGATGTTCATCACCTGATTACGGGCTGCGGAACCCATTTCGAAGACGAGATTGCCATGCAGTTTCTGCTGCTGGGAAACGGGAAGCTCAATGCCCATCTGTTAGCCGCCATCATTTTAGGAAGCCTGATCTTACCGGAATATTTCAGAGTCTATATGAATGCTTACAGAAAAGGCAAAAATATGCGGCCTTTCTACCACTGGGATTTTGAAGCCCTGCTCTGGCAGAATTTCGATCATCTGAAAGATTTTATCCAACAGAAAAATTCAACCGTTTTGCATTAGTTATGGACAATATAAAATTCAGTTCGGAAGGGAAAACGGCGTTTTATCTTTCCTTTGCTTTGGGAACCCTTATTCTCATCAGCTTTTTACTCACCAGAAGGGAGTTTCTGCTCACCATCGGGTTTTACTATGTTTTAGCGGCGGCCGTTATTAATATCATTGTTTTCTTTTATGAACTAACATTATTTATTTCGAATATCGCCGATAATAAGCCACATGGAAATTCGGCGGTCCTGTTGCTCCTGAATATACCGATAAGCATTATTTATTTCCTGGCGGTCATCAACTGTATCTCTTAAAAACAATATTATGAAAACACATCATTATATATTTCTTACCACCATTCTTTTTGTTATCCTCTTCTATGATCAGAATGTGGGACTGAATCTCGGGATCATCGGCTTGGTCTATGCCTTCCTCACGTTCTTCAGAACCCCTAAAAGGAATAAAACCAAAACCTTTATCTTCCTTTTTGCAACGAGCATTCTTTCCAGTTTTGCCTTTGCCTGGTATGGCGATTTTCCATCCTTTCTGGCAGTGGCAGGCTCTCTTCTTCTGCTGAGCTATCGGTCTAGGAACCGAAGGATGAAGATCCTATTGCTGATTCCGGTTTTCGTTATCAACTTCTTTACTTCACTTTTCCGGATTTTAAATTTTGATAAATGGCTTCCGAAAAGAAATGTTCCCGGATTATGGCAGAAGACCCTCGCTTTCGTACTGATCCCACTCATTTTGGTTTCTGTATTTTTCGGCATTTACGCAGCGGGAAGTGATCATTTTGCCAGTCTTTTTACAGATGTGGAACTGGATCTTAATTTTTGGCAACTCATAGCCATGATCGTTTTGGGATTTTTCATTGCGTTCAATTACTGGAACTTTGCGGTGGAGAGATTTATTTACAAAAACAACCGGATGCTGGAGAACGATTTTAAACAAAGGGTTATTCAGAAGCCGACATATTCCTTTCTCGATCTTGATGCTGAAAGGATGAGCGGTGTTGTATCCTTATTCGCGTTAAATGTCCTGTTGATATTTTTCATCATTACTTATAATTACGAACAGTTTTATGAGGCGGTCAAGACCCCTGTACGGCTTTCGGAAGAAACCCATGAACGGGTAAATGCGGTTATCCTGTCTATCGTGATGTCAATTCTGGTCATTATGTTTTATTTTAAATCCAATTTTAATTTTGATCCGAAAGCAGGTTTCATGAAAATATTGGCCGGGATCTGGATGGTTCTGAATGCCGTTCTCGTTATTTCCGCAATGGTAAAAAACTCGGAATACATCATTAATTATGGATGCACGTACAAAAGGCTCGGCGTTTATGCGTTCCTGATTCTTTCCTTAATCGGTCTTGTTCTTACAATGGTTAAAATACAATTCAGAAAAAGAAATGCCTTTCTTTTCAACACAATGGCCTGGTATGTTTACGGTGCTGTCCTGATCTGCAGCTATATCAACTGGGGCGGGATCATTACCGAAGAAAACAGGAAGCGTAAGGATTTTGACTTAAATTACCATCGTACGCAGATAAATTTTAATGAAAAGCAATTGCTGAAATATGCGGAAGAAAAGAATGATCACCGGTTGAAATCAGAAATTTTAAATTCGGAACAGGTGAAATTACAGCAAAACGAAAAGTTCCTTTCTAAAGTCTTATATTATCAGACTCTACCATAAAATAACCGTTAGTTTAATCAGAAATAATCTAAAAGTAAAAATGGGTTTAACTATTCGGTTGGAACAATTTTCGCTTCAAAGTATTTTCAAAAAGCCGGAAGGTTTAATTTTAAAAAAGATGTATTATGAAAAAATCCTTATTGCTCATCCCACTGATGATCATTTCCTGTAAAAAAGAACCGAAAATCCAGGAAACGAAAAGTACGGATTCTACGGTGGTTTCGGAACAGCCATCTCCGGTAGAAAAAGCAGATTCCGCAGCTGTAAAAATGAAGGATTCCATTATCAATAATGCGCCTAAAACGAAAGAGGTTTTAAGCAAAGGGGTGATGAGGAATGTAAAAGACGGGCAGATTATCCGGACTGCCGATGCTGCACAGCTTCCTTTTAAATTAGGCGAAGAGTTTACAAAGGACGATCAGGAATTTATCCTCAAGATTACCAATGTGAACCAATCTACCCTTAAAGCAAAAATCTCAACCGATGTAAAAGATTTCAACATCCGTTTTAACCAGATCAAGCTGCCAAACGGAGATTACGACGGACCTTTCGGAAGAGAAATTACCTATGATATCAAAGGGAAAGGTGAAGTATGGCTGATTGTCGGGAAAAGCAATATGGCTTCCGGCAATACCAAAGGAAGTTTTACCGTGAGTGTGGAGTAATTTTCAATTTGGTATAATTTCTGCAAAGACAAATTTAAAATTTATCATTATGAAAAATATATTTTTGACAGCGGCAGTGGCCTCAGCAGCTTTGGTAAGTTGCGGCACCGTGCAGTCGTTGGTTCAGAATACATTTCCTTATACGGCAAACGTACTGATTTCTACCGGCGTTCCTGCTGATAAGGAAGTTTCTTCCACGGCAACCGCTTCCAATATCCAGACTTGGTTCGGAGGAAACAATGATGCGAAAATCAAAGACGTTAGGATTTCGGATGCGAAAGTATCGGTAGCTTCACCTGCGGGCGGAACACTTAACGCTTTTAAATCGATTAAAGTATACATTTCATCAAACGGAACGGGAGAGCAGCTGGTTGCATCAAGATCCAATATTTCCACTGATGCATCAAGCATTACTCTTGATCTTGAAAATACAGGATTCCTAGATAATGTGGTGAAAAGTACAGGAGTTACCGTAAGAACGGTATATGAATTGAGAAATCAGACAAGCTCAGATATGACCCTTAGGGTAGCACTGAATTTCAACAGTGTGCCTGCTAATTAATTTTTTATAAAAGTTTATTTAAAAAAAGCGCCCTTCAAATATTTTGAAAGGCGCTTTTGATGTATCATGGGTTGAGGATTATTTATTTAAAATCCACCAGTTCGATATCAAAAATAAGAGTCGCTCCCGGAGGGATCACGTTTCCGGCACCATTGTCTCCGTAAGCCAGGTTTGCAGGAATATAGAATCTGTATTTTGCCCCTTTGCTCATCAGCTGCATCCCTTCTGTCCATCCCGGAATTACTCCTGAAAGATTCAGTTCAATCGGCTTTCCTCCGTTTTTATCAGTAGAGTCGAATACGGTTCCGTCCATTAATTTTCCGGTGTACAATACATTTGCTGTACTTGAGGCGGTAGGTTTTGTTTTTCCGTCACCTTCCTTTAAAACTTCATACTGCAGGCCGCTTGCTGTAGTTTTTATGTTTTTGTTCAGTTTGTTTTTGGCAAGAAAATCAGCTCCTTTCTTCTTATTTTCCTCAGCTTTTACTTTTGCTTCCGCCTGTTTTTTCTCATTCTGCTTCTGCATAAAGCCCTGCAGGAAGGTTCCCATCTCTTCTTTCGGGAAAAGCGTAGGCTTATCCGCTAATGCATCTTTGATTCCCTGCGCCAGCAGTTCGGCATCTGCCGGGAAGCCCTGTCTTTTCATATTCTGGGCAATATCAAGACCGATATAATAAGAAGCTTTCTGTTCGTCGGTGTACGATTTCTGGGCAAATGCAAGGTTTACTCCTGTAAGAAGAACCAAGGTAATTAAGGTTTTTTTCATTGTTGAATATAAATATATTTTTTGCGAATTTAAGCTTTTGTAACGGAATCCATCACAATGGTAACCGGACCGTCATTAATTAACGAAACTTTCATATCAGCACCGAAGATTCCGCTTTCGGTCTTCAGTCCGGATTTTGAAATTTCTTCTTTAAAATAATCGAATAAAGGAACCGCTTTATCCGGTTTTGCCGCTTTGATGAAGGACGGGCGGTTGCCTTTTTTATAATCGGCAATTAGTGTAAACTGGCTGATGCAAAGAATTTCTCCCTTTACATCCTGCACGGAAAGATTTAATTTGTCATCCTCATCTCCGAAGATTCTCAGATTCAGAATTTTCTGTACAAGCCAGTCGGCATCACTTTTCTCATCATTTTCATTAATACCGATCAGCAGCATCAATCCTTTCCCGATTTCACCTACGGTCTGTCCGTCAACTTTTACACTGGCTTCGGAAACTCTCTGCACAACAACTTTCATTTTTTAATAATAAATATTTAATACTTTGCTTCCCGGATCATAATTATAAAGGTAAGTCTTCGGCGGAATATTGGCCACGGCGGTAGGCTGTCCTGTCAGCAGAATCCATTGGGCATTATCTTTCGGGCAGACGACTCTGATGTTGTCCTGAACTTCAAGCGTCGTGTTGTTATCGGGACAGATATGCGGTGCATTCCGGTCGTATACTTTAAAGGTGGTATCTGATGCCCTTACGACGATCAGCCCTCTCGTTCCGGACTGCTGTTCATTGATATATACCCATCCGCCAACCTGGTTCAGGTTATAATAAGCAGGAAGGTTCAGATTTAAGCTTACGTTGATTGGGTTCGTCGGGAAACAACTTACGGTATCTTCACGCGTTCCACAGGAATTTATGGATAAATTACTGAAAATCAATAGTGTGATGATAGATAATATTGAGAAACTTTTTTTCATTTGAATTTAAATTTTTATATATTTGTAAAAATTAAACGATTACAACTCGAAAACATTGTCCGGCAAATGTCGGATTATTTTTTTATACTAAAACTAAATTTTGAAAATTATGGCAAGCTATGTTACAAAGGAGGGGCTGGAGAAAATGAAAGCTGAGCTGGAACAGTTGGAAACTGTAGAAAGACCAAAAATTACCCAGCAGATTGCTGAGGCTAGAGATAAAGGAGATCTGTCTGAAAATGCAGAATACGATGCGGCGAAAGAAGCACAGGGAATGTTGGAAATGAGAATTTCTAAGCTGAAAGACGTTATTTCGGGTTCAAAAATTATAGACGAAAGCCAGCTGGATACTTCAAAAGTTTCCATCCTAACGACGGTAAAGCTGAAAAACAATGCTACAAAACAGGAGCAGGTATTTACCCTGGTTCCGGATAACGAAAGCGACCTTAAAGCCGGAAAGATTTCGGTAAATACACCGATTGCGAAAGGCTTACTGGGAAAAGCGGTAGGAGAAACGGCAGACATCACGTTACCGAACGGCAATAAGCTTTCGTTTGAAGTATTAGACATTACCTTATAACAGATCCTCATCTTTATATTTTAAAAAATGAGCACGATATTCACAAAAATCATTAACGGCGAAATCCCTTCCTATAAAATAGCTGAAGATGAAAACTTTATTGCCTTTCTGGATGCGATGCCCCTGGTAAAAGGACACACATTGGTGGTCCCTAAAAAAGAAGTGGATTTAATCTTTGATCTGGAAAGCGAAGAATATAAAAACCTTTGGGGCTTTACTCAGGAGGTTGCCAAAAAAATAAAAAACGCGGTACCCTGCGTAAGGGTAGGAGTCGCTGTTGTAGGATTGGAAGTTCCTCATGCTCATATTCATTTAATTCCGTTGAACCAGGTGGAAGATATGAATTTTAAAAACGAGCGGCTAAAACTTACGGATGACGAATACACCGAGATTCGGGACTCCATTATAAATTCTTAAAAATACCAGAAACTCGTGAAACTTATTTTGCGGGTTTCTTTTATCTATACCTTTATTAGAGTAATATAAAAATGAATTCAAACCAATGTTCTTTCTGCGGAAGAAAGAGAAATGAAGTGCAGATGCTGATTTCCGGACAGAATGGCTTTATCTGTGAAAACTGTATCGAACAGGCTCACGCCATCGTAAAAGACAGCGGATCTAAATCAGGATATGCTCCTGCAGAAAATATAAACGAACTTAAAAAGCCGAAAGAGATCAAAGAATTCCTTGATCAGTATGTTATCGGACAGGACCAAGCAAAAAAACAATTGTCGATCGCGGTTTACAACCACTATAAAAGACTGCTTCATGCGCAGGAAGAAAACCGTGAAGTAGAGCTGGAGAAATCCAATATCATCATGATCGGTGAAACAGGAACCGGGAAAACCTTGTTGGCAAAAACAATTGCCCGAGAGTTGAATGTGCCTTTCTGTATTGTAGATGCAACAATCTTAACCGAAGCCGGATATGTAGGGGAAGATGTGGAAAGTATTCTTTCCAGGCTTCTGATGGTGGCAGATTACGATGTAGAGAAAGCAGAAAAGGGAATTGTGTTTATTGATGAGATCGATAAAATTGCAAGAAAGTCGGATAACCCGAGTATCACGAGAGACGTTTCCGGAGAAGGGGTACAGCAGGGACTTCTGAAGTTGCTGGAAGGAAGTATTGTAAACGTTCCGCCACAGGGAGGCAGAAAGCATCCTGACCAAAAGTACATCCAGGTAAATACACAAAATATTCTGTTTATTGCTGGAGGTGCTTTCGATGGAATTAAGGAGATTATCGAAAGAAGGATGAATAAGCAGGCGATCGGTTTCAGCTCTGAAAAGATCAATAAAACTGATGAAGACGAGTACATATTAACAAATATTAATGCGATTGACCTTCGTTCATTCGGATTAATTCCCGAACTTTTGGGAAGATTTCCGATCATCACGTACCTTGATAAACTTACCAAAGAAACCATGGTACGAATCATGAAAGAACCGAAAAATTCGATTGTGAATCAGTTTATTGAACTTTTCAAAATGGACGGAACCCAGTTGGTGTTTACTGATGGAGCAGTGGAAAAAATTGTAGAAGAAACAATGGAAAAGGGCCTTGGAGCAAGGGGTTTGAGAGGAACAACAGAGAAAGTACTGGAAGATTATATGTTTTCAATAGGGGAGGAGCAGGAAATAATATTAACGGAAGATAATATTTTTGTTAATAGATAAAATATTTTTGTTTTTTAGTAAAAAAGGTATACCTTTGCAATTGAGATATTGTATTAACACACAAATATTTATATACAATGAGAAAAAGTTTATTTGCTATTGGCTTACTAACAGCCATTTGTTCTGTTCAGGCGCAGAATGTTCTGATACATGTAGACGACGCTGCTACTACGTATGTGAGTAAAGGTACACTGGTTTACAGTGGAGGCGGATTACAGATGAGAGGTACCGGTAAGATTGAAAACCATGGTAACTTCATGGTTCAGGGAACTTCCTCAGATTCTTTTAAAACCATTACAACAGGAAATGCTGATAAAACTGAAGCTACTGGCGGAGGTAATTTTATTAACAAGCTTAATGAAGAAACCGCATATTCTACATATAATACCAACCTTTCTTCTGCAACACCGGCTTATACTTATGGTCAGCTGTTTATAACAGGAGTTCCTCAAGCTAATATTACAGGAATTGTAGACCAGGAATTCAGAGCAGTGAATCATGGGACTTATCAGCAGATTGGTATGCCTTTTTATGATAAGACTGCATCTACATTGAGTGCAGAATTAGGGAAAACTTTTACCAATACGAGATATTCTAAAAATGAAATTCTTTGGAATGATAATATCAATGTAGTGCCAAAGAATTTTGGTACCGGTTACAAGTTCGGAATAGGTCTTGATGGGTTTGCTTATTATATGTTGGGAGGATTAGGGCTTGACGTAAGCAATACAACAAGAACTGTAAAAGGGCGACCGCTTACTGATATTGGTGCTTCTACTACTTTGCAGGGTGCTGGCCTTAACGTAAATTTCGGAGTTAACGGAAATGCGCTTAACCAGTATAATGAAAAGTATTATTCTTATCTTCAGGATGAGTTCGTAACAACAGCTTGGTCTTCAAACTACGGAAAAAACATTTATCAATTCGGTAATCCATTCCTTACCAATCTTGATCTTTCTCAGATTGCTACAAACGAAACCAATGGAGATGGTATTAATTTAACAAATATACAAGGTGTCAGACTTGAAATTTCTCCAAATGCTGTACAAACCAGCTCAGCGGGAACTTTAACATCAGGTGGTGCAGCATATAAATTTATTACTTTCTCGTCAGGTGTGCCAACAGGAGATGTTAATTATATGATGGTTAGACCTATGGGAACTTTTGTTATTAAGTTGAACAGCGATTTGGGAGCGTCAGCACAACAGCTGAATTTTTCAAATCTTAGAAGGTTCAATTACTATACGAGAGCTGCTTCTACACCTTATAGTGTAACGGCTAGCAAAAATACCAATACAGGAACAGTAAAACAATTAGGTGTTATTGGACTTGATATCAACGGTAATGAAGTGGCAAGAACTTATTATGTTGTATATCCTGATGGAACTACCGGGCATTCTGTAGCACAGGCAAAAACCCAGGTAACTTTAGATACTAGTGATATTTTAGGTACTTATGAAGAATCTCCTACCGGAGGTATTGACGGTAACTATCTTGGGCAGTATTGGTTATATATCAATGAAGCAAACGAGAATAACTTTAAAGGTAAAAATATTAAAATGAAAAATTTTGATCTTAATACCATAAAGTCTTATAAATTTGAAATTCTTGAAGATGCTAGCCCAGTAAGCAACGGTGTTCATGCTCTTTCTTCAGGTATTGGTTTCTATTACAAATCACAAAACGGAACTGTTCAGCAGGCTGTTCAGGGAGCGGTTATCCCAGTAAACGGAGCTGAATATGATTTGTATTACGGTGAACCAAGCAATGTTGTATTGGCAACTAATGAAACGAAGTCTCCTTCTAGAACAGTGGTTGTGTACAATCCGGGAATCGAAAATTATATCGTTAGATTCGACCCTAACTGGAAAAAAGCAGATATTGAGGTTTATGATATGAGTGGTAAATTGGTGATTACCAAGAAAGCAGTTAACACTTCAACAGATTTTGTAATCGAACTTGATAGTAAACTTAAAAATTCTTATGTTGTAAAAGTTGTTTCCGATAAAGGAGAAACTGTTAATACCAAAATCTTAAAATAATAAATATGAGAATAATAAATAAACTAGTTTCAGCTTTTTTTCTAATTTTTGGATTTCTTCTAATTAATGCACAGAAGATGCCACCGGCACCAGACTCCGGTACTGCCAATAGAGGAACGGTTGGACCAGGGGCGCAAGCTTCTCCGATCGATATGTATGTATATGCATTGGGAATTATCGCTGTAATGTTTATCGTATTTTTTAATAAAAAGTACACAAGCAAAAAAGCATAAAATTTTATTAAAATAATAGTAAACTCTCCGATTAATCGGAGAGTTTTTTTATTTTTACCCTATGAAAAAGACATTTACGATTTCAGCATTGTTGGCTGCATTTTCATTACAGGCTCAATTTACGGTTACGATTCAGGCTCCTGCCGATTTCAAAGATCAAGATGCTATTTTATATACTTTAAACGGATCAAAAGATATTATATTCACTCAAGAGCAAAGTAAAAATAATGTCTGGATATTCAAATATCCCAAAAACTATATGGGTATGATGAAGGTTTATTTCCCTGGTTCAAATAATACCTTCAACTTTATCTCTGAAAATAAAAACGTAAATGTTAAACTGGATACCCAAGGAAATAAAGTAAAAGATATTGTTTATCTTGATGAAGCCAATGAGTTGATGAGTAAATTTCAGGAAGGTTCTCAGAAAAAAGAACTTATACTTCCTGCTTTATCACAGATCAAAGAATACTATAAAGACAATACGGACTTTGGAAAAGCACTGAAAACTGAAATCAGTAGGCTTTCCGGAGGCTCTGAAGGAATAGATCAAAGCCAGCACCCTTTTATTTACTATTACAATACAAATTACAGCAAATTCCTTTCAAATGATCCGGCCAAAAAGCCTAGTCAGGAAGAAATTATTAATTTTATCGATAAGTCAAACGATATGCTGGAAACTTCCTCACTGTTAAGACCTGTTTTGGTTTCCTACCTTAATTCTGGGGGGAATACCAAGGTGGCTGCTTCTGTAGATAAACTGTTAGACCGTTTAAAGGTCGAAACTCCCCGTGGACAGACCGTTCTCTCAGAATTGATAGACATTTTTGATGTATACGATATGCAGGAATTTAAAAATAAGTATTTAAATCTTGCTAAAAATCTCAAGTGTACGATTACCGACAGACTTGCTTCGACTTTGAAGTCCAATGCAAATGTTGAAATCGGTGCAGCTTTTCCGAATTATAAATTTCAGTCTGCTGTCAATACAAATGCAAAGTCACTGTATGATGTTAAGGCGGATAAGAAAGTCATTATCTTTTGGTCATCAACGTGTTCGCATTGTGAAGAAGAACTGCCAAAATTGTTGGCAAAATATAATGAGTTAAAAGCTAGAAATATTCAGGTAGTCGGCCTGTCAATGGACGTTGATAAAGATTCATACGCTAAAAAGATTGCAGCCTTTCCTTGGGTAAACGATTCCGAATTAAAAGGCTGGAACAGCAGTTATGTGGATACCTATAATGTTCACGCAACACCAACTTATTTTATTTTGGATGCTAACAATAAGATAATCAATAAACCAGAGCATGTTGCCGATGTTTTGGAATATTTTAATTTAAAATAAATTTGGAGGGAGTAAATATTTTTGTATATTTGCACCACCAAAACGGCGAGGTAGCTCAGTTGGTTAGAGCGCAGGATTCATAACCCTGAGGTCACGGGTTCAATTCCCGTCTTCGCTACAAAAACAGAGGCTGTAAGATTTTTCTTACAGCCTTTTTTATTTTTTTTAGCAGTATGATAAATTGGTGAAATTTCAAAAATTTAAAATTGTTATATTGAATGAATACTCAGCTATCACAATTTTAGAACTTATACTTCGTTTTTTACCAAATAGACTATTATTTTATTTACTAATTAAATATTTCATCAGGTAACTTGGAAAAACTATCCTTATTAGACTTTTTATAACCCTGATTTCAAATCTTAGATTAACTATAAGAATTTTTTCAAGACAAATTCCAACACTTTCATCTATACTCACAAACTCCTTCAACTCTGCAACCTTAGCTTTTAATTTTTGTTTAGGAGCTGGATCCGGCTCTTTGCTTTTACTCCTCGCGCCTGGCTTTCCAGCGGCTGATCCTCCAGCTTTCCCTTTGCGTACTGTGGGGTAGCCGCTACAATCCGGGCTAGGGTAGTAGTCTTTTGTTATAGGCAGTCTGTCATAATCTGTCTTTTCCTCTTTTCTTTTAATAAAGGCATCCTTTCCTTTATAATAAAAAGAACATCTATAACAAATACTCACCAACCTCAAGTAGCCTTAAGCCCTGCGGGGGCTTTATCAATAGCCCAGGGTTGAGCCCAGAGTTAAAAACCGCGGTATTAATCCAGCCCTGTAGGGGCGTGATCCTGTATGCAGTTATTATGGATCTGCGGTTATCTATCTATCTATCTATCTATCTATCTATCTATCCATTTATTACTTCCCTCCATACTTCATTCCATGCTTATTATTCCTTCTCAGTTTACAGTCTTTCCTTTTTCTTCATTCTCATGATTACTTTCTTCCTTTCCCAAATCTCCATTCTCTCTTGCTCTTCCTCTTTCTTTACTTCCTTCCCGCCAACCCTTTCGCATCCTTCCGCGATACCCTTTCATCCTCCAACTTTCCGACCCTCACTTCCCCATACCTCCTTCCAGAAGACCCTCTCACACTCCAACGCTCCAACGCTCCAGCACTCCCGCCCTTAAACTCTTCCAACATTCCCGTCCTCAAACTCTTTTACTCTCCAGCTTTCTTCACCTTTCCTTTAATCTAAGGCAACTTTCCCTCAATGTGGATAAGTCTGAAGCTTGTTTTAACTCCTGTGCTGTTAGGGCCTTACCCTTCCTACTTACCCACAAAGAGTAATTTATATGAATATTATGTTAACAATATTTGGAGGATTGGGTAATAAGTTTCTATCTTTGCCCCACTGAAAACGAGAGTAGTTCAGTAAGCGCAGAAGAGCTTTTAGATAAGCGGATATTATTTTAAAGAAAACTACTTTATATAGAGATGGAGGGTTTGTTTTTTATTTCTTTTGGAATAAAGAATAAATACTTTTCTATGGTTATGGAAGATACGGTTTAATCGGTTTTAGGATCAAAAACTTTTTTTAGAAAAGAGTTGCGGGAATAAAAAAGATTTGTATCTTTGCAGTCCCGATTAAGGGGAGCGCAGGAGTAGAGGGATTGAATGTTTAGAGAGGGTTAAGGTTAAGAAAAAAAACTTTAAAATTTCTTTTCAAAACATTTGGTCATTTAAAAATAAGTTATTACTTTTGCACTCGCAAATACGAAAGCAACACTGACAGAAACGATTGCTACGTTACAAAGCGAGAGATAAAGAAGATCATTGACATACAATATAACAACCAAGTAAGGAAAAACTAAAGCGTAAAAAAACTTTGAGTGAGCCTGGAACAAACATACAATGGAGAGTTTGATCCTGGCTCAGGATGAACGCTAGCGGGAGGCCTAACACATGCAAGCCGAGCGGTATTTGTCTTTCGGGACAGAGAGAGCGGCGTACGGGTGCGGAACACGTGTGCAACCTGCCTTTATCTGGGGGATAGCCTTTCGAAAGGAAGATTAATACCCCATAATATAATGAATGGCATCATTTATTATTGAAAACTCCGGTGGATAGAGATGGGCACGCGCAAGATTAGATAGTTGGTGAGGTAACGGCTCACCAAGTCGATGATCTTTAGGGGGCCTGAGAGGGTGATCCCCCACACTGGTACTGAGACACGGACCAGACTCCTACGGGAGGCAGCAGTGAGGAATATTGGACAATGGGTTAGCGCCTGATCCAGCCATCCCGCGTGAAGGACGACGGCCCTATGGGTTGTAAACTTCTTTTGTACAGGGATAAACCTACTCTCGTGAGAGTAGCTGAAGGTACTGTACGAATAAGCACCGGCTAACTCCGTGCCAGCAGCCGCGGTAATACGGAGGGTGCAAGCGTTATCCGGATTTATTGGGTTTAAAGGGTCCGTAGGCGGATCTGTAAGTCAGTGGTGAAATCTCACAGCTTAACTGTGAAACTGCCATTGATACTGCAGGTCTTGAGTAAGGTAGAAGTGGCTGGAATAAGTAGTGTAGCGGTGAAATGCATAGATATTACTTAGAACACCAATTGCGAAGGCAGGTCACTATGTCTTAACTGACGCTGATGGACGAAAGCGTGGGGAGCGAACAGGATTAGATACCCTGGTAGTCCACGCCGTAAACGATGCTAACTCGTTTTTGGGCTTTCGGGTTCAGAGACTAAGCGAAAGTGATAAGTTAGCCACCTGGGGAGTACGTTCGCAAGAATGAAACTCAAAGGAATTGACGGGGGCCCGCACAAGCGGTGGATTATGTGGTTTAATTCGATGATACGCGAGGAACCTTACCAAGGCTTAAATGGGAATTGATCGGTTTAGAAATAGACCTTCCTTCGGGCAATTTTCAAGGTGCTGCATGGTTGTCGTCAGCTCGTGCCGTGAGGTGTTAGGTTAAGTCCTGCAACGAGCGCAACCCCTGTTACTAGTTGCTACCATTAAGTTGAGGACTCTAGTAAGACTGCCTACGCAAGTAGAGAGGAAGGTGGGGATGACGTCAAATCATCACGGCCCTTACGCCTTGGGCCACACACGTAATACAATGGCCGGTACAGAGGGCAGCTACACAGCGATGTGATGCGAATCTCGAAAGCCGGTCTCAGTTCGGATTGGAGTCTGCAACTCGACTCTATGAAGCTGGAATCGCTAGTAATCGCGCATCAGCCATGGCGCGGTGAATACGTTCCCGGGCCTTGTACACACCGCCCGTCAAGCCATGGAAGTCTGGGGTACCTGAAGTCGGTGACCGTAAAAGGAGCTGCCTAGGGTAAAACAGGTAACTAGGGCTAAGTCGTAACAAGGTAGCCGTACCGGAAGGTGCGGCTGGAACATCTCATTTTAGAGTCTCGTTCATACGAGAATAAACAAAATTACGGACATGAAGATGTCCACAGGACTTACTTAAAGTTCAAGCTTTAGTTTTTTATTGGTTGCTTATATTAAAAATACAAAACCCACTAGAAATTAGTATAAGGGATAAGAGATTGAGAAGAGAGGTGAGAGAAGGGAATGACTATAGTAACTATATCATTCATCACTTATCATTTATCACTCATAACAGAGTCTCGTAGCTCAGCTGGTTAGAGCGCTACACTGATAATGTAGAGGTCGGCAGTTCGAGCCTGCCCGAGACTACTAATTAAGTTGAAGGTTTAAAGTTTATGGTTCAAGGTTAAGGCATTGAACATGAAACCTTAAACATTAAACTACTAGAGGGGGAATTAGCTCAGCTGGCTAGAGCGCCTGCCTTGCACGCAGGAGGTCAAGGGTTCGACTCCCTTATTCTCCACAGTTTTGGAAGTTTGATTTAAAAGTTACGGATGGAGCCAAAAACAACATCTGTTCATCAGACGGAAGAGAAGATATTAAGATCATTGACATTAACGGTAAAGACATCACAAAGAGAAAACCGAGCACTTATAAGTGCTTGAGTAACCTAAAAATAGGAAAGAAATCGTTAAGGGCGTATGGCGGATGCCTAGGCTTTCAGAGGCGAAGAAGGACGTGGTAAGCTGCGAAAAGCTCGGGGGATTGGCACACACGAATTGATCCCGAGATGTCCGAATGGGGCAACCCAATACATTGAAGATGTATTACTCTAATTTATTAGAGAGCAAACCCGGAGAACTGAAACATCTAAGTACCCGGAGGAAAAGAAATCGAAGAGATTCCGTAAGTAGTGGCGAGCGAAAGCGGATTAGCCCAAAAGCTTTTATATGTTTAATAGAATGTTCTGGAAAGAACGGCCATAGAGGGTGATAGCCCCGTATATGAAAGGCATACATAAGTGATAAATGAGTAGGGCGGGACACGTGAAATCCTGTCTGAATATGGGGGGACCATCCTCCAAGGCTAAATACTCCTGAAAGACCGATAGTGAACAAGTACTGTGAAGGAAAGGTGAAAAGCACTTCGAATAGAAGGGTGAAATAGAACCTGAAACCGTACGCCTACAAGCGGTCGGAGCAGATTAATTCTGTGACGGCGTGCCTTTTGCATAATGAGCCTACGAGTTAATTTTACTAGCGAGGTTAAGGACTTCAGGTCCGGAGCCGGAGCGAAAGCGAGTCTGAATAGGGCGCATAGTTAGTAGGATTAGACGCGAAACCTTGTGATCTACCCATGGGCAGGTTGAAGCTTTGGTAACACAAAGTGGAGGACCGAACCGGTTGACGTTGAAAAGTCTTCGGATGACCTGTGGGTAGGGGTGAAAGGCCAATCAAACTGGGAGATAGCTCGTACTCTCCGAAATGCATTTAGGTGCAGCGTCGTATATAAGTTTATTAGAGGTAGAGCTACTGATTGGATGCGGGGGTTTCACCACCTACCAATTCCTGACAAACTCCGAATGCTAATAAATGTTCTACGGCAGTGAGGGCATGGGTGCTAAGGTCCATGTCCGAGAGGGAAAGAACCCAGACCAACAGCTAAGGTCCCCAAATTTCTGTTAAGTTGAAGCAACGCGGTTGGACTGCATTGACAGCTAGGATGTTGGCTTGGAAGCAGCCATTCATTTAAAGAGTGCGTAACAGCTCACTAGTCGAGCGGTCCGGCATGGATAATAATCGGGCATAAACAGAATACCGAAGCTATGGATTTGTAATTATATTACATCTGGTAGGAGAGCATTCTATCGGCGTAGAAGCTGAGTCGTGAGGCTTGGTGGAGCTTATAGAAAAGAAAATGTAGGCATAAGTAACGATAAAGGGGGCGAGAAACCCCCTCACCGAAAGACTAAGGTTTCCTCAGCCATGCTAATCAGCTGAGGGTTAGTCGGGACCTAACGCGAACCCGAAAGGGGTAGTGGATGGACAATGGGTTAATATTCCCATACTTGCTCACACTAAAAAGGGGACGGTTCGATGTAGCTACTAAAGACGGACGGAAGTGTCAAGGCCTAGCCTTCGGGCGAAGCTGCTGTAGTGTAATCGGATCCAAGAAAAGCCGAAGTGAAGCAACCCGTACCAAAACCGACACAGGTGGTCGAGGAGAGAATCCTAAGGTGCTCGAGTGAGTCGTGGCTAAGGAACTAGGCAAAATAGTCTCGTAACTTCGGAAGAAGAGACGCCAGCAGCAATGCTGGCCGCAGTGAAGAGGCCCAGGCGACTGTTTATCAAAAACACAGGACTCTGCTAAATCGAAAGATGCTGTATAGGGTCTGACACCTGCCCGGTGCTGGAAGGTTAAGGAAGGGCGTTAGCGTAAGCGAAGCGTTTGACTGAAGCCCCAGTAAACGGCGGCCGTAACTATAACGGTCCTAAGGTAGCGAAATTCCTTGTCGGGTAAGTTCCGACCTGCACGAATGGTGTAACGATCTGGGCACTGTCTCAGCCACGAGCTCGGTGAAATTGTAGTATCGGTGAAGATGCCGATTACCCGCAATGGGACGAAAAGACCCTGTGAACCTTTACTATAACTTCGTATTGACTTTGAGTAAGTAATGTGTAGGATAGGTGGGAGGCTTTGAAGCAGGCACGCTAGTGTTTGTGGAGCCGACGTTGAAATACCACCCTTTACTTACTTGGAGCCTAACTTCTTTTAGAAGGACATTGCGTGGTGGGTAGTTTGACTGGGGTGGTCGCCTCCAAAAGAGTAACGGAGGCTTTCAAAGGTACCCTCAGCACGCTTGGTAACCGTGCGTAGAGTGTAATGGCATAAGGGTGCTTGACTGTGAGACCTACAAGTCGATCAGGTGCGAAAGCAGGACATAGTGATCCGGTGGTTCCGTATGGAAGGGCCATCGCTCATAGGATAAAAGGTACTCCGGGGATAACAGGCTAGTCTCCCCCAAGAGCTCACATCGACGGGGAGGTTCGGCACCTCGATGTCGGCTCGTCACATCCTGGGGCTGGAGAAGGTCCCAAGGGTTGGGCTGTTCGCCCATTAAAGTGGCACGCGAGCTGGGTTCAGAACGTCGTGAGACAGTTCGGTCTCTATCTATTGCGGGCGTTAGATGTTTGAGAGGGCTTGATTCTAGTACGAGAGGACCGAATTGAACAAACCTCTGGTGTATCAGTTGTACCGCCAGGTGCACCGCTGAGTAGCTATGTTTGGAAGAGATAAACACTGAAAGCATATAAGTGTGAAACTCGCCTCAAGATGAGACATCTTTTAAGGGTCGTGGGAGATGACCACGTTGATAGGCTACAGGTGTAAAGTTGGTAACAGCATAGCCGAGTAGTACTAATTACCCGTAGATTTATTGCCTATTGGTTCTCAATAAAGCCTTATAAGTGCAACCAAGGTTTTGCCTTTGTGATGAAATTTACCGATAAATTGATTTAAGGTTCAATGTTTAAAATTCAAAGTGATAAACTTTGAACATAAAACTAAAAACCTTAAACCTATATACAACCTTTAGGGTGGTTTTAGCGGTGGGGCTCACCTGTTCCCATTCCGAACACAGAAGTTAAGCCCACCAGCGCCGATGGTACTGCGAATAGCGGGAGAGTAGGTCGCCGCCAGTTTTTATTAAAAGTCTCATGCATTTATTTGTATGAGACTTTTTTTTTGCTCAAGATTCAAGATTTAAAGTTCAAGGTTCAAGGTTTAAAGTTTAAAGTTTAAAGTTTAAAGAGGATGCTCCCAAGAAAGGAAAAATACAGCAGCAATCATAGCACCACAACCTATACAAAGTCTTACCTCATCATTCATCAATTATTAATCATACCTTTCTTATCTGTTAACGTCTATTATGCGAAACTTTAGCACATCATAACACTATTGTGATTAACGTCTGTCTAATATTATATATCCAAGCTTTTAAACTTTTAATTTTTTAAGGCCTAAATAGTGAACGCCAAATAATATAAATTTATTCAGATGATATTTAATCAAGAAGAGCTAAATCTCTTCTAAAATATCTTTATTAGTATTAGCATAGTGATTGGTCCACTCATTGACTTAATAATTTAGATTACCTGTCCTTGACTATCACAAAGGAAAATGATATTACTCGTTATGATATGCTTTTATCTTGATAGCCTTAGATTAATCTTAGTTTTGCTTCGAGTTTGGCTACTAGTTAGTGAATCAAGCATCTCTTATTTTTGATAAGATGTTGAATTCAAACTTTTTTAAAGTTATTATTCTTATTCCATTTATTGAAATAATAGTAGATACTTTGCCAGCTTTCTCTTCATAAAAAATTTCTTCAAGACTTAATTATCTCCATTGACAAGATTGTTTTTAGATGTTTTTATAATCAATTAATACATTCAATGTATTTAATTGGCTCGGAAATCCTTTTTTTTATACTTGGGTGAGCGATTATCAACTCTATTTTATCTTGTTTAATAGTTTTAGAATTTTTAGATTTTTCTAATGATGCCAATTCCCTTTTTTCTCGGCACTTTTTTGTGTAAATAACTTTAAACAAGTTTTCCGTTTAGCCACCTATCTCTAAAAACTTAAGTCACTCCACACCCCTCCAACTTTCAATTTTTATAGGAGCTGAATCCGGCTCTTTGCTTTTACTCCTCGCGCCTGGCTTTCCAGCGGCTGATCCTCCAGCTTTGCCTTTGCGTACTGTGGGGTAGCCGCTACGATCCGGGCTATGGTGGTCGTCTTTTATGACAGGCAGTCTATAACAATCTGTCTTTTCCCTTTTTCTTTAATATGAATGCATCTATCTTTTATACTAATTAGGAACACCTATAATAAACACCAACCTCAAATAGCCTTAAGTCCTGCAGGGGCGGTTTACATCAGTCCCGGGCGCAGCCTGGGGTAAGAACAGTTATTTAAAAAGTCGAGCCCTGAAAGGGCTTTATCAATAGCCCGGGGTTAAAAACCGCGGTAATAATCCAGCCCTGAAGGGGTGTGATCTTGTATGCAGTTATTATGGATCTGCGGTTATCTATTTTATTTATCCATTTACTTCATCCCTCAATACTTCATTCCATGCTTATTTTTCCTTCTCACTTTACAGGCTTTCCTTTTTCATTCTCATGATTTACTTTCTTCTTGATTAATCTGCATTTTCTCTGCTCTTTATTTTAGCATTCTCACTTCCCCTTCCTCTGCAAGATACTTCCCCAAACCCTTCGCATTCTTTCTTTTAAAAGACAATTTTCCCCTACAACTCCAGTACTCTCGCCCTCCAACTCTCCAATACTCCCGCTCTCAAACCCTTTCATTCTCTAGCTTTCTTCACCTTTCCTAAACCTAAAGCCATGTTTCCCTCAATGTGGATAAGTCTAAAGCATCTTTTAACTTCTGTGCTGTTAGCATCTTACTGCCGATAGTTTCCCACAAAGGACAATTAATATGAATATTATGTTAACAATATTTGGAGGATTGGGTAATAAGTTTCTATCTTTGCCCCACTGAAAACGAGAGTAGTTCAGTAAGCGCAGAAGAGCTTTTAGATAAGCGGACATTATTTTAAACAAAACTACTTTATATAAAGATAGAAGGTTTGTTTTTTATTTCTTTTGGAATAAAAATAAACACTTTTCTATGGTTATGGAAGATGCAGTTTAATCGGTTTTAGGATCAAAAACTTTTTTTTAAAAAGAGTTGCGGGAATAAAAAAGATTTGTATCTTTGCAGTCCCGATTAAGGGGAGCGCAGGAGTAGAGGGATTGAATGTTAGAGAGGGTTAAGGTTAAGAAAAAAACTTTAAAATTTCTTTTCAAAACATTTGGTCATTTAAAAATAAGTTATTACTTTTGCACTCGCAAATACGAAAGCAGCACTGACAGAAAAGACTGCTTCGTTACAAAGCGAGAGATAAAGAAGATCATTGACATACAATATAACAACCAAGTAAGGAAAAACTAAAGCGTAAAAGAAACTTTGAGTGAGCCTGGAACAAACATACAATGGAGAGTTTGATCCTGGCTCAGGATGAACGCTAGCGGGAGGCCTAACACATGCAAGCCGAGCGGTATTTGTCTTTCGGGACAGAGAGAGCGGCGTACGGGTGCGGAACACGTGTGCAACCTGCCTTTATCTGGGGGATAGCCTTTCGAAAGGAAGATTAATACCCCATAATATAATGAATGGCATCATTTATTATTGAAAACTCCGGTGGATAGAGATGGGCACGCGCAAGATTAGATAGTTGGTGAGGTAACGGCTCACCAAGTCGATGATCTTTAGGGGGCCTGAGAGGGTGATCCCCCACACTGGTACTGAGACACGGACCAGACTCCTACGGGAGGCAGCAGTGAGGAATATTGGACAATGGGTTAGCGCCTGATCCAGCCATCCCGCGTGAAGGACGACGGCCCTATGGGTTGTAAACTTCTTTTGTACAGGGATAAACCTACTCTCGTGAGAGTAGCTGAAGGTACTGTACGAATAAGCACCGGCTAACTCCGTGCCAGCAGCCGCGGTAATACGGAGGGTGCAAGCGTTATCCGGATTTATTGGGTTTAAAGGGTCCGTAGGCGGATCTGTAAGTCAGTGGTGAAATCTCACAGCTTAACTGTGAAACTGCCATTGATACTGCAGGTCTTGAGTAAGGTAGAAGTGGCTGGAATAAGTAGTGTAGCGGTGAAATGCATAGATATTACTTAGAACACCAATTGCGAAGGCAGGTCACTATGTCTTAACTGACGCTGATGGACGAAAGCGTGGGGAGCGAACAGGATTAGATACCCTGGTAGTCCACGCCGTAAACGATGCTAACTCGTTTTTGGGCTTTCGGGTTCAGAGACTAAGCGAAAGTGATAAGTTAGCCACCTGGGGAGTACGTTCGCAAGAATGAAACTCAAAGGAATTGACGGGGGCCCGCACAAGCGGTGGATTATGTGGTTTAATTCGATGATACGCGAGGAACCTTACCAAGGCTTAAATGGGAATTGATCGGTTTAGAAATAGACCTTCCTTCGGGCAATTTTCAAGGTGCTGCATGGTTGTCGTCAGCTCGTGCCGTGAGGTGTTAGGTTAAGTCCTGCAACGAGCGCAACCCCTGTTACTAGTTGCTACCATTAAGTTGAGGACTCTAGTAAGACTGCCTACGCAAGTAGAGAGGAAGGTGGGGATGACGTCAAATCATCACGGCCCTTACGCCTTGGGCCACACACGTAATACAATGGCCGGTACAGAGGGCAGCTACACAGCGATGTGATGCGAATCTCGAAAGCCGGTCTCAGTTCGGATTGGAGTCTGCAACTCGACTCTATGAAGCTGGAATCGCTAGTAATCGCGCATCAGCCATGGCGCGGTGAATACGTTCCCGGGCCTTGTACACACCGCCCGTCAAGCCATGGAAGTCTGGGGTACCTGAAGTCGGTGACCGTAAAAGGAGCTGCCTAGGGTAAAACAGGTAACTAGGGCTAAGTCGTAACAAGGTAGCCGTACCGGAAGGTGCGGCTGGAACATCTCATTTTAGAGTCTCGTTCATACGAGAATAAACAAAATTACGGACATGAAGATGTCCACAGGACTTACTTAAAGTTCAAGCTTTAGTTTTTTATTGGTTGCTTATATTAAAAATACAAAACCCACTAGAAATTAGTATAAGGGATAAGAGATTGAGAAGAGAGGTGAGAGAAGGGAATGACTATAGTAACTATATCATTCATCACTTATCATTTATCACTCATAACAGAGTCTCGTAGCTCAGCTGGTTAGAGCGCTACACTGATAATGTAGAGGTCGGCAGTTCGAGCCTGCCCGAGACTACTAATTAAGTTGAAGGTTTAAAGTTTATGGTTCAAGGTTAAGGCATTGAACATGAAACCTTAAACATTAAACTACTAGAGGGGGAATTAGCTCAGCTGGCTAGAGCGCCTGCCTTGCACGCAGGAGGTCAAGGGTTCGACTCCCTTATTCTCCACAGTTTTGGAAGTTTGATTTAAAAGTTACGGATGGAGCCAAAAACAACATCTGTTCATCAGACGGAAGAGAAGATATTAAGATCATTGACATTAACGGTAAAGACATCACAAAGAGAAAACCGAGCACTTATAAGTGCTTGAGTAACCTAAAAATAGGAAAGAAATCGTTAAGGGCGTATGGCGGATGCCTAGGCTTTCAGAGGCGAAGAAGGACGTGGTAAGCTGCGAAAAGCTCGGGGGATTGGCACACACGAATTGATCCCGAGATGTCCGAATGGGGCAACCCAATACATTGAAGATGTATTACTCTAATTTATTAGAGAGCAAACCCGGAGAACTGAAACATCTAAGTACCCGGAGGAAAAGAAATCGAAGAGATTCCGTAAGTAGTGGCGAGCGAAAGCGGATTAGCCCAAAAGCTTTTATATGTTTAATAGAATGTTCTGGAAAGAACGGCCATAGAGGGTGATAGCCCCGTATATGAAAGGCATACATAAGTGATAAATGAGTAGGGCGGGACACGTGAAATCCTGTCTGAATATGGGGGGACCATCCTCCAAGGCTAAATACTCCTGAAAGACCGATAGTGAACAAGTACTGTGAAGGAAAGGTGAAAAGCACTTCGAATAGAAGGGTGAAATAGAACCTGAAACCGTACGCCTACAAGCGGTCGGAGCAGATTAATTCTGTGACGGCGTGCCTTTTGCATAATGAGCCTACGAGTTAATTTTACTAGCGAGGTTAAGGACTTCAGGTCCGGAGCCGGAGCGAAAGCGAGTCTGAATAGGGCGCATAGTTAGTAGGATTAGACGCGAAACCTTGTGATCTACCCATGGGCAGGTTGAAGCTTTGGTAACACAAAGTGGAGGACCGAACCGGTTGACGTTGAAAAGTCTTCGGATGACCTGTGGGTAGGGGTGAAAGGCCAATCAAACTGGGAGATAGCTCGTACTCTCCGAAATGCATTTAGGTGCAGCGTCGTATATAAGTTTATTAGAGGTAGAGCTACTGATTGGATGCGGGGGTTTCACCACCTACCAATTCCTGACAAACTCCGAATGCTAATAAATGTTCTACGGCAGTGAGGGCATGGGTGCTAAGGTCCATGTCCGAGAGGGAAAGAACCCAGACCAACAGCTAAGGTCCCCAAATTTCTGTTAAGTTGAAGCAACGCGGTTGGACTGCATTGACAGCTAGGATGTTGGCTTGGAAGCAGCCATTCATTTAAAGAGTGCGTAACAGCTCACTAGTCGAGCGGTCCGGCATGGATAATAATCGGGCATAAACAGAATACCGAAGCTATGGATTTGTAATTATATTACATCTGGTAGGAGAGCATTCTATCGGCGTAGAAGCTGAGTCGTGAGGCTTGGTGGAGCTTATAGAAAAGAAAATGTAGGCATAAGTAACGATAAAGGGGGCGAGAAACCCCCTCACCGAAAGACTAAGGTTTCCTCAGCCATGCTAATCAGCTGAGGGTTAGTCGGGACCTAACGCGAACCCGAAAGGGGTAGTGGATGGACAATGGGTTAATATTCCCATACTTGCTCACACTAAAAAGGGGACGGTTCGATGTAGCTACTAAAGACGGACGGAAGTGTCAAGGCCTAGCCTTCGGGCGAAGCTGCTGTAGTGTAATCGGATCCAAGAAAAGCCGAAGTGAAGCAACCCGTACCAAAACCGACACAGGTGGTCGAGGAGAGAATCCTAAGGTGCTCGAGTGAGTCGTGGCTAAGGAACTAGGCAAAATAGTCTCGTAACTTCGGAAGAAGAGACGCCAGCAGCAATGCTGGCCGCAGTGAAGAGGCCCAGGCGACTGTTTATCAAAAACACAGGACTCTGCTAAATCGAAAGATGCTGTATAGGGTCTGACACCTGCCCGGTGCTGGAAGGTTAAGGAAGGGCGTTAGCGTAAGCGAAGCGTTTGACTGAAGCCCCAGTAAACGGCGGCCGTAACTATAACGGTCCTAAGGTAGCGAAATTCCTTGTCGGGTAAGTTCCGACCTGCACGAATGGTGTAACGATCTGGGCACTGTCTCAGCCACGAGCTCGGTGAAATTGTAGTATCGGTGAAGATGCCGATTACCCGCAATGGGACGAAAAGACCCTGTGAACCTTTACTATAACTTCGTATTGACTTTGAGTAAGTAATGTGTAGGATAGGTGGGAGGCTTTGAAGCAGGCACGCTAGTGTTTGTGGAGCCGACGTTGAAATACCACCCTTTACTTACTTGGAGCCTAACTTCTTTTAGAAGGACATTGCGTGGTGGGTAGTTTGACTGGGGTGGTCGCCTCCAAAAGAGTAACGGAGGCTTTCAAAGGTACCCTCAGCACGCTTGGTAACCGTGCGTAGAGTGTAATGGCATAAGGGTGCTTGACTGTGAGACCTACAAGTCGATCAGGTGCGAAAGCAGGACATAGTGATCCGGTGGTTCCGTATGGAAGGGCCATCGCTCATAGGATAAAAGGTACTCCGGGGATAACAGGCTAGTCTCCCCCAAGAGCTCACATCGACGGGGAGGTTCGGCACCTCGATGTCGGCTCGTCACATCCTGGGGCTGGAGAAGGTCCCAAGGGTTGGGCTGTTCGCCCATTAAAGTGGCACGCGAGCTGGGTTCAGAACGTCGTGAGACAGTTCGGTCTCTATCTATTGCGGGCGTTAGATGTTTGAGAGGGCTTGATTCTAGTACGAGAGGACCGAATTGAACAAACCTCTGGTGTATCAGTTGTACCGCCAGGTGCACCGCTGAGTAGCTATGTTTGGAAGAGATAAACACTGAAAGCATATAAGTGTGAAACTCGCCTCAAGATGAGACATCTTTTAAGGGTCGTGGGAGATGACCACGTTGATAGGCTACAGGTGTAAAGTTGGTAACAGCATAGCCGAGTAGTACTAATTACCCGTAGATTTATTGCCTATTGGTTCTCAATAAAGCCTTATAAGTGCAACCAAGGTTTTGCCTTTGTGATGAAATTTACCGATAAATTGATTTAAGGTTCAATGTTTAAAATTCAAAGTGATAAACTTTGAACATAAAACTAAAAACCTTAAACCTATATACAACCTTTAGGGTGGTTTTAGCGGTGGGGCTCACCTGTTCCCATTCCGAACACAGAAGTTAAGCCCACCAGCGCCGATGGTACTGCGAATAGCGGGAGAGTAGGTCGCCGCCAGTTTTTATTAAAAGTCTCATGCATTTATTTGTATGAGACTTTTTTTTTGCTCAAGATTCAAGATTTAAAGTTCAAGGTTCAAGGTTTAAAGTTTAAAGTTTAAAGTTTAAAGAGGATGCTCCCAAGAAAGGAAAAATACAGCAGCAATCATAGCACCACAACCTATACAAAGTCTTACCTCATCATTCATCATTCATTTACCATTAACCATTACCCATTACTCATTGCTTATCATTTATTGCTAGAACCTCACTTACACTAGACCATTGTTCAACTACCTCCAACCGCCCTAGCCCCGATAGCAGCATATACCACGCAGCAAGCGGTGGAAAGCCAAGGCATCAGTGAAGCAAAAGCACAGGCGCGAGGAGTAGAAGCAAATAGCGGGATTAAGCTCCTGAAAATTCTTTAAATTACCAAGCAATTATTCTTAATCATAAAAACTAAAATAGACGAAATCTTTTATGCTATCCTGCATTTATATCGTAACTTTAAAATATGAAAGAGCATATTGTGAGAGGTTTCAGATTTGAAACATACAAGGCGCCGGAATTATCGGTGTTCGACAGGTTGCTGGAAATCTTTACCGATCTGTTAACCCATACTTCGGGAGATTTTGATGAAGCGATTGACTGGCTCCGGATGCTGGATGAAGAATATCAGCTTACGACACCGGAATATACTATTGAAGATTTTATTGAAGATCTTAAAAAGAAAGGCTACATTCGGGAAGAAGTTGATCCCAACGGAAGCGGCAATGGAATCAGGCTGAGTTCAAAGATGGAGCAGAATATCCGTAAGCAGGCCTTGAACCAGATTTTCGGAAATCTGGCGAAGAGCGGGACCGGAAATCATAAAACAAAAAAAAGTGGGTCCGGCGAAGATACAACCGGAGAATTCAGAAACTATAATTTCGGAGATCCTGTTGAGAAAATTTCTATAACGGAGAGTCTAAAGAATGCCCAGATTAATAACGGAATCGGGGATTTTCATCTTACGGAGAATGATCTTATCGTAGAAGACAGTATTCATCAGTCACAGATGAGTACGGTTTTGATGATCGATATCAGCCATAGTATGATTTTATACGGAGAAGACCGTATTACACCTGCGAAAAAAGTAGCCATGGCTTTGGCTGAGCTTATTACGACCCGTTATCCGAAGGATACGTTGGATATTATTGTTTTCGGTGACGATGCATGGCCGGTCAAGATTAAGGAACTTCCTTATCTGCAAGTGGGGCCGTATCATACCAATACCGTTGCCGGGCTTCAGCTGGCGATGGATATCTTAAGGAGAAAAAGAAATACCAATAAACAGATCTTCATGATCACGGATGGAAAACCCAGCTGTGTGCGGGAGCCCGATGGTACTTATTATATGAATTCTTATGGCCTGGACGACTATGTAGTGCAGAAATGTTACAATATGGCTGCACAGGCCCGCAGGCTGCATATTCCGATTACGACGTTTATGATTGCTCAGGATCCTTATCTTCAGCATTTTGTAAGTGAATTTACGGAAGCCAACCAGGGAAAAGCATTTTATACAGGACTTAATGGGCTCGGTCAAATGATTTTCGAAGATTATGAAGCCAACCGTAAGAAAAAAATACGTTAACCATTTACAATTGATATTCTAAACATCAATCAAATATTATAATTACATTTAAGTACAATGACTGCAAAGCCAGAGATAAAAACATTAGGTTCGTTAAAAGCATCAGGTTATCAGACCAAAAGCATCAAAGACGAACTAAGAGATAATTTAAGAGATAAAATAAAAAATAAAGAATCTGTATTTGAAGGAATTTTCGGTTACGAAAATACAGTAATCCCTCAGCTGGAACAGGCTATCCTGAGCCGACATAATATTAATCTGTTAGGATTAAGAGGACAGGCTAAAACAAGGTTGGCAAGAATGATGACCTCACTGCTGGATGAATGGATTCCTTTGGTGCAGGGCAGCGAGATTAATGACGATCCGCTAAATCCGATTTCCCGTTATGCCAAAGAACTGATTGCTGCCGAGGGCGATAACACGCCGATTGAATGGCTGCATCGTGATGAGCGGTTTTTCGAAAAGCTGGCGACCCCGGATGTAACGGTAGCTGATCTTATTGGAGATGTTGATCCGATTAAAGCAGCTAATCTTAAACTGTCTTACGCCGACGACCGGGTTATCCATTTCGGAATGATTCCGCGTGCGAACCGGTGTATATTTGTTATTAACGAATTACCCGACCTTCAGGCAAGAATTCAGGTTTCCTTATTCAATATCCTTCAGGAAGGCGATGTGCAGATCCGTGGGTTTAAAGTAAGGATGCCGCTGGATATCCAGTTTGTTTTTACCGCAAATCCGGAAGATTATACCAACAGGGGAAGTATTGTTACGCCTCTAAAAGACCGTATCGGATCACAGATCTTAACGCATTATCCCGAAACTATTCAGATTGCGAAAGAAATTACCAGTTATGAATCAAGTTTGGACAGCCGTCAGAAAAATGGGGTGTATGTTCCGGACCTGGCGAAAGACCTTTTGGAGCAGATCGGTTTTGAAGCCCGGGAAAGTGAATATGTAGATGCTAAAAGTGGGGTAAGTGCCCGTATGAGCATCACCGCTTTTGAAAATTTACTAAGTACGGCAGAACGGAGGGCTTTACTGACAGGAGAAGAAACCACATCGGTAAGACTCAGCGATTTCGTTGGGGTGATCCCGGCCATTACGGGTAAAGTGGAACTGGTATATGAAGGAGAGCAGGAAGGTGCGGAAGCAGTTGCCCAAATGCTGCTTGACAATGCGATAAAGACATTATTTATGACCTATTTCCCTAAAGTTGAAAAGCTTGAAAAAAAGAATATCGACGGCCCGTTCAGCCAGATTACCGACTGGTTCCTGGAAGACGACGGCTTCCTGGAAATCACCGATGAATCTTCGGATGAAACATATGCTAAAAATTTAAATAAGATTAGTCCATTAGATAAGATCATCGAAAAATACCAGCCTGATACCAAGCCGGAAGATCTGCTGTTCCTGAAAGAATTTATCCTGTGGGGATTAGCTGTCAATAAAAAGCTAAATAAAGAAAGATTCAGAACCGGCGTTTTCTTTTCGTAATAAATAAATCTGAAAATTTTCTGTAAAAAAAGATGTGAAATGAAATTTCACATCTTTTTTATTTATAATCAATTATCAATTATCAATTATCAATTATCAATTATCAATTATCAATTATCAATTATCAATTATCAATTATCAATTATCAAACCTGTATCACACCCAAGCTGAATTTTTCGGTGATAGGCGAATGATTGGCCGCTTCAATTCCCATAGAGATCCATTTTCTTGTATCGGTCGGATTAATGATGGCGTCCGTCCAGAGTCTTGCAGCTGCATACGTCGATTCGGTCTGCTTCTGGTATTTTTTAGAAATCGTCTCTAAAATTTCATTATGCTCTTCTTCGGTAATTTCTTTTCCCTGTTTTTTCAGAGTCGATTCCTGAATCTGTGCCAGTACTTTTGCGGCCTGAGCGCCACCCATTACCGCAAGATCTGCCCATGGCCAGGCGACAATCAGTCTCGGATCGTATGCTTTCCCGCACATGGCATAATTTCCTGCGCCATAAGAATTCCCGGTAATGATTGTAAATTTCGGAACCACCGAATTGGAAACGGCATTAACCATTTTAGCCCCGTCTTTAATGATCCCGCCATGCTCGGATTTTGAACCGACCATAAACCCGGTAACGTCCTGTAAGAAAACCAACGGAATTTTTCTCTGGTTGCAGTTGGCAATAAACCGGGTGGCCTTGTCCGCAGAATCGGAATAAATTACACCTCCGAACTGCATTTCGCCTTTTCCGCTCTTCACCAGCTTTCTCTGGTTGGCCACAATTCCTACGGACCAGCCGTCAATCCTTGCCGTGGCACAGATGATGCTTTTACCGTAATCCGGCTTGTATTCTTCGTATTCCGAATGGTCTACGAGGCATTTGATGATTTCATAGGTATCGTATTGCTCTGCCCGTGAAACCGGCATGATCCCGAAAATATTTTCCGGCTTTTCTTTCGGCTGGGCACTTTCAATTCTGTCGAAACCTGCTTTCTCCGTACTTCCTAAAGACTTCATGATGTTTCGGATTCGGTTCAAAGCATCTTTATCATCTTTTGCCTTATAATCGGTAACACCGGAAATTGAGCAGTGCGTGGTTGCGCCGCCCAGCGTTTCATTATCGATACTTTCTCCGATTGCTGCTTTTACGAGATAGCTTCCTGCCAGGAAAATAGAACCTGTTCCTTCCACGATCATCGCTTCGTCACTCATGATCGGAAGATAGGCACCACCGGCAACACAGCTTCCCATTACTGCAGAAATCTGAATAATTCCTGCCGCGCTCATCTTGGCATTGTTCCTGAAAATTCGCCCGAACATTTCCTTATCCGGGAAAATCTCGTCCTGCATCGGCAGATAAACCCCTGCTGAATCTACTAAATAAATAATAGGAAGCCTGTTTTCCATGGCAATTTCCTGGGCCCGAAGGTTTTTCTTGCCCGTTATCGGGAACCAGGCTCCGGCTTTTACCGAAGCATCATTGGCCACAACGATACATTGTCTCCCGGAAACATAGCCCATCACCACCACCACGCCGCCGCTTGGGCAGCCGCCGTGCTCCTCATACATTTCATAGCCGGCAAAAGCACCGATTTCTATGGAATCCGAATTCTTGTCGAGAAGATATTCAATCCTTTCCCTGGCCGTCATTTTACCTTCCTCACGAAGCTTCTGAAGCCTCTTTTCGCCACCGCCTTTTTTTATTTCTGAAAGCAGGCGATTGATCTCGGATAATTTTAATCTGTTCTGATCTTCTCTTTTATTGAATTCGATGTCCATAAAAATTTCTATTTTTTCCCTTTAAAGATACTATTTTTTAGATGGAATGGAAATTGATGTAAACAATTGTTTAATAAATTGGTTTTCAGAAATTTATGAAATATTTAACAAAAAATATATTTTTTATGGTTCGTAATTTGCTAACTTTACAATAGAGAAAGTGAGAGTGATATCTCATACTTCTCTAGTTCCTAGTTTATTTTTTTAATAGTTTATTATTTGAAGGCCCTGAAAGTTGAATAAATTTTCAGGGTTTTTTTATTTTGATCTACTTTCAAGTACTTTCAGCCTCTTTATACTCTTAAATTTTCTCAAAAAATCAAAGGTTTTACTATAAATTTATGATGCGAATTGTAAAATCGATTTGTAAATTTGCAAAAATAGAATAAGAAGGTAGGATATGCATAAATTAGCGCTTTTCAGGTTGCATTTAATTGTTTTTTTATGGGGATTTACGGCAATTTTGGGAAAGCTGATTCATGCGAATGCCGAGATTCTGGTTTTTTATAGGATGCTGTTTGCAGCAGTCTGTCTTTTTGTCTACATCCGTGTTTTCAGGAAAGACAGCATTAAGGTTTCCAAAAAGGTCTTTTTCCAGCTGGCCGCTATCGGATTTACCATGGCGCTCCACTGGTACTGTTTCTTTCATTCCATTAAAATTTCCAACGTTTCGATCGCGCTGAGCTGCCTGTCGCTGTCGACCCTGTTTGCTTCGATTCTGGAACCAGTAATTTTTAAACGAAAGATCGACATTTCAGAGGTAATCATGGGTGTGGTGATTGTTGCCTGCATTCTATTGATATTTAAAACGGAATTCCAATACAAAGAAGGGATTTTTTATGGAGTACTCTGTGCCGTTTTCGGGACGATATTTTCTGTTTTCAACGGAAAGATGTTTGGGAAGACGAGCTCGGGAAACATTATTTTTTACGAAATATTCTCCGGATGGTTTATTTTAATGCTGTTTTATCTTTTCAGCGGACAGATTTTTGAGATCAATGAAATAAGTTACCGCGATATTGCGTTAATAGGCTTACTAGCAAGTGTTTTCACAGCCTTTCCGATGCTGGAATCGGTGAACTTGATGAAATACATTTCCCCTTTTACGTTAATTTTAACAGTTAATTTAGAACCGGTTTACGGAATTATACTAGCTTTTTTTATCTTTGGAGAATCAGAACACATGAGTCCGGTTTTTTATATCGCTTCAGGAGTTATGATACTGGCAATCATTGTCAACGGATTGATAAAAGCTAAGAAACAAAAAACTTTAAATTAAGCATCAATTGATATGATGAAAAAATATCTTTTACTTGTGTTCGCCCTGGTTTTCGGGATGTCGCAATCTCAGATCATCAGGAAATATTCCAATGAATTCCTGAATATCGGGGCAGGAGCCAGAGGGTTGGCAATGGGAGGAGCCGTAATTTCCAACCAGGATGATGTCTACTCTCCGATGTGGAACCCCGCAGGTTTAATGGGTGTGGAAAAAGACTGGCAGGGTGCTGCTATGCACGCCGAATATTTCGAATCTATTGCCAAATACGATTACCTGGCTTATGCCAAAGTTCTGGAAACAGGGGTTTTTGGGGTTTCCGTCGTAAGGCTTGGGGTAGATAATATCTTAAATACTACTCAGCTTATTGATACGGAGGGGAATATCGACTACGATAAAATCACGAAATTTTCACAGTCCGACTACGCGGCGATTCTTTCTTATGCTTTTAATCCCGGAGGAAATACCAAACTGGATGTCGGGATCAATGCCAAGATTGTCTACCGGAACGTCGGGAAATTTGCTAATGGGTACGGTTTCGGGTTTGATGTCGGAGCCATCTACAAGCTGGACAACGGCTGGAAGCTGGGAGGGATGCTGAGAGATGCCACCACTACGGTAAATTTCTGGAGTGTTAACCAGAAAGAACTTTCTACTGTCGTAAACGGGGAAGAATTCAACCCGGCACCGAAGGACAAAATGGAGCTTACGATGCCTAAGTTAAACGTGGGGGCCAGTAAAATGTTTGAGATCAACAGCAGTGTGTATGTATTGCCGGAAGCCGGGATCAATGTAGATTTCGCTAAAACAGCAGCATTGGTTTCTACGGATTTTGCAAGTTTAACACCGTATGCAGGAGCCGAACTGGGATACCAGAAAATGATTTTTGTGAGATTGGGAGTCAACAGATTCCAATCTATCACCGATATTGAGGATCTCAGAAGAAAAGTTTCTTTCCAGCCAAGCGCGGGGATCGGGATCCGGTACAGAGGCCTTACACTGGATTATGCCATCACAAATTCAGGAATTGGCGGATCGAATTTCTATTCCAACTTTTTCTCGCTGAAACTGGACATCGGACAGTTTAGAAATGATTAAATTGCATTATGAAAAAAATTTTACTTCTCATACTAACAACCTGTTCGATGCTTGCTTTCGGACAGAAGGTTTCGGATTATAAATACATTTCCCTGCCCGCAAAATTTTCAACTTTTAAAAAAGAAGATTACGGATTAGGAGAGATGCTGACCAAAGTTTTAAGAAGCAAGAATTATCTGGTGATCCCTGCGGATAAACTGCAGTGGCCGGCGGAAGCTCAGAGCAATCCCTGTAACGTTTTAACGGCAGATGTGGTGAATGACAGCGGTTTTCTGCGAAATAAAGTAGTGCTTCAGTTCAAAGACTGCAACGATAAAGTAATCTCTTCGGCGAAAGGATCTTCAAATATCAAAGAATATAAGGAAGGCTATCAGGACGCCTTGAAACAGACTTTCGTATCGATTTCTCCGGCAAGTCCTGTGAATCAGGTATCTGCCGAAGTTGCAGTTCAGCCGGCAGTTCAGGAAACCAGTGTTTCTTCGCAGCCAGTTGCCTCTTCGACACCGGTGGAAAATACAGCCGTACGTTTCAGCAACGGGAAGACGGATCTTCAGAAAATCCAGATCGATGCTTCTCAGTTTATTCTCGTTGGGAACAACAGTTCATCACCTTTTGCCACTTTCAAAGCAACTACTAAAAATGAGGTCTTCAGAGTGAAGCTTCAGAACGGCGAATCTACCCTGGGATATTACGAAAACGGGAATATCGTTATAGAAATGCCACAGGCTAACGGCAATTATACAAAGGAGATATTTTCGAAAAAATAAATTACAGAATAGATAAAAAATACCTGATCCTTAATTCAAACGAAAGAATGAGTTAAGGATTTAATTTTTAAAACAAAGAACCATGAAAAAGATTTGTACGACCTTATTGGCTGCATTTTCAATGTATTCCTATGCTCAGACGCTGAACACCCAGCTAAACGAGATTCATTATGGGGCAGGAAGTTCTCCAAACAATTTAATAAGACTTAATGATCTTATTATTTTTGCGGCATCCCGAAATGCAGATGAAGGATTGGAACCCTGGGTTTATAATACCGCAACACAGAAGCCGACATTGCTGAAAGATGTTTTTGCCGGGCATAATAGTGGAATCCCGTCCAATTCCATATTTGTAAAGCTGAATAACAAAGTCTACTTTTTGGCACAGCAAAACTATTCAGGTTATCAGATTTGGGAAACGGATGGAACGCCTGCCGGAACCGTAAAAAGGCAGGACATCAACTCTAATTATTCCATTGATGAGTTTACCGTCGTAGGAAATAAAATTTTCTACTATCAGAATAAGGAGCTGTGGGCATTCGATACAGGCTCGAATAACCTTTCCTTATTGAAAACATTTGAATATTCCGGGAATGTAAAATTATACCCTTACAATAATCAATTGATCTTTGCGGCAAATGATGGGATTTCGGGCAAAGAAATATGGAAATCCGATGGTACCGCTGCCGGAACCTCTTTGATAAAAGATATCGCCCCCAACAGCGGAAGCAGTATTTCGAATGATTTCAAAATGCTGACGCTGAACAACGGGAAGTTCTATTTCATGGCGAATACGGCAACGGGCTATGTGCTTTATGAAAGTGACGGAACCACAGCAGGGACAAACCCTCTGCTGCCTATGCAGAATTCCCCTCAGTTAGAAGGTGCTTCTGGGGGAGATTATTTTGTCTTTACAGGATTCAGTTCCACCAACGGAGGTTTGGAGCCATGGGTCTCAGACGGAACGGTTGCGGGAACAAAAATTTTAAAGGATATCTATCCCGGAACGACCAGCTCTATGAGTATCAATCAGAAGTTTCTGAAAGTTGGCAATAAAATTTATTTCGACAGCAGCGCAAACGGAATAAGTCCGGGCTACGGCAATTATATCTGGGAAACGGACGGAACGGAAAACGGAACCGTTTTATTTAATACGCCTACCAACAATATGCTGTATGGCAAAAGCTCAGAGGGGCAGTATTTAATTCTTACAAAACCCAACGAAGGAAACCGTTTCTGGATTACCAATGGAAATGCTGCACAGACCTTCGAAATGTCGGCGTTGGGGATGACGGCCGCTAATGGGGTAGTGGATTTTAATTCAAAACTGTATCTGGCAGGAAGCAGCCCTAAGAATGGGATGGAATTATATACCTTGGATCCGTCTGCGCAATCCGCTGTCCTGGCTTCGGATATTAGCAGGTATGAAAGCAGTTCGCCTCATTCCTACGAATTGCTGAATAATGATCTGATTTTTATTGCGACAGATCGGGAATCCAACAGCCAGTTCTACAAGAGAAATAAAACGACCCAGCAGATCACAAGATTTACCAATTTTACCTATGGATCTTCTGGCCCGGGAATGTATACGGATTTTAACGATAGTCTTTTTAAAGTCGGAAACTTTCTCTACACTAAAAACAACACGCCCAATCCGGTGAGTGGATTCTACAGGACAGACGGAACTTCTGCAAATTCAGCGGTTATATCTACAGGAAATACCGTTATTTATGATAATTCTTTTTTCGTTAATCTTAATGACAATACCTTATTGTTTTCCGGATACAACAACGTGCTGGGAACAGAGCTTTGGAAGATTGATAATAATTCCAGCACGGTAGTTCTGGTAAAAGATATTTCAACCGAAAGCATGGGCAGTATGTACAATACCGACCCAAAAACAACAGTGCTGAATGGCTTTGCTTATTTTGTGGCCAAAGAAAACGGAAAACTGGGCGTCTGGAAATCCGACGGAACCGAAGCGAATACAATAAAAACAATTCAGATTAATTTCCAGGACGGATCCGACGGAAATATAAAGGTTGTCGGAAGTTTAAATAACAAATTACTGTATTCAACAAGAAAAGAAGGGTCTACAAATACTTCCAATACGGAACTTTTTGCTTCCAACGGCGATCTGGCTTCTGCTGTTTTATTAAAGTCTCACAACGAGCTATACAGCTCGTCCGGTATCAATAGTGATACGGAGATCCTTAATAATAAATTATTCTATGTTGTGAAAGGATATCCTGGCGGACTTTATTCTACCGACGGAACGGTGGCCGGAACCACGCAAGTTGCACCCGTTAACTTTTTCGGGGATGTTAAATTTAAAAAATGCGGAAATCAATTGTTTTTCACCAATAACAATTCGACGGAGTTGTTGAAAACTAACGGTACAACCGCAGGAACGGTAAGTTTAGGAGCCAATTTTTCTGCAATAAAAGATATGACTTGTGCAAATAATTACCTGTATTTCCTTAATGGAGCTTCCCAAAAGGTCTGGAGAAGCAACGGAACTCCGGCGGGCACAGCTCCATTGGATATTTTTATTACCAATGACGATAACCAGTTATTAACCAACGAAAATATTTTGAAAATGGCTACCGATAATGAAAAATTATTTTTAACCATTTATACAAAGGAGCACGGAAACGAATTATATACTGTTACAGATCCGCTTCCTGTTTATCTGGCAGTAAATGATGCAGCAGCCAATACGAAGACCGGTAATTCATCCATTCAGGTATATCCGAATCCCGTTGCTGATGAGTTTTCATTAAAAATTCAAAACGATGTTAAAGTTGAAAGCCTTAAATTATACGATACATCAGGCAAATTAATCAAAGAAGTTTCAGATTTCAACGGAAAAGTAAATATTTCCGGGCTGACGTCAGGAATCTATTTCTTAAAGATAAAAACAAGCAAAGGAGAATTCCTGAGTAAAATTCTTAAAAAATAATAATTAAAAAGAGACTGTCTGAAAAGGCAGTCTCTTTAGTTTTGTAAATTTAAATGTTTAGAAGTTGTTAAGCGGTGTTTAACGTTGTCTAATTTATAAAAATTATTTAAATTAACAAATATTATGAATTTTATTTTTAAAAAATTATTTAATATTTACTAATTGTTTGTAATTATTCTCTATGGGTTGAAGAAATCATAAATGACTTTTGCTTTGCTTTTCCCGAGAATTTCTTCCAGCGTTTCCAGGTTTGATTCTTTGATCCGCTTTACGGATTTTAGCTTAGATAACAGCAATTCGATCGTTCTTTCACCAACTCCGGGGATTTCCTCCAGCTCGGATTTTATCGTTGAATTTTTTCTTCTTGTCCGGTGGTGCTTTACCCCAAAACGGTGGGCTTCATCCCTAACGCGTTGCAGAATTTTCAGAGTTTCAGATTTTTTGTCCAAGTATAAAGGAATCGGATCATCCGGGAAGAAAATCTCTTCCAGCCTTTTTGCAATTCCGACAATCGTAATTTTTCCGTACAGTCCCAGCAGGCGCAGGCTTTTCACCGCAGAAGACAGCTGGCCTTTACCACCATCGATCAGGATCAGCTGCGGTAAGCTGTCTCCTTCTTCCAACAGTCTTTTGTACCGGCGGTAAATCACTTCTTCCATCGTGGCAAAGTCATTCGGTCCTTCTACGGTTTTGGGGTGGAAAATCCTGTAATCTGCTTTGCTCGGTTTGCCGTCTTTAAAAACAACACAGGCTGAAACGGGATTTGTCCCCTGGATGTTCGAGTTATCGAAACCTTCGATATGGCGCGGTTCTACCGGCATTCTCAGCAGCTTCTGCATTTCGGCCATAATCCGGTTGGTATGTCTTTCCGGATCTATAATCTGTACCTGCTTCAGCTTCTCCAGGCGGTATTCTTTCGCATTCTTTTCAGAAAGCTCGACGATCCGTTTTTTGTCGCCCACTTTCGGTACAATCAGCTTTACATTCGGGATTTCAACCGATAAATGGAAGGGCAGAAGCACTTCTCTCGAATTCGAATTGAATTTCTGCCGGATTTCAATCAGCGCCTCTTCCAGAATTTCCTCATCGCTTTCCTCAAGGATCTTTTTAATTTCCGTGGTAAAGCTCTGGATGATATTTCCGTTCCTGATCTTAAAGAAATTTACATATGCCGCAGTTTCGTCACTTGTCATTCCAAAGACGTCCACATCATCAATACTGGGATTCACAACCGTATTTTTAGACTGATAATCTTCCAACGCGTCCAGCCGTTCTTTGATGATCTGGGCATTTTCAAACTGGAGATTCGTTGCATACCTCATCATCTGGTTCATCAGGTACTCCTTTGCTTTCCGGAAGTCTCCTTTAATCATTCCGCGGATCGCATCTATTTTTTCATCATAATCTTCCTTGCTCTCAAGTCCTTCGCAGGGCCCTTCACAGTTTTTGATATGGTATTCCAGGCAGACCTTGTATTTTCCTTCCTCAATTTTGGCAGGAGCTAAGTTTAGATTGCAGGTTCTGAGTTTATAGATATGTTTGATGGTATCCAGTAAGATTTTGGCCGGACGTACCTTTGCGTAAGGTCCGTAATATTCCGAGCCGTCTTTAATTTTGGTCCTTGTCAGGAAAATCCTGGGAAAGTCTTCGTTTTTTATACAGATCCACGGGTAGGTTTTGTCGTCCTTCAGCATGACGTTATAAAACGGCTGATGCTCCTTGATCAGGTTGTTTTCCAGAAGAAGGGCATCGTATTCGCTGTTCACGATCGTGGTTTCAAGCCGGTTGATTTTTCCGACCATGATTTTGATCCGGTAGCCCGGAAGGTTCTTATTGAAATACGAGAGAACCCTTTTCTTTAAATTTTTGGCCTTTCCCACATACAAAAGCTGATTGTTTTTATCATAATAACGATAAACGCCGGGTTCCGATGGTAAAGTTTTGAGCTGTAATTCTAAAGAAGGATTCATATAACAAAATTACGGAATTAAAGAGCAAGAAAAAAGCCATAGAAATCCTATGGCTGCACAATATTATGTTAAAATTGATGGTTATCCGTTGCTCATGTTCGTGTATTCATTAATAAGGAAGCTGAAATAATCCCATTCCACTGAATTTTTAGGATACTTTTTCATGAATTCAGCATTATCACCGAATAGAAAATCGTAATTGTCTTCGAAGTCATCTTTATGAAGCCACATCACCTTATTTCCCTTTTTTACATAATAGGATTTGATTACTCCGCCGCCGAGCTGCGGGCCGTAACCCAGCGAAACACCTCCGGTTTCTTTTGCCCGCGGATCGTGATATACTGAAATGATATCATCAAATCCAGGGTTGATGACCTGCATTAAAAATTCTTTATCATCTTTTTTGTTCTTCAGAGAAACGGTCTGATTGATAAAGTAAATTCTATCGCTATTGGTTGTTTTCGTCAGTTTTTTCGCACCGTAATTCCGCACGTTGCCCATGTATTTTCCTACTTTCAAGATCTTTTCGGCATTGCTTGGGTAGATGTACATCTCGGCGATCTGCTCCGCATCGAAAACCTCATTTTTCTTTGTAAGGCTGTCTTTAAGGGTAACTTCAAAAATCTGTCCCTTCTTAGTGTCGGTTTTGCTGCAGAATCCTTTATGGGAAGATCCGTCTTTCAAGATAACGGTAGAGGTTTTTCTGGTGGATGGGGTATTAAAGCCTTCGTTAAAAAGGTATTGCTCCATTTTTTTGACCTCTTCTTTGGAGTATTTTACTTTCTGTGCAAAAGAAACGGTGCCCGCAAGAGATAGGGCCAACAGTAAAAATTTAAGTTTCATAAGGATATTAATTTTTTAATTTCGGCGGTAAAAGTACTGAATTAATTGATTGGTTTGAGAAAAATATAACCGGGGGAAATTTAGTTTTCCCAATACTGGCTAAATGTGTAATTTTAAGACAAAATTTTGAAAATGATATACGGTGTTGATGTTTTCAGTTTCCATGATGTATTGGAGATCTGCAAAACTCCTGATAAAGCGCAGTTGAATAAAACTGCCAGAGAGCAGATTTTAAAATCTAAAAAGAACGTACAGGAAATTGTTGAGTCAGACAGAACGGTTTACGGGATTAATACGGGTTTCGGACCTTTATGTGATGTGAAAATATCTGAAGAGGAAACAGCGCAGCTGCAATATAATTTAATTATTTCCCATGCCGTTGGTGTTGGAAAACCAATTGATAAAGAACTTTCGAAGATCATGATGATCGCTAAGGTTCATGCCCTTTCAAAAGGATTTTCCGGAGTTTCCCTGGAAGTGATCGAGCGTATGATCCTGATGCTGGAAAAAGATATCATTCCTGTGGTTCCGGAGCAGGGATCTGTAGGGGCTTCCGGTGATCTTGCACCTTTGGCGCACCTGGTATTGCCGCTTTTAGGACTGGGAAAAGTATGGGTAGGAAATGACATCTTTGAAACAGCTGAGGTATTGGAGAAAAATAACCTCGAACCTCTGGTTTTAGGTCCGAAAGAAGGTCTTGGACTAATCAACGGAACCCAGTTTATTCTGGCCCACGCGATCAAAGGCCTGGAAAAATTCGAATATCTGCTGGATCTTGCGGATCTTGCGGCAGCGATGAGCCTTGAAGCGTATAGAGGCTCGGCAAGCCCTTTCAAAAAAGAGCTTCATGAAATCCGTCCTTTTGAGGGAAGTAAAAAAGTAGCGGCCAGAATGTTGAAATTTTTAAAAGGCTCCGACAACCTGAAATCCCATGAATATTGCGACCGGGTGCAGGATCCTTATTCCATGCGATGTGTTCCTCAGGTACACGGAGCCAGCCGGAATGCTTTCGAACATTTGAGATTGATGGCGGAAACGGAACTGAACTCCGTTACCGACAACCCGATCGTTCTCAGTGCCGAAGAATCCATCTCAGGAGGGAATTTCCACGGACAGCTGATGGCTTTACCTTTGGATTACGCGACGTTGGCAGCGGCTGAACTGGGTAATATTTCAGACCGGAGAAGCTACCTGCTATTGGAAGGAAAATACGGACTGCCAAGATTATTAACGGAAAGCTCAGGGTTAAATTCAGGGTTTATGATTCCTCAGTACACTTCCGCGGCATTGGTGACGGAAAATAAAACGCTTTGTTTCCCGGCTTCCGCAGATTCCATTCCGACCAGCTTAGGGCAGGAGGACCATGTTTCGATGGGAAGTATTTCCGGAAGAAAATTCAACCAGGTCCTGGGAAATTTAGTAAATATCCTGGCTGTTGAGCTGATGTTTGCCGCACAGGGGCTGGAATTCAGAAGGCCGGCGAAATGTTCTAAGATTATTGAAGAGAACTTTGCCATTCTCCGTTCCAAAGTGGCAAAGCTTGAAGACGACCGTCTGATCGGGCAGGATATGCTGGCCATTGCAGAGCTGATTAATGATAGGAAATTTGTGGTCAATTAAATAATAAGATGATGAAAAAAAATGTAGCAGCGGTTCTTATCTTCGTAAGCATAATCACTTTTGCTCAATCTTCCAGAGAAACAAAGGCAAAAGAACTGATTGAAGTTACAGGAGTAAGCAAAATGGCCGTACAGGGTGCTAAGCAGTTTGTCAGCACCTTTAAAGAAAATTACAAGAATATTCCTGACGTATTTTGGGATGATTTCATGAAGGAAGTTTCTTCCGAAGAATTTTCTAACTTGTATATTCCGATTTATGCAAAATATTATACGGAATCTGAATTAGATGAACTGATCAGATTTTATAAAACTCCTATTGGTCAAAAAGTACTTGTGAATACACCTTTAATCATGAAAGAGAGTGTAGAAATAGGACGAGATTGGGGGCAGAAATTGGGGAAAAAACTGGTTGAAAAATTAAATGAGCAAAAAGGCTATCAATCGCCTCCGCCGCCCATGCCTTCAAAAGGTCAATAATATAAGGCTTCCGTTTGGAAGCCTTTTTAATGGCTAAACTTTATATAAAAACTCAAAAATTAAATTGGTTAACATTTTATTTATTGTCAGAGATAAAATATTTGAAAAAGAAAAATTTTACCATGAGAATTTATTGCAAAAAATGTAAAGAAGAAATTGTCAAATTACCTCTTACGGAAGAGCAGAAACTTGATATATATGTTTTAAGACAAAATAATTCTGTATTATCACTCGAAAAAAAACTAATCGATGACTTTAACTTAAATAGCGATGAGGCCAGAGCCATAATTAGTCATCTTAATAAAAGACGGGATTGCTGTGTCGTGTGTGAAGCAGAAACCTTGAATGGGGAATTTACGGAATGTCCGGATTGTGGCGCATTCAATTATAATCTTGAGGAACCGGTGTTTAATATAGAATTTTGCAGTCATTTGGAATGGTCACTTGATTTTGATCGTGTAGAACATGAAGATATTGAATATTACGTTCAATCTTTTTGGTGCGATGGTATTATGCATGTACCGGAAGATCCGGAATCTTTGCTTTATAAAAATCTTGAAAAGCATAAACAAATTATTACAAAAGCCTGGATCGGAAATGGAGGCGAAAATATTTACGAAATGAAAATCAAGTTTGGAAAGAAATCATTAAACCACTATAAAAACCGTAAAAGCCTTATCGATTGTATTCCCAAAGCAAATGAGCAAGAGAAATGGATTACCTTGGATGTAAACAGGAGGAGGATAGAAGTTCAGCTGAAATAGTATTTTGGTACTATTCAAAGCATAACAGAATTAAAGATTATTTAAATTTCAATCGGCTGTAATTCAGTCTAAAGTGATATATTGGTTGTACAAATCAAATATTATTTATATGAAAAAAAGTGTCTTTTATTTATTATTATCAATCTCTGTTTTTACAGGGTGCAATAGAGACGACCTTCAGGGCAATCTTACCGAAACCGAAATTACGCAGAAAGATCCGTTAACGGCCAGACAGATTAATGAAAAAATCAATGAAACCATTAAAACCAAAGGGCGATTCTCATGGAACGAATCTTCCGATCATTTTGTATGGAGCGCGGTTTATCAGGGGAACAAGATTGCTTCCATCGGGTTCGGTTCTTCATTCGACAGAAGCCTGGATGCCGACAGCAAAGCCATCGAGAACGAAATCCTGGAGCTGATTCAGAAATATGAAGGCAAAACAGACCGTATTCTACTGTCTTCAGACCCTTATTTAAATCAGATCGATGTGGCCATTGAAAAGCAGGAAACCGTCATCGCACTCAGAAAAATGAAAAACATCCGTTACCTGGAGCCTGCCGATTACCGTTATTTCGAAAATGAAAGACAGTTCGGAGCAACCGCAAAATCAAGCAGCAACTCATCGGGTTGCGGATTCGAATCTGCGGTTCTCAGTACCTCCGATTACACTACCGTTTCTCCTAACGCAAAAGCACCATGGTCATTTGCAAAGCACAACATTATTAATGCCTGGAGCTACAGCACCGGAAAAGGCGTGACCATCGGGGTAATCGATAGCGGAGTTTCTTCTGAACAGACCTTACTGGGAAGTAGTTTCAACAATGGATTGTCATCGGGAAGAACCATCAGTAAAAACGGAGTTTATGTTGATTCCGCATGGCCGTGGAGTACCGGATATGATGGCTCTGCAGATAAATGCGGTCACGGAACCAGCATGGCTTCAGCGGCGGCGGCACCCCGGAACAATCTGGGACAGCCGGTTGGAGTAGCCTATAATGCCAACCTGGTAACGTACCGCGCAGCGTCCAACGTAGTTTTGGATGGATACCATGAGCAGAACGGGGTGAAAATTGCTTTTACGGAATTGGGAAATAACATCAATGTGAAAATCATTTCCATGTCGATGGGACATATTTTCTCTGTAGGAAAAATTGAAGACGGCGTAAAGTATGCCTATTCAAAAGGAAAATTAATTTTCTGTGCGGGGGGAACTTCGACCAGCTTTACCAATTTCGTGGGCGTAATCTTCCCGGCTTGGATGCCTGAAGCACAGGCCATCACCGGAGTAAAAGAAAACACGTCCAACCAGAAATGCGATGTCTGCCATTCAGGAGCCGAAATCGATTTTACTTATCAGATGGAGCGGGCTTCAGGAAGTAATATCCCGGTGCTCAGCTATTACAACGGACAGACCGATTATGTGGGCGGTTCTTCCGTCGCAACAGCTTCCACAGCAGGAATTGCAGCACTGGTATGGGCAAAAAATCCTTCCTGGACAAGAGACCAGGTGTTAAATAAAATGAGGCAGTCTTCCACCTATTATCCGAGCCCGAATTCAGATTTCGGATATGGAAATATCAATGTATTGCAGGCAGTACAGTAATCAGGATGTAAGGTAAATATAAAAAGCAATGTTGTGCGCAGCATTGCTTTTTTGTTTAATTAAAAGAAGAAAGATGATCAGGGATTTCTTTAATTCCCATAACTCTTTAAAACCCGTACAGATGGATAGGGAAGAAGTCTCTCAGCCATAATATTGATAAAACTTCCATCCTCCTGCTTCTATCTTCCAGCCATTAAGCGGATTTATAATTTAAATAAGTATTTCTACGCAAAGTGAAAAACGGGTAGATGTACTGTAGAGTATTCGGATTGGGTGTCCTACCTTTGACCTGTGATCACAAACAAAAAACTAATAACCCGGAGCTGAAAACCATTTTAAACGGGCGTTATCCGAAAAGCCATACGAGTAGGAAAAAAACAAAATCAATAATCATCATGGAAACACAAGATTTAGTAGTAGGAGGGTGGACAAAATACCATGCCCTTACCCCAGAAGACCAAAAAGTATTCGACCAAGCAATGGAAGGATTTGTAGGCGTAAAATATAACCCGCAGGAAGTGTCTACGCAATTGGTAAACGGAACCAACTACCGTTTCAGATGCGAGGCTACAATGCCCCCTGCAGATGTGGTTTGGGAAGCGATTGTGGAAATTTATGCTCCAATCGACGGCCAGCCGCATGTAGTTTCTATTCACAGAATCTAATAGCATTAGCCTAATCATGGTTACCGGGGGATTATTCTTCCGGTTTTTTTATTTATCCGATTCTTACGCTCGTCATGCTCAGCGAACCGCCGATCAGTTCATCATTAAATAAAACCAGGCTTTCCGATTTTTCTTTCAGCCCCAGCGTATAAACCAAAGGCAGATAATGATCCGGGGTAGGAACTGCATGCTGAATAGCAGTGCCCTGCCTGTAATAGTCTATGATCGGCTGGAAATTTCCGTCCAGCAGCCAGTTGTTGGTTTTCTCACGCGCTTCAATGGCCCAGTCCCAGCCGGCCCCGACGGTATTGATGTTTCTCCAGTCGATCAGTCTCAGATTATGCACCACATTTCCGCTGCCGATAATTAAAATCCCTTTTTCACGGAGCTTGTTCAGCCGTCTGGCCAGATCAAAATGATACTGCGGAGATTTCGTGTAATCGATGCTCATCTGGATAACAGGAATATCAGCTTCCGGATACATATGCTTAATCACCGACCAGGCTCCGTGATCCAGTCCCCAGCTATGATCTTCCTCTACAGGAACCGGTGCCAATAATGCTGCTGTTTCTGCCGCAAGCCCGGGATTTCCCGGAGCAGGATATTCGACATCAAACAACGCCTGCGGGAAACCGCCGAAATCGTGGATCGTTCTTGGCATTTCCATCGCCGTCACTTTGGTTCCGTCCGTGAACCAGTGGGCTGAAATACATAAGATGGCATTCGGCTTGGGAATCTCGGCCGCCGCTTTTCGGAATCCCTGTACAAACTGGTTTTCTTCAATCGCATTCATAGGCGAGCCGTGCCCGAGGAAAAGAACGGGCATCTTCTGCGTTGGTTTGAAATTTTCGCTGATGTGTTGGAGATCGTTGAGGTTCATTGTTCGTCACTTTTAGAAAAAACAAAAGGTTCAAGGCTTTTAGAAAATCCCTGAACCTTTTAAAATATGTTTAGAAAATTATGCCTGCTTTACAAACTGTAATTCTCCGGCAATTTTTACTTCTTCGCTTACCATAACGCCACCTGCTTCAAGTGCAGCATTCCAGTTCAGTCCGAAATCTTTTCTGTTGATCTTCCCTTCGAAAGAAAAACCAGCTTTCGTATTTCCCCACGGATCTACATTAATTCCTCCGAAATCTACATCCAGAACCACCGGTTTTGTAATCCCGTTGATGGTCAGGTTACCGCTCACTTCGTTGTTCAGGGCGAGAAGATTCGAAAGTGATGGTAGGATTTGCCTCAGCATTGAAGAACTCTGCAGACTTCAGGTGATTATCCCTGTCGGTATTGTTTGTAGAAATAGAATCGGTCTGGATGGTAGCCGTTGTTTTAGCATTGGCGAAAGTATCATCTTCCGCTTCAATTTCCGCAGTGAAGTTGGTGAAGTTTCCTTTGATGTTGGAAATCATCATGTGTTTTACTTTGAAGGTAATTTCACTGTGTGCAGGATCTAAATTCCATTTTGTTGCCATTGTATTAATATTTTTGTTGTTATTATGATGCAAATGTAGATCAGTTTACCCCTACAAAACATTGACGTAGGATAAGAAATGAATGTTACGAGTTTCGGTTCTATGTTTCGGATGGATAAGGAGCTGTTTCCCGCTTTCTGCTGTATCTTTTTTCTCCGGGCGCTGTCCATCCAAAAAAAGGATGCCGCGGCAATCGGGGCTAGGGCAGCAGTCTTTCGTCAGCAACCGGTCGGTAAAATCAACCTAAGCTCACAACCTTCAGCCAAATCCCCTCAACCGGAACCATCAACCATCAACCATTCATTCACATCAAGTTACGCAATATTTTCCGGCCCTACCACAGTTTTATTTTACGAATGTTTTAATTTAACATTTCTTAACGATTGATATTTATTTCTTATTTTTGGAGGATTCAATTTTATACAATGAAGCTCTATCAATTATCTTTATGCATGCTGGTTTTGGGAGGCAGCGCATTGGCTCAGACCCAAAAATTTACAATGGCGGAGGCGGTAAACGGGATGAGGACCAATCTCGCCGTTAAAAATATATCCCAGTTTTCATGGTCTGCAGACGGAAAATCGTACATCCAGGCCGTAAAAGGGGGGTACCTGATAACAGATATAAAAACGAAAAAGCAGGATACCCTGTTGTCGCTTACGCAGCTGAACAGGAACCTGGCAGACCAAAAATTCAAAGCGGTTCCGCCAATTAAATTTACCGGAAGCACAAAAGGCTATTTCAATACCAACGGCAAAATGGTCTGGATGGAGAAATCAGGCAGCGACTGGAAGATGAAAAATACCGCAACGGTAGACGAAAATGCAGAGAATGTAAAAATTTTCGGTGACAATGAAACTTTTGCCTATACCGTAAAGAATAATTTATTTGTAAGCAGGAACGGAAAGATCATCACGGTAACCAACGACAGCAATGAAAATATTCTGAACGGAGCTGCTAACGTACACCGCAATGAATTCGGGATCGATACGGGGATTTTCCCGGCACCCAATTCCGAAAGTGTAGCGTTTTACAGAATGGATCAGACCATGGTCGCGGATTATCCGATCATCGACTGGTCAGTAACTCCCGCGGTAAACCACAACATCAAATATCCGATGGCAGGGAAAACCTCGCACCAGGTAACGTTGGGCGTTTTCAATATCAAAAGCCAGAAAACCATCTTCCTGAATATCGCAGGAGAAAAAGACCAGTATTTGACGGCCGTAACGTGGAGCCCGGATTCAAAATATATTTTTGTCGGTGTCCTAAACAGAGGACAGAATCATCTGAAAATGAACCAGTATGATGCAGCAACCGGAAGCCTGGTGAAAACTTTGTTTGAAGAGACCAGCGATAAATATGTTGAGCCGCAGCATCCGCTCACCTTCTTCCCGAATTCCAATACGGATTTTATCTGGCAAAGCCAGAGGACAGGGTACAACCACTTATTCCATTACAGTCTGGAGAAAGGCCTGGTTGCCCAGATCACGAAAGGCGAATGGCTGGTGAATGAAATTTTAGGCTTTAACGAAAAGAAAAAGGAAATCTATTTCACGTCTACCAAAGAAACGCCTCTGGAGAAGCACCTGTACCGAATCAACTGGGCCAATTTCAAAATGCAGCGACTGGACAATGCAGAAGGCGTACACTCCGGAATATTAAGCAGTGACGGAAATTACCTGTATGATGTATACAGCAATGCCAACACTCCAAGAGTGGCAAACATCATCAATACCAATACGTTAAAAACAAGCAACCTGCTGACGGCAGAAAACACGCTGAAAAACTACCAGCGTCCGGAAATTAAAAATGTAAACCTTAAAGCAGACGACGGGACGCTTTTATACGGAAAGATCATCCTTCCGACCAATTTTGATCCCAATAAAAAATATCCGGTAATCGTTTACCTGTACAACGGTCCGCACCTTCAGCTTGTTACCAATACGTTCCCGGCATCCGGTAATCTTTGGTACGAATACATGGCTCAGAACGGGTACATTATTTTTACCATGGACGGAAGAGGTTCTGCCAACCGCGGTCTGAAATTCGAGCAGGCGGTATTCAGAAACCTGGGAACCAATGAGATGAACGACCAGATGAAGGGCGTGGAATATCTGAAATCCCTTCCTTACGTAGATTCGGAAAGAATGGGAATTCACGGATGGAGTTTCGGAGGATTTATGACCACCAGCTTTATGCTCCGCAAGCCGGATGTTTTCAAAGTTGGAGTGGCCGGAGGTCCTGTGATCGACTGGAGCATGTACGAGATCATGTACGGAGAAAGATACATGGATACACCGCAGGAAAATCCGCAGGGTTACGCAACGGCCAATCTTCTGGACAAAGCGCAGAACCTGAAAGGAAAATTACTGATGATCCACGGCGCGCAGGATGATGTGGTGGTGTGGCAGCATTCCATCAAATTTATAAAATCGGCAGTGGACAACGGAATCCAGATGGATTATTTTGTTTATCCGGGCCATCCGCACAACGTGATCGGAAAAGACCGGGTGCATCTTATGCAGAAAGTAACGGATTATTTTGATCAGTATCTGAAAAAATAAATCTGATCGTAATAATGAATTTCATAAAAACAGACAGAGTACACTTTCACACGTTTGATTCGTTGAGGTTTCTGTCTTTTTTATTGGTTTTCCTACACCATTCCCCCGTTCCTCAGGATAGCTGGCTTCGCTATTTTTCCAAGGAAGGCGGGATTGGTGTTTCCTTTTTCTTTGTCCTCAGCGGTTTTCTCATCACTTATATCCTTATTCTTGAGAAAATAAATAACCAAGGCAAAATCCCGTTAAAAAAGTTTTTTAAAAGAAGGATTTTAAGGATCTGGCCTTTGTATTATGCAATGGTTCTTTTTGCCATGTGCACGCCGTTTATTCTGAATTTTCTGAATCTTCCGTATTCCAATGAAGGTTACGAGCCCAACTGGTTTTTAACGCTCACTTTTCTTGAAAATTATAGGGGGATGTTTACCCACCAGCTTCCCAATGTTTCACCCATCACAGTAATTTGGTCGCTCTGTATCGAAGAACATTTTTATATTTTCTGGGGGTTGGTCTTTTATTTTATTTCCTTAAAGAATGTCCCGAAGCTTTTAGCAGGCTGCATCATTTTTTCGTTCACCATGCAGACCATTTACGAAAAATACGGAATCGATACGGTGGATCTGTTTACCAATATCCACTATTTTGCTTTCGGGGCTATTCCGGCTTTTCTCTTTGTATTCAGAAAAGATCTTATTGAAAAAATGGGCGGTATTCCTGCGGTTTATAAATATATGTATACCGTGCTGGTGCTACTGGTTATTGTAACCATCGCTAATACTTCGTTAATTTCCGATCTGAAAATATCCTCTTTGCTCCTCAGCATCTTATTTTCAGGATTGATCTTATTTACCTTAAGCAAAAAAAATGCGTTTAAGATTTCCGATAAAAGCATTTTAGCATGGCTCGGGAAGTACACCTACGGGCTGTACCTGTTCCACACGATCTGCATTATGCTGTTCTCTAAAATCGGAATTTATTTCGGGCTGAGCTGGATGATCATTATACTCCTGTCCTTCATTTCTTCCGTATTATTTTCTGTGTTGTCCTATCATCTGTTTGAAAAACAGTTTTTGAAATTTAAATAAGGTGAATTCGATTATTTGATACTTAGATTGTTTGTACTATGGGCTGAAAAACTTTCAGCTTCCAGCCTACCTCTTCCAGTTATAAATAAATATTTTGTCTCCTTCCGTTCTTAACAAACATCAATGTTTCTGATTTTTAGTTGCCGTACCTTTGTCTCTATAAAATCAACAATATGGAATTAGGAATAGGAATGTTCGGCGATCTGTCGTTCGACAAGACTACCGGAAAATATAGAGATGCAGGCGTTAAACTCCGCGAAATCCTGGAGCAGGTAAAACTGATGGATGAAGTGGGAATTGATGTTTTTGCCATGGGTGAACATCACCGTCCCGATTATGCCGTATCGTCCCCGGAAATCGTTCTGGCGGCAGCTGCAAGTGTAACCAAAAATATCAGGCTGGCCAGCGGGGTTACCGTACTGAGCTCCTCCGAGCCGGTGAAGGTATATGAAGATTTTTCGACACTGGATTTAATTTCCGGCGGACGTGCTGAAATTTACGTGGGCCGAGGAAGCTTTATCGAGTCTTTCCCGCTCTACGGATATTCGCTGAATGATTACGAGGAACTTTTTGAAGAAAAACTCGATTTGCTATTGAAAATAAATTCGGAGGAGAATGTAACCTGGAAAGGAAGGCTCCGTGCACCGATGCAGAATCAGACGGTTTACCCGAGAGCGAAAAATAACGGGAAACTGCCGATCTGGAGAGCCGTGGGCGGCACGCCGCAATCGGTACTTCAGGCTGCCGAACTGGGAATGCCTTTAATCGTAGCGATTATCGGAGGAATGCCGGTACAATTCAGGAATCTGATCGAATTCTACAAGCAGGAATATAAGAAAGCCGGTCATGATGTATCCCAGATGCAGATCGCTATTCATTCGCATACCTTTGTAAGCGATGATCCTGTAGTAATCGACGGATATTTCCATACTTATAAAGCACAAATGGACCGCATTGGCTCTTCCAGGGGATGGGCGCCTTTTAGCAAGATGCAGTATGAGGGCGGAAGAAGCAAGGACGGCGCTTTATTTATCGGAAGTCCGAAAGAAGTGGCCGACAAAATCGCCTACATGAAAGAAATTTTCGGCATCACAAGATTTATCGGGCACATGGATGTCGGGGATCCGGCGCATGACGTTATGATGAAATCCATCGAACTTTTCGGTAAAGAAGTAAAACCGGTTGTCGAGCATCTGTAAAAATAAACGCTCCCCTGATTTTCAGCGGAGCGTTTTCCTTAATAAATCAAATCTATAGTTTATCCTTTGAAGGTTAAGTTTATTGTAAAAACAATTAATTTACATTATAAGCAGTCCTGAAAGCAGATCCGAAAAAGTTTGATTGTCTTCTTCAGCTTCCCGTCATACCGGAGCATAATAAGCAATGGCTACCTGCGGATGAAAACCGAACATATAGGTCTCAAACGTCTCTCCTGAAAGATTTCTGCTCAACAGGTATTTGTTGTCAATAATATCGATCAGCAGCAGTTCGGGAGTATAAAATGTGAGCCCGAGCTTATGTTTGGAAGGATCTTCTACGTTTGAGCTGATCAGGTCCAGCCTGAAATGCTCAATCGGAAAAAATGTGCTGCCGAGAACATCGGGCAGACTTTTTATTTCTCCGTTAAGTTGCGAAACATAGTTTACCACTGCCGTGCTCAACAGGAACGGAATTTTTTCGGATTTTGGATTCTTTGCCAGCAGCTCCCAGTAATTCTTCACCGGGTTTTCCGGATCATCAAAAACCTGATGCTGGATTTTATATTCAAAATAAGTATCCTCAAAAATATACCGGTCCCATGCCAGTGTAGAGTTCCGGTCGATAACAATCCGGAATGCCAGTTTAATTTTTGCCTTCATACATTTACCATTTAAAAATCAGGGCAGCCTTTTGCGTGATCTGCCCCCTGATCTAAACAAACTAATATAAAATATCCGATTACTCAAGGCATGATCGGATCTGGATTGTCATGCTTTTCTTTTTGGAATGATATTCAAACTTCCAGAAGCAGGATCAGTGCATTTTCACTTAATGCTTCAAACTCCAGCATTTCGATACCGGATATCATGATGGCATCCCTGGTTTCCAATAGTCGGTTCTGGAACTCAAATGCTCCGTTGATTACCATTCCGAAAATAGACCTGCCTTGCTGATACAGCGTATATGTTTCTTCTTTTCGGCCTTCATACAATCCTATAAAATTGGGATAGCCTGCATTCTCAGAAATCCGGATGAGGGTGTTTTTCTCAGTAATATTCAGATTTTCTACCGCAAAAAAGCGGTTGGCCGTTTTACTTTCCAGCTCAAGCAATAAAATGTCTGCTTTCTCATCCGGGAAATGGTTTCTGATGGATAAGTAATGACTTTTATCTGATTGTACACTGAAGACCTGATTTGCAGAAACGGGATTTTCAAAATCATCAATCAGGATTTCGCCGTATAAAACAATGATAAGAACCGTTGTATTTTCGGGACAATGCCAATCGAATGTTCCGCTTTCCTCAAAAACAATCTCCGTAGATCTTCTTAGCCCTGAAATATCTTTCATGACCATTTCTTTCACCACACAGGATTTTTCTTTCTTCCAGACTGAAAGATCGAATTTAAAAATTCTTGATGGGTTCTGAACTAACATCTTTCTGATTTTAAGCTATTTCCACATGGCACAGATCAACACATTCTATCTTACTTCACGATCCCGTAAATCTGTGCGCGCTGTGGAAAGCGGGTAATAAACTGATATCTAAACAACTTCTCTCTTTTCTTTAAGCCGAAACTTTTATGGTGTGGGTCAGAGCAAAACCTCCGCTTACACTCCCTGAGATACTGGACATTTCATTGGAGGTTCCGTCACCGAACACGTTATCATTCGCATTATAGGTATATCCGCTCATGCCTTTGTAGCCTGTACTTGCAGCTACCTGAACCACCGCACTGTCATTTCCTTCAGGAAAAGCAATCTGTGTCACCAGCAGCGACTGGCCTAAAGAATTATAAATATGCACATGGATATGGGTTGCTCTTCCGTTATACCAACCCGGGAAAATAGAGGTGAAATTTACTTTTCCGCTGGCATCGGTTGTCTGTCGGCCTCTTAAGAAATGCACCGAGGTGTAATTGGCAGACTGCATTCCGGTTCCTCCGTACTCCGAATAGTTTCCATCTTTATCGCAATGCCAGATGTCCACAATAGCGCCCTGCAGATTCGTACATCCTGTATTTACGTTCTGAACGGTAATTGCGATTGTAAAAGGAACGCCTGTCCTATCGCTTACGATATTGGTCTGAACCAGACTTGAGGGTGATTTTGTAGGAAACGGGCCTTCCGTTTCGGAATTGGTAACGGAACATCCCGTTGCCGATGATCCTGATCCTGAATTCGATCCCGAAGTATTGCCGGTCGAACTGCCCATATCGTCATCACTTCCGCAGTGTACCAAAAGAGGTGCTGCAACAGCGGTTACCCCTGCCAAACCGAGGGTTTTCAAAAAGCCTTTTCTGTCTATTGTTTTCATAAGATATTTTTTAGGGTTAACAATGATCTAAGAAATACCGATCTTCATTTCACCGTTCTTTAATTTCTTACACCAAATGTATTCTGAAAAAAAAGGCTGATAAAATTTATGAGGTAAACGGTTAAAATGTGTCGGTAAAGGCTGATTTTTTAAGAAATATTAAGAATACGCTGCTGCAAGGCGATTTCGGATCATGATTCCGGACGGTAAAGAAGGGCTATGGTCTTATTCTCCAAACTGTTCTTTTACCGGCTCCGTTTTTAGCCCCGATTGAAGAGAAAATCCTTTTTTGAAAAAAAAGATTGCAACGGAAAGCGGGAAACCGCTCCAAAAAATCATATGACCAGAATAGAAACTGTCAGATCCGGGATTTATTTATTTACTATTCTCATTACAGCCTCTTTGTAGGTTTCCCCGATCGGAATAATGAAGTTGCCGATATGAATATTGCGGTTGACAATTGTCCTGATGGCATTAACCGGAATAATGTAAGACCGGTGGACTCTCACGAAGTCTTTATCGGAAAGCTTTTCGAGGATGTTTTTCATGGAAGAGCGGGCGGTGATCCTGGAATGATCCGTAAGATGGATCTGGATGTAATCATCCAGTCCTTCAATAAGGAGAATGTCGTCAAAATTAATCTTGTGAAGCTTATAATCGGCGCGAATCGACAGGTATTTCAAATCGTCGGATTCATGGCCGGGCTTTACTTTGTCCACCGCAGCCCTGAACCGCTCAAAGGAAAAAGGTTTTAACAGATAATCCACCGCATTGATGTTGAAGGCATCAACGGCGTATTCCGAATACGCAGTGGTAAAAATAACTTTGGTATTCTGGGAAATATTTTTGAAGAATTCCATTCCGTTTTTAGAAGGCATTTCAATATCCAAAAAGATGAGGTCCACGGGATACTTGTTGAGGTGCTTCTGGGCCTCGCTCGGGATGTTGAACGTCTTTTCAAGGGAAAGGTTTTCAATTTTTCCGGCATAATTCTCAATAATTTTCAAGGCCAGAATTTCGTCGTCCAAGGCGATGGCTTTTATCATGATTTTTCAGGTTAAATTAATTTTTAAGTCTACTGCATAGGTTTTTCCGTCATCAGTTATGATAAGATCATAATTTTTCCCGTACACCTGACGCAAATGTTCAAGGGTATTTTTCAGCCCGACTTTAAAGCTGCTTTTACCGGTTTTGTTCTCATTGACGATGTTGTTGGAAACCGTAAAGTGCAGAACATTTCCCTGAATCGCAATCCGTATTGAAATTTTTGAATTCTTTTCTGCATCAAAGCCATATTTGAAGGCGTTTTCAATAAAATTGACCAGAATAAAGGGAGCGATCTGCCAGCCTTTCATTTCCCCGGTTTCAGTATAGGAAAAATCCAGGCTGCTGTCTGTCCGTATCAGCTGAAGCGAGATATAATCCTTTACATATTCGATTTCTTTGTCGAGATCCACAAAATCCTTGCTGCTTTCCTGGACTACATACCGCATAACGTTAGACAGCTTCAGAATTCCTTCCGGCGCATCGTCGGACTTTAGTAAAGCCAGGGAATAGATGGAATTTAATGTGTTGAATAAGAAGTGGGGCTGCAGCTGATATTTTAGATTTAACAATTCGGCTTTGGCTTTGGACCGTTCCAGCTTTTTCTGCTCAATGTTCCGGAAAATGAAAAGGGAGGATAAAAAAGAAAACAGAAACGGAAGAACAGAAGAGAAAATCATCTGGCGGTACGATCCGTCGTTTCTTTTGGGTCCGAAATTATCGAATGGAGGCATTCCATTCATCGGCGGGGGCTGGAAATTTCCATTGGGTGGCATTCCCGGCGGTTCCATTTGCATCTGAGAGGAAACTCCCGTAAAAATATTCTCCGCGGTAAGGTAATACGGTAAGAAGACCATTATTCCAAAACCGATCAGCGTGCAGACGGTAAAAGATAGATATTTTTTCCGGCTGTAAAATTTCGGGAGAAAAATATTCAGGTTCAGATAGAAGAAAACAATCAAAAGCACAAAACGGATAAACTCCCTCTGGAAAGGGGAAACCCTGAAGACCGACAGCGTCCCGTCAAAATCCGGCGAAGAGACAATGGGAATCGTCAGCAGGAGAGGAATCAGGATGAGGTGCGGCCAAAGCTTTTTCATGAAACTAAAATAGGAAAAGTTTGATAAAATAATAATATTAATGCTATTTTTGAAGAAAACTAATATTGTGAAAAACATTCTGATCATCTTGTCACTTATATTTTCCTGTCTCTTAAATGCGCAGCATCTTGAAAAAACAGCCCGTGAAATTAATGAGGAAGGAATAGAATTGTACAGAAGCGAAATGGCAAGCTGGTACGGCACCGATGTATTTATGGCTAATTACCAAGCCCGAGAAAACATAGGAGGTTACTTTTCCTACATCGATGATCAGGTTCCAAAATGCATTTTCTTTTCCAAGGAAAACAAGGTTTTGGCAACAATTGCTTTTCCTGCAAACTATAATCCCAATGATGCGAAGCTGGATATAACGGAGAGAGATTTTACTCCGGTAGAGAAGGATTATTTTACGATACGGCAGAAAGCCCTGGAAAGAACAAAAACAGATACCATATTCAAACATTACCAAAATACCAGTTTAAATATTGTCCCGATCATCCGGAACAATGTAAAGAAAGTGTATGTGCTTACAGGCCCTTCGATCAGTAATGTTGTGGTATTTGGGAATGATTATCTACTTACATTTACGGATAAAAACGAAATTAAAAAAGTAGAAAAGCTTCATAACAGTATGATCGTCCAGAATATCAATGATGAAAAAACAGGGAAGACGGTCGGTGGTGTACATTCTCATGTCATTGAAAACTGGCAGGCCATCACGCCCACCGACATCTGTACATTAATGCTATATCAGAGATTTACAGGTTGGGAAGAGTATACAACGGTTTCCGAAAAATTAGTAAGCATCTGGAATCCAAACAATAACCTCGTGATTATGAAAACGGAAGATTTTAAAAATATGTCAGAAAATATTCTTAAAAATAAGAAAGAAAAATCTCAACAGGAAAAGACGGAACCATAGATTCTGGTTTTATTTTCAGGATTGATGGTTATCAAAATACAATTTATACCTACTTTTACAGCATGGAACAGCAATCGAAAGATCCCCTACACGGAAAAAGACTGGATGCCATTCTCGAAGAACTGGTAGCCTATTACAACGGGTTTGAAAAACTGGGCGAGCAGATCAATATCCGGTGTTTTACCGATAATCCGAGCATTAATTCCTCTCTGAAATTCCTAAGAAAAACAGACTGGGCCCGAGCCAAGGTAGAAAGTCTTTATCTTTTTATGCTGCGGGAAAAGAAGCGGAATGAAGCCGGAAAACAAAAGTAAAACATTACTGCAGAGACTGTTTTTAACCTTACATTTCTTCGGTCAATGATTTCAAAAGCAGTATCTTTGTACTGTTAATCGTGAGTAAATTCACGAAAAAAGAAAAAAATATGACAATCGAAAACAATCATGTTGTAGCTGTAAGTTACATACTTCACACAATCGAAGAAGATGGAAGTAAGGTTCTTGTAGAAGAAACAACAGCAGAAAATCCACTTACATTTCTGTACGGTGTGGGAATGATGATTCCAAAGTTTGAGCAGAATATCCATGGCTTAAAAGCAGGTGATAAAGCCGCTTTTACCATTCAGCCTGAGGAAGCTTACGGTGAAAAACAGCCGGATGCCATTGCACAGCTGCCGATCGACATGTTCAACGAATCCGGAGTGCCTCCTGTTGGGACCATATTGCCATTATCCGACAACCAGGGGAATAATTTCCAGGCATTCGTGGTAGAGGTTACGCCGGAAGCGGTGATTGCAGATCTTAATCACCCGATGGCAGGAAAAGTATTGGATTTCCAGGTGGAAATTTTAAATACGCGTCCTGCAACGGAAGAAGAGTTGTCACACGGTCACGCGCACGGGATCGACGGAAACGAAGCTCACTAACATCAAATACAATGTCCGGAAAAACCGGACATTTTTATTTTGTATACTCCATGGTTTAATTAACCTAAAGAATTTTACCAAGAAGTTACAAAAGCTTTTTGACACATAAGTCACAGAAGATTTTATTTTTCTGCTTGGCGTCTATTTTAGAACACAGAAGAAGAAAATCAAAGATTTTTATCGGTGTTTTGCTTAACTGCTATTTTGTAGATTAGGTACTTGAAGCTATGACGCTGTCTGTGGAGGGTTTCTTGTCTTTCCTTTTTGTAGTCATCAAACTTTAATCTTTCTGCATCTCTAATACTGTGTCGAGATCCCTCGCGGGATGACAACCGGTGTGCTGAATGTAATAAATGTTATTCCACTACAGTCTAGAAAGCGTTTTTGATGGCTGAGCGGAGTTGGAGCCGTCTCATCTGTGGAAATCCGTGAAATTAGTGGAAGAATTAAGCCCGTTCGTAAAAGTCTATTCTAAAAATATTCCACTTACGTAAAACCATCGGTTCTGAATCATTTTGAAGGTGGATAATTCATGATGAATCTGCGAATCGCCGTTTTCATCCGTATAAAAAGCCTTAAACTCAACCTTATTTGCAGACGGCTTATCCACAATTTCGAGTTTTGTCCAGGTATTGATTTCTCCCCATTCCTGCAGATCTTTCCGGTTATGGTATTTTCTTTTGCTGGGAAGAGTGGTTTCCATCAGATAGTCTCCATTTGGGATGGCAAAGGCAGAAAACCGGGAACGCATAAGCGCTTCGGCAGTCGGCGCATTCTTTTCTCCGGTATGGTATGGTTGGCAGCAATCTTCGTAAGCGTTTCCGGAACAGCAGGGACAATTCATTTTTTTATTTTAAAGCAAAAGTCTTAAAATTTTTCGGACATTTAAAATTCAAATTCATTTTACAAAACGTAAGAATCTTTCAACGTAATAATTTATTTTTTTGAATTTCAAATTCTTCATCGGTAATTACACCCTGATCATGAAGCATTTTTAATTTGGTCAGTTGATCGATATTACTTTCAGTCGTTGTCTGCTGATTACTTTTTTCGTTGGATAACGCCCAGATCAATGCTCCTACCCAGCCGACCAGTGCCCAACCCAGAAATAAATTTAATGCGAAGATGGCTCCGGTATTTGCTTTTTTTCTACTGAAAGCAACAAACGTGGGAATGAAATAAGAAGGGATAAAATTAAGATAATTAATATATGCTGCCAGGAAAGGCTTAAAAGGGTTAAACAATTCATGTATTGAAGATTTTTAGGTTAAAAATTAGTTTACCAAATATATTTATTTTACAATTAAATACTAATTAAAAAAAGCATCCAGAAATGAATGCTTTTCAAAATTATTTAATAAAACCTCTGTTTCTCAGTAAAGGTTTGATATCAGGATCATGTCCTGTGAAATCCCTGAATGCCTGATTCAGGTCTACGGAATTTCCTACCGAAAGAATGTATTTTCTAAAGCGGTCTCCGTTTTCTCTGGTCAATCCTCCGTTTTCTTCGATCCATTCCCAGGCATCATTATCCAAAGTCTCAGACCACAGATAAGCGTAATATCCGGCAGAGTACCCGCCCTCCCCAGATGTGTGCAAAATAAGGCGTATGGTATCTCGGCGGAACAGTCGCCAATGTAAATCCGTGTTTTGCCAAGGATTGTTTTTCAAAATCCAATACAGGAATCAACTGGCTGTCATCGGTTACCGTATGCCAGTCCATATCCAATTCGGCAGCAGAAACCAGTTCGGTAGTCATATACCCCTGATTAAAAGTCGCTGCTTTTTTGATCTTATCCACCAAAGCTTGTGGAATCGGTTGTTTGGTCTCATAATGCAAGGCATAGTTTTTCAGAACTACCGGGTCCAAAGCCCAATGTTCATTAATCTGTGAAGGAAACTCCACAAAATCCCGCGGTACATTGGTTCCTGAAAGGGAAGGATATTTCTGGCTGGCAAACATTCCGTGAATGGAATGCCCGAATTCATGGAAAATCGTGGAAACATCATCGTAGCTGATCAGGGAAGGCTTGCCGGGAGCCGGCTTCTGGTAATTGTAGCAATTTACGATCACCGGTTTTGTTCCCAATAAATACGACTGCTCTACAAAGTTGCTCATCCACGCTCCGCCGTTTTTAGAATCCCGGGTGTAAAAATCCAGGTAGTAAATCGCCAACGATTTTCCGTCGTGATCGAAAACTTCGTAGGTTACGACATCTGGATGGTAAACCGGAAGATCCATTCTTTTTTTGAACGTTAGTCCGTAGAATTTTTCAGCGGCAAAGAAAACTCCTTTTTCAAGAACAGTAGTAATTTCAAAATACGGTTTGATCTGGCTTTCATCCAGGTCGAATTTAGCTTTTCTTACCTGTTCGGCGTAGAAATTCCAATCCCACGGCTCTAATTTGAAACCGCCTTTTTGCTGATCGATCAGGTCCTGGATGTCTTTCGCCTCACGTCTTGCGGTTTCCACAGCCGGGGTGGCAATCTGGTTCATAAGTTTGGTAGCGGCCTCCGGAGTTTTGGCCATCTGGTCCTGCAGCTTCCATTCGGCAAAACTTTTTTTGCCTAAGACCTGTGCTTTTTTTAATCTTAATTTTGCCAGTTTTTCAATGGTGGCCCGGGTATCGTTGGCATCACCTTTCTCCGCTCTCATCCAGGATGCTTTGAACAGCTTTTCCCGGGTAGCTCTGTTTTTCAGATTTTGTAAAAGCGGCTGTTGGGTGGTATTCTGTAAGGCTAACAGATACTGCCCCGGTTTTCCCGCGTTTTTGGCATCACTTGCTGCGGCTGCAATTTCATCGGCCGAAAGTCCGTCCAGTTCCTTGGCATCGGCAAAGAACACACCGCCCTGCTTTCTGGCCTCGAGTAATTTATTGGAATATTGGGTGGATAGGGAAGCCAGTTCCTGATTGATCTGCTTTAATTTTTCCTTATCTGCCGCCGAAAGATTGGCTCCGGCAATCTCGAAATTCTGTCTGTAAAATTGCAACAGCCTTTTGCTTTCCGCGTCCAGACCGTTTTCAGAAATGGCTTTGATTCTTTTATACAGGTTCTCATTCAGGTACATTTTATCGGAATGGGCTGCAAAAACCGGAGCATATTCCTCATCCAGCGCCTGTAAAGTAGGGTTGGTATTGGCACTGGTAAGATTAGAGAACACGATCATTGCTCTTCTCAGCACTTCGCCGCTTTTTTCCAGGGCTACGATTGTATTTTCAAAAGTAGGGGCCTGCGGGTTGTTTGCGATCTGTAAAATCTCGGCGTCGTGCTGCTTTAATCCGAAATCAAAAGCCGGTTTAAAATGTTCGTTTTTAATTTTATCAAATTCCGGGGCTTCATACTGAAGTTTGCTTTTCCTCATCAAAGGATTGGAGGAAAGCGATGCGTCAGGCACCGGAATTTCTTTGCTGGTATCGGTGTTTTTCATTGTTGTACAAGATTGATTAAATGCTAATGCAGAAATTAATAATACCGATGAAATCTTCTTCATAAATTATTTATTAATAAACCATAAAGATATTAAAACTTAAATTATTAATAAAGAAAGATCATACAGGAATAAAAAATAAGGCTCCTGAAATCCAGGAAGCCTTATCTGATGTTGCAGGGTAAAAATTTTGTCAGATCTGTTTGGGTCTGTGAACCAGAGAAGTTGATTTTCTGGACATCATAACGGCCAATAGTTCAAAAGCTCCCAAAATAACGTGAGGCAGATAAACCCGGTCGCTGAAACCGAACAGCCACGGTGAAACCAGAAGGAGTGTTCCGGCAATAAAGTCAATTGTAAGATGTGCCTTGTACGGCAGCATTTTGGCCAGGCCGTATTCATAGTCTGTGAAGAGGCTATAGACCAGCGTTGAAGCTCCTAATAATACAGGAACGGTAGTAGCTGCGGTATTATCGGCAAATCCAAAAAGCCACGGAGCAGCGATCAGCAGGATGCCGACCACATAATCCAGCACAGCATGTGTTTTTGATGAAATCATAATATTTTATTTTTTTGGTGATAGGCTTTTTAGTTCAATCCTTATACCATTGAAAAATAAAATATGGTATAAATAATTGATTTTTAGCGTATTTTGTTTTGCGCTTTATAGAAACAATCCATCTAAAAAATCTTGGTTATGATCGTGATTATATAATTATTCAAACCGATGTAATATTTTTTATACCTTAGTTGTTACTAAATAATAACACATTAATCAAATAAATCAGTAAACATGAAATCGCAAACTATTTTTATTTTTTCAGCCTTTTTATTGCTGGCCTCATGTGAAAAGCACGACAGAAACAGCCGTGAGAATGAAAAAAGCAATTGGGTGGAGAAAGTGGTCAGCAAAGACAACGGGCCCATGAGAGAAAGAACTGTGACAGGAGATTTTGATGAAATTGAAGTTTCCCAGGCCATAGATGCAGAAGTTATCAAATCGGATGTGGAAAAAGTGGTGATCTCCGCTCCCGAAAATATTATAGATGAGGTTTTGGTGGATAACAACGGCGGTGAACTTCATATTCATTACAAGCCGGGGATTAGGGTAATGAACAGCCATAATGTTTCCGCAAAAATTTATACCAAAGATTTCTCGAAGCTCAATGCCAATTCTGCAGCTAAGATTACCGTTAGAGACCGATTTGTACAGGATAAAATGGAAGTGGAAGTATCAAGCTCTGCAGCTGTTTCCGGCGATCTGGAAGCCAATGATTTTGATATTTCTATCGACAGCAGCGGAAGTTTCGACGGTAAAATCTGGGCGGTGGATCTCGATGTGGATGCTTCATCAGGGGCAAGCATCGATTTATCCGGAAAATCCAAAAATGCTGAAGTAAATGCCTCTTCGGGAAGTAGTATTTCTGCAAAAGATGTACTGGTACAAAATCTGAAAGCAGAATCTTCCAGCGGAGCAAGCGTAGACATCAGCGCATCTTCCTCTATCCAGGCAGAAGCCTCTTCCGGCGGAAGTATCAGCATTTATAAAAAAGGAAATGTAACCAAAATCAAAAAAGAAGAGAGCAGTGGCGGAAGTGTAAGCATTCAGTAATCAGCTTTCATTTTCTTCTTCTTCATCCATGGAAGAATCTTCCCATTGCTGATTGTCGAAATTCAGATTATCATAAGCCAGTAATTCCTCCTCTCGTTGGAGGATTTCTTTTGTGGTAAAAAGATGGATTTCGTCATCATCTTCCGATTTCGCCAGCTTTCGAATAGAGGCCTTATCAATAGCCATAAACCTCTGCCCGAGACGGCGGGCGGCATATTTCCGCATACCGGTTTCGTGTAGGACATCCACAGCCATGTCTACGGCTGTTCCCAATGTTTCACGATAAATGTTATTGATGCCGCTGTTTAAATATTCATAAGAATCAATCCTGTTCTTGGCTCGGACGAAGATTTTTACGTTGGGGTAATTTTCCCTTACGACATTGGCGATAAATTTATTGTCTTCCGGATCGTCCAGGCAAAGGACCAGAATTTCGGCATCTTCAATGCCTGCAGCACGAAGGGTCGGGATTTTCGTAGCATCTCCGTAATATACTTTGAATCCGTAGCTTCTCAGCAGCTTTACCCGGTCCGAATCCCGGTCCAGGATCGTTGATGAAACTTTATTGGCCTTCAAAAGCCGGCCGACCGTACTTCCGAAATGCCCGAAACCGACAATAATAATTTTCTTCTGCCGGATATTTCCATCCAGGATATTAAAGTCATTTTCAGCATCAGGTATTTCCTTAATGAATCTCGGTGTGATAAATTTATCATTGATGATGATCAGAAAAGGGGTAATGCACATTGTAATGGCCGTTACGGCCATCATTTGCGCATTGAGTTCAGAATTCAGCAGATAAAGACTGGAAGCGTAATTGGTCAGTACAAAAGCAAATTCCCCCACCTGCGAAAGCGCAAAAGCATAAAATAAGCTTTGCGGCGTATCGATCCTGAAAAACTTCCCGATCATGTAAAGAACTATGAATTTGATCGCCAGCACCGCAAAAACCGTACTGAAAATAAAGAGCGGATCTTCTGCGATAATGTTAAAGTTCATAGTCGAACCTACGCTTACAAAAAATACCGCCAGCAATAAACCTTTGAAGGGGTCGATCTGTGCTTCGAGTTCATGGCGGAATTCACTGTTGGCCAGCATTACTCCGGCAAGGAAAGCGCCTAAGGCAGGAGAAAGGCCAATAGCGATCATCAGTTCCGATACACCGATTACCAGAAACAGTGACGAAGCGGTAAGCAGTTCCGTCATTCCTGATTTTGAAACATACCTTAAAAAGGGAACAAAAACATACCTTCCCAACAGGATGAGAATAGCCACTCCTAGGATCACCGTGGCAAACTGCATCCACTGCGGAAGATTCTGGATAATGACATGGATTTCATTATCATTGTTGGTCACTTTATGATGGGCGATCAGTGGAAGGATGGCAAGGATAGGGATAACCGCAATATCCTGAAAGAGCAAAGTGGAAAAAGAAGCTTCCCCGGCCAGGGTGTTCAGGCTGTTTTTCTCCTGTAAAGTCTGCAGAACGATGGCTGTGGAAGAAAGCGCAAAACACATGGCAACAGCCACTGCTTTATCCACTTTCCAGCCTGCCCATAAGAAAACAACGAAAAGCAGCGTTATGGTCAGGAGCATCTGCGTCATGCCGAGGCCGATGATCTTTTTCCGCATCTCCCAGAATTTGCGGGGCTCAAGCTCGAGCCCTACCAAAAAGAGAAGCATAATTACCCCGAATTCGCTGGCGTGCATAATGTCGTCTACATTCCTACCCGTCAGCTTCAGGACATACGGCCCTATAATGATTCCGCCGGCAATGTATCCGATGACGGAACTCAGCCCGAATTTTCTCGCCAGCGGAACCATAATGATGGCTACGCCCAAGAAGATCAGGGTATTCATTGCTAAGCTTGTTTCCATATTTTATTGATTGAGAAGTTCTACAAACTGCTTTTTGTGCAGAATAATTTCTTTTTTTGAAAGCTTGTTGGCTTCGTAAACAATCTTGATATTCTTGATGTTGGCTTTAAAGACATGTAAAGAGACAATCAGTCCGCTGATCAGCTCTTCCACGGTAAATTTGTAAGTCCCTTCTTTGCTGAACGACCTTTCTTTACCACCGGTGGTTACCAGAATATAGACTTCTTTGCCTTCCAGCGGATTATATTCCCCTTCTTTCAGCCATTCCCGGTCAAACACTTCATCAATCCAAAGTTTTAAGAGGGGAGGTGTTCCAAACCAGATAAGCGGAAACTGGAAAATAAAACGGTCGTAATTCCTGATCCTTTTTCTTTCCCTAAAAGCGGCGATGTGGAAATTAGGATATTCTTCATAAAGATCCCGAAGGGTAAAATGCTGATGACGGACGTAGAAATTGATGAGTTCCGCATTCGAATTGGAATGCTCCAGATAAGGGTGTGCAAAAACTACCAATGTCTTCTTCATAACCTGTTTTTAGTAAATATAATGAAAAAGTTTTGAATTAAAAATAGAAATCGGGCAGGTTTATTAATTTTTAATATTAAAATTGAGGATTTATGTTAATATAAATTAATATTAATGATTGAAAATTTGCTTTTTTGTAATATTGACCTTATAGACTGAATTAAATAGAAAAGATTGTGAATTAAAGGTCTGTTTCGGATCTGTATTGTAATAACAAAGCATATCGAATAATATACTGTAAATCAATTTAGCCAATCTTCTTTTAATTTAACGCAATACTAGTCATCACATGGGAATCCACATATAGATTAAATGCCTGCTTGGAAAAATTCGTATCAGGATTTATTCAGCAATCGACTATGTACACTTCGTCAATAACAAAAATACTGGAAATATAAGTTTGAAATCCCAACACAATTTTTGCTATCACTTAAGATTTCAATAGCGTATAAAGACCTACTGGAAATATTTGCGTTTAGATTCTTTCAGAATGACAAGGATGAGATAATAATACTAATAGATAGAATTAGAATTAAGTATTAAATCTGCTACCATCCTCCCGAAGCACCACCGCCTCCGAAACTTCCACCGCCGCCAAAGCCTCCGAATCCACCGCCTCCGCCGGAACTTCCGCCTCCAAATCCACCGCCGAAGCTGCCTGGAAAAGGGAAGAATCCACCCGGATAATTTCTGCGTCCTCTTCTGGAGATGATCACATCGTCATCGTCATCACCTCCTTTTCCGCCACCTCTGTTTCCAAAGAAAATCGCGAGAAGGATAAAAATAATAAAAGCAATGATAATAATTTTCGTCAGGCTGCCGTCGCCTTTGCTTTCCTGGTTATTCAAAGGCTTGAATTTCCCCTGAACCGCTTCCATAATGGAAAAAGTACCGCGATCAATACCTTCATACCATTCGCCCTGCTTGAAATGGGGTGTCACGATGTAATCCAGGATCTGCCCTGCTACCGACGCCGTCAGATACTGTTCCACTGCGCGGCCCTGCTGGATCGACATGGTGTGGTCTTCAGTGGCGATTAGAAAAATAATCCCGTTGTCAACGTTCTTTTTTCCGATGCCCCATTTCTCTCCGAACATGGTCGCAAGAAAATTTACATCTTCCCCTTTGGTTGAAGGAATGATAACCACTTCGATTTCGGTAGAGGTAGAATCTGCAAAGGCAATCAGTTTTTTATTCAGTGCGTCTATTTCCTGTGGTTTCAGCAGCTTGGCTTCGTCAAAAACAGGATACAGAACACCCGGTTTTGGGGGAACCGTGTATTGAGCTGCTACAAAGCTGTAGAAGCAGATCAGTAAAAATGAAAAAACTAGTTTAAGAGAACGTAATTTCATTAGGAAGTTCATTGTGGTTTTCTCCGGTTACGGGAAAATGTTTTTTAAGCTCCATTCCGGTTTCCAGAATGCCGCTTTTTAAGGCTTTATAATAATTTCCTTTGGCAAATTCGGAAGTAATATAATCGTGCAGGCGGTCCCAATAAGCCTGGCTTACTTTTTTGTGGATCCCGGTATCGCCGATAATCGTCAGGTATTTCCGTTCAAAATTGATGTGGAACAGCACGGCATTTTTCTCGGCTGTTTTGTTCATGCATAATTCTTCAAAAACCTTCAACGCAACTTTAGCATTGTCTTCATCGGTATTCGTATCGATATGCACCCTGATTTCACCGGTAGAATGTTCTTCCGCCGACTGAATAGCTTCCACAAGGGAAGCTATCTGCTGGTCTGTTAGGAAAGGAGTAGCCATTATTCCGAAAATACTTCAGGCGCTTTTTCAGCTCCTGCTGCCGCTTTGAAATAAGGTTTTTCTTTAAAATTGGTGAAGTTCGCCAGAATATTATTCGGGAACGTTTTAATCGAAGTATTATAATCCTGGGCTGCCGCGTTATAATAAACGGTTTCCGTTCTGATGCTGTTTTCGATCGCGGTATATTCCCTCTGGAAATTGATGTACTGCTGATCCGCTTTCAGGTTAGGATAAGATTCCACTACGGCCATCAATCGGCTTAAGGCTCCGGAAAGTTCACCCTGTGCTGCCTGGAATTTTGCCAGATCCTGCTCTGTCATATTGGTAGGATCAATATTGATAGAGGTTGCTTTGGAACGCGCTTCTACGACCTTTGTTAAGGTTTCCTGCTCAAATTTGGAATAGGATTTTACTGTTCTTTCCAGATTCGGGATCAGGTTCGCTCTTTTCTGATATACGGTTTCAACATTAGACCATTTGGTGTTAACATTCTGTTCTTTCGTTACGAAATTATTGTAGCCGCTTTTGCCCCAGAAGAAAAGGACAGCAACAATAATAAGGAGAGCGATACCGATAGTTCCTGCGCTCAGACAACCTTTATTTTTCATAGTTTGAAATTTTTTTAATATTTTTTTGTTCTAACCAAATATACAAATTATGTGCTAATTTTGTAAAAATTTATTTTAATGACAACAATTGTGGTGGCCATGGGAGAGAAGAACGAAATCGGTTTCGAAAACCGTTTGCTCTGGCATCTTCCGAAAGATTTGAAACATTTTAAAGAGATCACTTCGGGGCATCCGGTGATCATGGGAAGGAAAACATATGAAAGCATCGGAAAACCGCTTCCCAATCGTACCAATATTGTTGTGTCTAGAAAAACCGACTGGTTCGAGGAAGGAATTCTGATCGTTGGAAGCATCAAGGAAGCCGTGAAGTTTGCCAAGAAAATCGATGAGGAAATTTTCATTATCGGAGGCGGAAAGATCTATGAGCAGACGATGGATATCGTAGACCGGCTTGAGGTAACTCTGGTAAAGGCCGAGCTTGAAGCGGATACTTTCTTCCCGAAGATCGACCCTAAAATCTGGAAAAAAACAGATGAAATTAGTCATGAAAAAGATGAAAAGAATCAGTATGATTTCTGTTTTCAGACCTATGAAAGGATTTGAGATCTGAAGTTTTCAATCAATAAGTTCACTGAAAACTTTAGACCTTGAACCCTAAACTTTGAATCTTAAATTTCTTATCTTTGCACTTCTAAATTTTAATAATGAATAAATATATAAAAATTGCCGTTGCGGCAGTTCTTATCCTGTTAGGGCTTTACATGATGATCTTCACGAGAAGTTTGGGCTGGGGAATTGTTGTTTTTCTTTTAGCAGCACTGCCTATTCTTATCTTCTTTAAAAACGAATATATCCTTCTGGCTTTCTGGCAGCTGAGAAAGCAGAATATGGAAAAGGCCGGCGAATGGCTTAAAAACATCACAGATTATAAATCCCAGCTTCATAAAACCCAGTATGGGTACTACCATTATCTAACGGGACTTACCCAGGCTCAGGACCACCCAACCAAAGTGGAACCTTATATGAAGAAAGCTTTAGAATACGGATTGAACATGAAGCACGACAGAGCGATGGCTACCCTGAATCTTGCGGCGGCGGCTATTTCCAAAGGCAGAAAACAGGAAGGGCAGAAGTTATTGGATGAAGCTAAAAGACTGGACAGTGCCGGAATGATGACCGATCAGATCAAAATGATGAAAGACCAGCTAAAAATGCCAACCATGCAGAAGCATATGCACAATCCGAACATGAGAAACAGAGGAAAATTCTCTTAATAAAGAACTTGATAAAGACAAAAAGCATCTGATTGATTTCAGGTGCTTTTTTTATTTGGTCAGGCATCAGACAAACAGGTTTAATCGACATAGCTTCCCTTTTTACACAACATTGCTTTTCAGGAGCTTATTCCCGCTATCCGCTGTATCTTTTTCTGCCGGTGCAGAAAAAGGATGCCGCTTCTATCTGGGCTATTAAGCCTCATAGGTTTTCAAAACCTATGAGGTTTAACCGGGTATAAATCGGAGCATCTGATCTTTCGCTGATTTTCTATTGAGTAAATTTAGGCGACGGAGGTGGTTCCGGTGCTTTGAAAAATGGGTCATTGGGATAAATTTTTTGGCGAAGCAATCCGAAGTAATCCATTTTTTCAAATTTATCTTTAAACCATCATCATAAAACGATTGCCAGGAAATCTTCCAGCACCCGGCATCCATCTTCCAGCCAATTAATTCGAAGGCTAATTTCAAATTCACGAAAACTACATCTCCGCATTATTCTCGTACCCGTAGAATTTCGGGATCTGCCAATGATACTTTACCGCTAAGGTGCGGATCGAAACGATGAGCAGGATGGTGAATACCTGAATTACTGTATAAGTTAATGTCGTAAATCTTGTCAATAATAAAAAAATAGAGCCGCCTAAAATACAGGCTGTCGCATAAATCTCTTTCCTGAAGATCAGAGGAATCCTGTTAAGCAATATGTCCCGGATGATCCCGCCGAAACAGCCGGTAATGGTTCCCAGGCCGATACAAATCAATGGATGAATGTCGGCATTTAGTCCTTTTTGAACCCCGATGATCGTAAACAGTCCAAGCCCGAAACTGTCGAAAATAAACAAGGTCACCCTGAAATTCTTCTCAAACGATTTAAAGATCATGGTGAAAATACTCGTCAGGATAATCAAGGCACAGGTCAGAAGATCATGCATCCAGAAAACCGGAATATCCAGCAGAAGATCCCGAACGGTTCCGCCGCCTACCGAGGTGACGAATGCAATAATCAATACCCCGAAAGGATCCAGACGTTTCTGCATCGCAGCAAAGCTCCCCGACATCGAGAAGGAGATCGTTCCAAGGACTTCTATGGCAAAATTGAACTGTTCGTGCATTTTTTATGAATGATAAATGATGATTGATAATTGATTTTTTTAATCGGATTTTTCATCAATCATCATTTATCGATTATCAATCATTTTACTTCTTCTCCACTCTAACCGAATCCGGTACCAGCAGCTCATATTCTCCGCCGTGGTTGATGATTTCCCTCACGATGCTGCTGCTGATGAAGGATTTTCCGGAGGAAGTGAGTAGGAATACGGTTTCCAGCTTTTTATGGGCTAACGTTCTGTTGGTATGGGCGATGGCTTTTTCAAATTCAAAATCGGCAGGATTTCGAAGGCCTCTGATGATATACTGGGCATTTTTCTCAAAACAGTAATCGACGGTAAGTCCTTCAAAAAAATCGACTTCCACATTCGGGAATTCAGCTACGGAATTCTGAATGAATTCGATTCTTTTCTCCAAAGGAAACATATATTTTTTCTGGGAATTCTGCCCGATCGCAATAATCAGCTTGTCAAAAAGCGGGGCAGCTCTTTCTATAATATCGTAATGGCCTAAAGTAATCGGATCGAATGAACCCGGGAATACAGCAATTTTCATACGTTTTAATTTTTAGATAAAGCTTTTTCAACTTCGTTTCCGCAAAGGTCGGTAATAGAAATTCCGTAAATTTTGGCTTGTTGCGGAAGAATGCTGGCCGGTGAGAATCCGGGATTGGTATTCATTTCAAGCATATACGGAATACCATCCATAAGAATAAATTCACTTCTGGAAAATCCGCTCATTCCCAAGGAATTATACGCTCTTTTAGCAATCTCTTCAATACGGATTCTTGTCTCGTTATCGATTCTGGCCGGGGTAATTTCTTCGGAAGCACCTTCATATTTAGCTTCATAATCGAAAAACTCATTCTGAGGAACAATTTCGGTAATTCCTAAAACGATGGTCTCTCCTTTATAATCAATTACGCCTACGGAAACTTCCATTCCATCGAGGAAGCTTTCAATTAATATTTCATCATCCTCATTAAAGGCAACGGCTGTTGCTGCAATCAGTTCGGATTTTTCCTTTACTTTTGAAATTCCGAGAGAAGATCCCGACTGGTTAGGTTTTACAAAAACGGGCAGTCCAAGAGAATCGATGATTTCATCAGCATTAATTTCTTCTCCTTTTCTAAGGTACACACTTTTGGCAGAAGGGATTCCGTATTTTGAAAGGACGGCTAATGTATCTTTTTTATTGAAGGTAAGGGCACTCTGGTAAAAATCGCAACCGGTGTATTTTTGTCCGATGGCATCCCAGTAAGCCTGAAGAATCCCGTTTTCACCCGGTGTTCCGTGGATGATGTTGAAGCAAACGTCAAATTGTAAAGTCTCATTATTGCCGAGTGTCACGGAAAAGTCTCCTTTATTAATAGCGTACTTTTGATCATTTTCACCTAAAAAATACCATTCGTTTTTCAGGATCACTACTTTGTATACGTCGTAAAGATTTCTGTCTAAAGAATCATAGATTAATTGTCCGCTTTTCAGTGATACGACATATTCGTCAGAATAGCCTCCCATTACTACGGCAACTTGTTTTTTGCTCATTTTTGTCTAGTATCAATTAAGGCAAATTTAATGATTTTATAGAACGGATAAATGCAAATCCGGAAAATTTAAGGTCAAAAGTGAAATGTGTTAAATAAAAAGGACATTCTAAAATTATTAATTATATTTGCTGTCTAATAATAGTCATTTTAAGTATGCTTAAATCACTTTTCAATTGGAAAGTTTTACTGAACTTAATCGTAGCCATCGGTGTTTTTGTGGGGTTGGTCTGGCTTACGTTCCGTTGGTTGGAGTATCATACCCATCACGGTCAGGAAATTCCCGTTCCGAATATTGTAAATAAATCCGTGCAGGAAGCAATCAAAATACTGGATGATTCAGGGCTGGAATATGAAGTGGACAGTTTCAATTATGATCCGAAATACAGACCTTTCCAGGTGCTGCAGGTATATCCGGTTCCGGGTTCCCGCGTGAAAGACGGAAGGGCTATCCAACTTAGAGTAAACCCAAGAACATGGGCGAAAGTAGAAGTTCCGGATGTTATCAACAAATATTCAGGTCTTGCTTTCCAGCGACTGGAGCAGGTAGGACTAAAAGTAGGAGATACCATTTTCGAACCGAGCATTCAGAAAGATGCGGTGATCCGTATTTTATATAATGGCAATGAAGTAAAGCCTAAAACCAAGCTGGCAAGATTCTCCACCGTTGATGTAGTCATCGGTTCCGGGCCTCTCCGAAATATTGCCATTCCTAACGTCGTTGGATTAACGGTGAAGGAAGCAAGACAGGTTATTGCCAGAAGTATGTTTGAAGTAGGAATCGTGGATCATGAAGACGGCAGCAAGGACGAATCCGATGTAATCTACTATCAGGATCCGGCAGCAGGAGACGTCCGAGACCAGGGGATGCAGATCGATCTCTGGGCAAGTAAGAGGACACTCGCAGAATTAAGTGCTAAAATAGAACAGCTGAACTCTACCTACAGAATGAAAGTGGATACCGCTTTGCCTCCGATCCAGTATCAGGAAATGCCTGTACGGGAAGAGCCAAGCTACGAGGCTCCGCCGGCTCCGGCCCCGAGAAAAGAAACGCCAAAACCTTCTGCGGAGACACCCAAAACGGAAACGTCAAGAACAAATGCAAAACCGGCGACCTCTACCACAGAAAGCAACAGGCCCAGAACCACTGCTTCAGGAAACGTTTCCGGCTCAAACAGCAGTAAGCCTGCGACAACGGTAACCGAAAAGCCAAAGGCTAGAAGGATGGTGATTGATTAATCTCTAAATTATAATAAAATACAGGCTTCAACTTTCATTATGTTGAAGCTTTTTGTATAAAAGACAAAACAATGGCAGAAGATAACGAAGATTTTTTGGATGAAGAATTATTAGACCAAAACAGTATCGATAATCTTGATATTGATGAGGAAAATAAAGGGCTGTATGAACATCTTAATATCACGGTGGATAAGAGCCAGGAGCCATTAAGAATCGACAAGTTTTTACTGATTTTCCGCCAGAATTCTTCACGAAACAAAATTTCACAGACCTGCAGAGCCGGTAATGTGGTGGTGAACGGAACCCCTGTAAAACAGAACTACCGTGTGAAGCCTGGAGATCAGATCTCCGTACTCCTGGCCCATCCTCCAAGAGAAAATGTTATCATTCCGCAAAATATTCCGATCAATATCGTATACGAAGATGATGATCTTATCGTTGTAGATAAAGATCCCGGAATGGTGGTGCATCCGGGCTTTGGAAACTGGGACGGAACCCTCGTGAATGCTTTGGCTTACCATTTCGAACAGAACGGTCAGAAATCGGATCTGGACAGGGTAGGGTTGGTTCACAGGATTGATAAAGATACTTCCGGATTGCTGGTGATCGCGAAAACCGAATTTGCTTTAAGCTTTTTGGCTAAGCAGTTCTTTGACCGGAAGACCAAAAGACTGTACTGGGCTTTTGTCTGGGGAAATGTGCAGGATGACGAAGGAACGATAAGGGGGCATATCGGGCGCCATCCGAAAAACAGGATGCAGATGCATACCTATGAAGACGGAAGCCAGGGAAAACATGCCGTAACGCATTTTAAAGTATTGGAAAGGTTTAGATATATGACCTGGGTAGAGTGTAAGCTGGAAACCGGAAGGACGCACCAGATCAGGGCGCACTTCAAGCATATCGGCCATACGCTGTTTAATGATGAAAGATATGAAGGCCATACCCCGCTCCGCGGCGTGAATCTTCCTAAGTATAAGCAGTTTATCAAAAATGTTTTTGAAATCCTGCCGAGACATGCGCTTCATGCTCATACTTTAGGATTCATACATCCCACCACCAGGAAAGAATTATATTTTGAAAGCCCAATGCCGAAAGATATGGCGGATGCTGTAAAAAAATGGAGAAATTATTTAGAAAACTAAAAATATATTGAGAATTTTTTTATATTTGTTGAATTGAAATCAAGATTTGTTATGAGAAAACTATATGCTATCGTATGTTTAGCTCTTTTGTCAAATGCATACAAAGCACAAGAAACTTTACCGTACTATCAACAATATCTTTTAGATGGTGAGTTTTTGTTCAACCCGGCACAATACGGAAAGACCGACTATGTGCAGCTTAATCTTAACTATCAGCAGCAATTTTCGAAGTTCAGTGAGTCTCCCAACGTACAGTCGGTAGGGATCAACGCGAACATCTTTGATAGGGTAGGTGCAGGTTTATCTGTATTCCGAGACAGCAACGGGCCTATTTCTGCCGGAGGTATTACGGCGGGTGCTTCATATTTTATTCCTCTTAGCAGCGAAGGAGACCGAAAAGACCAGTTCTCATTCGGTACAAGTGTGAGTTTCTATAACATGAATTTTGATTATTCGAAGATTAATACACAAGATGCTTCAGATCCTTTATTGCAGGGAAGCGAAAGCAACATCTTCATGGCTTATGCCAACTTTGGGGCACAGGCTACTTACCGAAATATCTTCGCAGGGGTTTCCGTAAACGATATCGCTCTTACCAATGATGAAGCGATTGTAAACGGACGTGAGCCTTCTCCGATCAAGTTTTTCTTAAACTTAGGATATGACTGGCATATTGGAGATAACATCTATTTCACACCGTCTGCATTAATTAACCTTAATACAAACTCTACAAGAACGATTGATTATAACTTGATGGCAACGTTCTTCAACGATATCAATGCATTCTCCTTCGGGGTAAGCTACCGTTCTGTTCAGAACAGATTCGACAGTCAGGAGCTTCAGATTGCACCGGTTGTAAAAGTAAGATTCAACAAATTCATGATCGGGGCGACGTATAACTTAGGATTGTCTGACATCCAGCAGTACGGAGGAAACAGCTTCATGATCGGGTTAGGGTATAACTTCGACAACTTCATTAACCACAGAGGTTATAGATATTAATTGATTTAATTTAAATACATTTGAGCTCTGAATTTTTCAGGGCTCTTTTTTTATGATTTATATTCACATCCCCTTTTGTAAGCAGAAATGCAGCTATTGTAATTTTCACTTTTCAACCTCCTTGAATTTTAAGGATGAAATGCTGGCTGCTATGAAGAAGGAAATCTTTCTCAGAAAAGATGAATTGCAGAACAAAAGCTTACAATCCCTTTATTTCGGCGGCGGGACACCCTCTGTTCTTTCTGCGGATGAAATAAAATCTCTGATCGATGAGGTGTTGAAATATTTCAGTTTCGAAAAAGATATTGAAATTACGTTGGAAGCGAACCCGGATGATCTGGATAAAAACTTCTTAAAAGGGTTATCCGATTCTGTGGTAAACAGGCTTTCCATCGGAACCCAGAGTTTTTTTGAAGCCGATCTGAAACTGATGAACCGTGCACATACCGCCAATGAAGCGGAAGATTCCATTAAGAGGGCGCAGGATTTCGGCTTTGAAAATTTAAGCATTGATCTCATTTACGGATCACCCACTTCCAATCTGGAAATCTGGAAAGAAAACCTGTATAAAACCATCGCGCTTGAAGTGCCCCATATTTCTTCATATGCTTTAACGGTAGAGCCTAAAACCGCTTTGGAAAACTGGATCTCCAAAGGAAAAGTCATGAGTCCGAAAGAAGAGGAGCAGAACCGGGAATTTTATTATCTGTCGGATTTTCTGAAAGACCGTGGGTTTGAACACTACGAGGTTTCCAACTTTGCGAGGCCCGGCTTTTATTCAAGACATAATTCTTCGTATTGGAAATACAAGGAATACCTGGGAATCGGCCCGTCTGCCCATTCATACAACGGTACGGATATCAGAAGCTGGAATGTTGCCAACAACCAACAGTACATTAAAAAGCTCAACGCCAATCTTTTGGCGAAAGAGGAGGAGCTCCTTTCCCGGGAAGACCAGTTCAATGAAATGATCATGATCGGCCTGCGGACCATCTGGGGGGTTGATCTTGAAAGCTTAAAGGGAAAATTTGATGACCGGATCCTGGAGCATTTCCAGCGTGAAATCAAACAGAAACTGGATGAGGAAATCCTCGTTATTGAAAACAACCATCTGAAGATTCCTGAAAAGCACTGGTTTATGGCGGATGGGATCGCTTCGGACCTGTTTATTGTCTAAATTAATTTCACGTCATATTTTACGTGACAAAATTCCTTATTTTTGCATAAAATTTCAACGTTATTTTGAAAACTAAAAAACAGGATTACTCGCACCTTTCACCGAAACAGCCTATCGGGATTTTCGATAGCGGAGTAGGAGGATTAACGGTAGCTAAAGAAATCAAAAGGTTGCTTCCTCATGAAGACCTTATTTATTTCGGCGATACCAAGCATCTTCCTTACGGTGAAAAATCAAGGGAAGCCATCATCGAATATTCTACCAAAATCACCAACTTTCTGCTGGAGCAAAACTGCAAAGCCATCGTTATTGCCTGCAATACGGCGACGGCCAATGCTTTGAACGAAGTGATGCTGTCGGTGGCGGGAAAAGTTCCCGTAATCGATGTGATTAATCCGGTGGCAGAAAAAGTATCCTACGAGATTCATAATAACGTTGGGGTTATTGCGACAAAAGCAACAGTGAATTCAGGCTTATATAAAAAAAGCATCCGGAAGCACAATAAATGGATTAAAGTGGATGAACTGGCAACACCCTTGTTGGTTCCTGCGATTGAAGAAGGCTTTAAAAACCATCCGATTACCCATGCCATCATTTACAATTACCTCAGCAACAGTAAGCTTAAGAATATTGAAACCCTGATCCTGGGATGTACCCATTATCCTTTATTAATTGATGAAATCAAGCAGTATTACGGAAACCGGGTTCGCGTGATCGACTCCCCGAATATTGTGGCCAATCATCTGAAAATTATCCTGGATAAATACAATCTCCTGAATGACCAGAATCCCAATCCGAATTACCATTTCTATCTTTCGGATCTTACGAAAAACTTCGAAAAGATTTCCAAGAAATTTTTCGGAAAAACCATCGATCTTGAATTGAAAGTTCTATAAAAGCAAAGCTGTCCCGTGAAGAGACAGCTTTTATTTTTTATTTGAATTAAATCAGATCTCCACGATCACCTCTGAACTTTCCAGCCTTTTCTTAGGCGTATGCACGGGTTGGTTGGTATCTTCTTCCGATCTTGTGCCTACAGTTACGGCAAAAAGGGTTTCGTATTTATCATTGTTGATAATTTCATCGTATTTATCATTTTCAATACCTTCCATCGGTGTAGAATCGAGGCCCATTTCAGCACAGGCGGAAAGCAGTACACCCAATGACAGGTAAACCTGGTGTGCCATCCACGATTTTATGGCTGTTTCACCTTTAGACTTCACAAAGTTTTTATAATAATTGATGGAACCTTCCGGCAGATACCCTTTGATCTGCTTTTCAAAATCTTCCGGATTTTTCAGCACCTGGAATACGATTAGCAGGTTGCTGTTGACTACCTTATCCTTGTTCCAATAAGAGGCATCGGCAAGCTTTTCCCTGTTTTCTGAAGATTCATTCACAAAGACAAAATTCCACGGCTGGCTGTTGATAGAAGAAGGGCTCAGCTGTAAAATGTCTTTCAGTTGTTGTACCGTTTCATCACTTATCTTTCCATTCGGATTATACTTTTTTACCGTATATCTCGATTTCATTTTTTCTAAAAAGCTCATAATTTTTAAACTATATTTTTTATAGTTGCAAAACTATTGTATGTTTTGAACATTTGCAATAACGGTAAAGAATGATAGTATAAATTTAAGTGATAAATAATATCGTAGTCCTGCCGTATGGGTATAGCTGTAAAACCAGAACTGGTAGTAAAATATTTAAACGTTTTTAAAAAGCCTGTTTCTGTTTCCTGTACTTCTTAAAAGGTAGATATAGACATCAAAAAAATAATCAGGAAAACTTCCTGATTATTCTATTATTCTATTATTCTATGGTTGGAATATCTTCTTTTTCTTCCTTATTCGGCTCAAAAAAACTGAAGCTTACGTTTCCGTATTTCCGGGTATCGATCAGGTTCGGATGGTCAAATTTCATGCGGCTTTGATGCTCAACGACAAGAATGCCGTTTTCTTTTAAATATTTATTGTTCAATACCAGAGAAATGATTTCATGATATTTCTTCTCTTCCATTTCGAAAGGCGCATCGGAAAAAACGATTTCAAAAGATTTTTTATTCCTGAATTTCTTCAGCCAGTCGAATACATCGCCTCTCTGAACATTCACCTGCAGGCTGAATCCCAGCTCTGAAGCCGTAGAATTAAGAAAAGAAGTATGCTTCGGGTTCATTTCTACCGAAGTTATATCCTGGCAGCCTCTTGAAGCAAACTCAAAACTAATGGAGCCGATTCCCGCAAACAAGTCCAGCACAGAGATCGATTGCATATCGTAGGTATTTTCCAAAATGCTGAACAATGCTTCTTTTGCAAAATCCGTGGTCGGCCTTACATCAAAATTTTTCGGAGCCGCTATTTTCTTGGCTTTCCATTTGCCTGAAATGATTCTGTACATAGTTGTTGGGTTATAGGGTATTAAACTGCTAGTGTCTCCACCCGTTAGCAGATTATGAACCTAATTTAAGATAAAATTTTTGTTTGGAATATTATCAAATACAATCTTCATGTTTTTTACGAATTTCTGCAATTCTGAAATGAAGGTTTCATTTTCCGTTGTTTCCCCGTAAGCGAAAAAGTGGGTTTCATTGATCCCGAAACCGATTTTGCTTAACGTAAACATCACAAAATAAAGAAAATCAACCTCTGAATTTACATCCAGGTTATTGTATAAGATAATTTTTTTGTTGTCTATGGCAAAAAACTCACATTGGTTATGATAAAGATTGATGTGGATTTCTTTGCCGTTTTTGTATTGAATGGAATTTAAAAACTTTTCACCCGAGAAATTAAACTGAACCGGCAGCGCCAATTCCTTGATCTTTTTGTAAAAATCTTTCGGGAAAGTATAGTAGAACTGGATCTTAAATTTTTCATTGATGGACAGCATCAGTTCTTCTTTTTCCTTATCCACAGGTGCATTGAAGGCAATCAGGTCGAAGCCGGTTTCATGCTCCGAAAAACCTTCCGGCATCAGCGTAAAATGATTCAGCGCTGAAATGACATGGATTTCATCAAATCTCTGTTTCAGCAGGACGTGATCCAGCGTTTCGGCAATAAAATTTTCCGGAGATTCCTCGTCAACGAAATATGATTTTTCCTCCACAATGCTCTTATTTCTGGCAATCTGGTAGATCAATCCGTCCTTGGTAAAAAGTAAATTGAGTATATTCATAATCTGATTCCTGCAAATTTAGTGAAATTCTACCATTACCGCACCCGATTGATGATGAAGTATTTCCTTGTTGTAAAAATCGATATTCGTCTGGCTTTCTAAAGTATCGTACACCATTCTCTGCAAAACTCCGTCTCCGATGCCGTGTACGATTTCCAGTCTTTTCAGATGATGTTTCCGGCAGAAGTTAATGGTTTCCATCAGCCTTTCCTTCTGAATAAAAAGCCTTTCGAAGCTGTCGTAATCATTTGGGTTTTTAACCAGGTTATGAAAATGAAGATCCAGGATCATCGGGTTTTTCTGATGCCCTTTGGAGGTAACTTTTTTCGGCTCTGCTTTTTTAACGACTTTGATGTTTTCATAAAAATCCGAAATCTTCGGGACCAGCTTCTCTTTCGGGTATTGGTAGGTAAAACCGTATTCGTCTTTAAAAACCACGATATTCCCCTTCACCGAAGTAATTACCCCGCTTAAATCCTCATCCACCACCGAAACTGTATCACCGATTTTCATAATTTTTAATCTTCAGACAATTAACCTTAAACTTTGAATTTTAAATTTTTAATCTCAGAATTTCGTTCCCAATTCAATAACTTCCAGGTCCTTTATCTCCGCACCGTCGATCACAAACCGCATCATGGTCCGCATCTTATGCCAGCCCTGTTTTCCACAGGCTCCGGGATTCAGGTGCAGCAGGTTGTTTTTCTGGTCGAACATCACTTTTAGAATATGCGAATGCCCGGAAATAAACAATTTCGGTGCCTTTTCCGCAATTTCCTGCTTGGCCAGCGGTGTATATTTCCCGGGATAGCCGCCGATGTGGATCATCAGGACTTCCACCTGTTCACACGTAAAACGAGTTACTTCAGGGAACTCAGACCGGATCTTCGCATTGTCAATATTTCCGTAAACGCCTTTCAGCGGTTTAATTTTTTCAAGCTGCTCGATAACCTCCATGCTTCCGAAATCACCACCGTGCCAGATTTCATCGGCCTGGCCGGCATATTCTAAAATTCGGTCGTCGATGTAAGAATGGGAATCGGAAAGGAGCAGGATTTTTGTCATTAAATTTTTTTACCCTGCAAAGTTATGAAGATTTAGTTTTTTATCAGCATCATCCAATATTTATTACATTTGGAAAAATTTTAAAAATGAAGCAGAAACTTTCTTTTTTCCTTCTCCTGCTGACGGTCGGTATGGCTCAGGCTCAGGTGGAAGAGAAAAAACTGGATGAATTAATTCAGAACACCTTAAAGACATTTGACGTTCCGGGAATGTCGGTCGGCGTTATCAAAGACGGAAAAGTAATCTACTCGAAAGGATTCGGAGTACGTTCTTTAACGACCAGGCAGCCGATGGATGAAAATACCCTTGTCGGAATTGCATCCAACTCCAAAGGGTTTACCTGTACTGCGCTGGCGATCTTAGCGGATGAAGGGAAACTGAACTGGGACGATAAAGTTTCGAAATACATTCCGGAATTCCAGATGTACGATCCGTATGTTTCCCAGAATGTTACGATTAAAGATCTGGTAACACACCGGGCAGGATTAGGTCTCGGACAGGGCGATCTGATGTTTTTTCCGGAAGGCGGAAGCTTAACGGTGAATGACATTGTTCATAATGTAAGATACCTGAAGCCGGAAAACCCGTTCAGGACAACGCTGGACTATAACAACATCATGTTTATCGTTGCCGGGGAAGTGATTCACCGCGTGTCGGGGTTAAGCTGGGCCGAGTTTGTAGAGCAAAGGATTATGAAGCCTGTCGGCATGAATTCAAGTTATGGAAGTTACAACAGGGCAAAATCCGTAGGCAATAAAATCGATGCCCACGCTCCGGTGGACGGAAAAGCCATTGCCGTTCCCCACGACTGGAACGAAACGGCCAATGCTGCCGGAGGAATTTTGAGCAACATCAAAGACATGACGCTCTGGGCAGACTGCCTTTTGAATAATTTTACCACAAAAGACGGGAAAAAATTGGTTTCGGATAAAAATGTGCAGCAGCTTTGGAGCTTGCAGATTCCGAGCAGCGTAGCAGCAAAAAATCCTTATGATACCAACTTCTACGGATACGGAATGGGCTGGTTTTTAAGCGACGTGAAAGGTCACAAGCAGGTTCAGCATACAGGCGGGCTGATCGGAACCGTAACGCAGTTTACCCTGATTCCGGATATGAAGCTGGGGATTGTTGTTTTAACCAACCAGCAGTCGGGAGCGGCTTTCAACACCGTTACCAATACCGTGAAAGATTCTTATCTCGGAATTGCCGACCGGAACTGGCTGAAAACCTATGGCGACCGGATGAAGAAGACGGAAGAAATTTTCGATAAGCAGAAGAAGGAAGCGTTTGCAAAATCCGAAGCTTTCAAAAAAGATAAAAACCTTCAACCGAAAGCAGAACAATTTACAGCAACCTACAACGACCGTTGGTTCGGTGATGTTGAAGTTATCCAGCAGGGAAATACGTACCGGATCTCATGTAAAAGATCGCCAAGATTAAAAGGGGAGCTGCTGCCGTATTCCAACAATTCATTTATCATCAGATGGGACGACCGAAGCTACGATGCAGATGCTTATATGATCTTTGATTATGATGAAACCGGAAAAGCACAGTCTGCCCGATTAAAGCCGATCTCCGACGTTACGGATTTCAGTTTTGATTTTGAAGACCTGGATTTAAGAAGAAAATAATTTCGGAATAGATAGTAAAAGAAACGGGCTTCGGTCCGTTTTTTTATTTTCAGCAGTTTATAAAGAAAAAGTAATGAGAGAACTGTAACCAATATCTCCCTTCAGTAGATGCAAAAAATAGGAGATTGTCGTTCTTGACTTTTAAAAGAAGAAACTTCCTGCATCCAGCTTCCCGCCTCCCGCCTGAATGAAGACCCCCTCAGGCTAGATTTTTCCAGGTTCATAGAAGAACAGCAACTTCTTTCGGGCGCCGTCAAATTCAGACCACGAATTGCAGTCGATCTCAAAGCCGGCTACTCCGCAGGTCGGAAAATGGAAAATATCCTGGGAAATGGAATTGGCAAAGTTGGAAATCCCGTTGTTGTGCGAGAAAAAAGCCACCGACTCATGGCTGTCATCCAGATTATAGATAACCGATTCAAAATTGCTTTCCAATGGATTGTAAAGCTTCTCGTTCGTCGTAATGTCGATGTTGTAGGACTGGTTGAATATTCTGCATGTATTCAGTGCACGCACTGCAGGGCTCGAAACAAAGTAATCGATCGCCACATTGTTGTCTTTCATAAATTTAGACATATGCATCGCTTCCTCCAAACCCTTGTCTGCCAATGGTCTGTTGAAGTCGTCGGTTTCTTCCGGCCAGTCACTTTTTGCATGTCTTACGAGGATGAGTTTCTTCATATTCCGTTTTTAGAAAACTAAATTTATAAAAAATTAGTGTAATAAAGTGTGATTTATAAAAAAACACGGCAAAAGAATAAAATTTTCGTATCCAATCCCAATACAGACAGGCATTTCCTGTAATGATGAATTATGTGGGAAGTAACAATGCTTATTCAAAACGGCGCTGCCGGTAATAAAAAACTGCATTTGGAATAAAATCATTAAAATTTACTAAATTTGCAAACCTATGGGACAGATCCTTGCAATTGATTACGGAAAAGCACGTTGTGGCATCGCTGCAACAGATGATATGCAGATTATTGCAAGCGGGCTGGAGACCGTACCGACCCCATCCATCATCCCCTTCCTGAAAAAATATTTCAGCGAAAACCGGGTAGATGATGTGGTAATAGGCCTTCCTGTAGACCTGAAGGGGAATATATCTGAAGTGGAAAAGGATATTTTGAAGTTCATCGGAATTTTTGAGAAAGAATTTCCGGCTGTAAAAGTCCACCGCTTCGATGAAAGGTTTACCTCCAAAATGGCCTCGTTTTTTATCTCCCAAAGCGGGAAAAGCAGGAAACAGAGACAGGAAAAAGGATTAATAGATAAAGTAAGTGCAACCATCATATTGCAGAATTTTTTAGAACAGAGAACAAGATGATTTTACCGATAAGAGCTTTTGGCGATCCTGTGTTAAGAAAAATGGCAAAGGATATTGATCAAGATTATCCTGAGCTTCAGGAGTTGATAGGGAATATGTTCGAGACAATGTACAGTGCCAACGGAATTGGCCTGGCTGCACCGCAGATCGGTCTCGATATCCGTCTTTTTGTGATCGACGTAAGTCCGCTGGCAGAAGACGAAGACTATGAAGATATTAAGGATGAGCTGGCAGAATTCAAGAAAGTATTTATCAATGCCCAGATCCTTGAAGAATCGGGGGAGGAATGGAAATTTAATGAAGGATGCCTTTCGATTCCGGATGTACGCGAGGACGTAAAGAGAAAAGATACCATTGTCATCGAATACTATGACGAAAATTTTGTAAAACATACAGAAACTTTTTCCGATATTAGAGCCCGCGTAATCCAGCATGAGTATGACCACATCGAGGGGATTTTGTTTACCGACCATTTAAGCGCTTTAAAAAAGAAGCTGGTGAAAGGTAAGCTGACAAAAATTACCCAGGGTGACGTAAGCATCGGTTACAAAATGAGATTCCCAAAGTAATCTGAATTAATTAAAATAATAAATAGAAACGCAGAACGTTCTTACACCGAGCCCGTTGAAGTGCAGGAACCGATTGTAGAATTATAAAAAATAAAATTATGCTGTTAGAAAAAATAATTTCAATTTCCGGAAAACCGGGACTTTTCAAGTTAGTATCCCAACTGAAAAACGGATTCATCATTGAGGATGTTACCACCAAAAAGAAAGTAAGTATCGGGAATTCAAGCCAGGTGAGTCTTCTTGATAACATTGCGATGTTTACATTCGATAAAGAAGTTCCTTTGTTTGAAGTTTTTGAAAATATTGCTAAAAATTACGACTATAAAGAAGCTATTCCTCACAAATCAAGTGATGCTGAGTTAAAAGAATTCATGGTGGCTTCTCTTCCGAATTATGATACCGAAAGGGTATATGCTTCCGATATCAAGAAACTGGCCCAGTGGTACAACATCCTTCACAAAGCAGGATACATCACGCCGGAAAGCTTTGTAAAAGCAGAGCCTGAAACCTTAGACGGTGAGCCGGCAACGGAAGAAGTAAACGTAGAAAAAGAAGCGCCTAAAAAAGCAGCTCCAAAAGCTGAAAAGCCTGCAACCCCTAAAGTAAAGGCTACTTCCGCAGCAAAAGCCGCTCCGAAAAGCACACACAGAAAGCAGGGATAATTCCTTAATTTCAATTTAAGATTGGGACCTCATCAGATTTGATGAGGTTTTTTTGTTACTAAATTTTTGAAATAGAAATTTAATATACTATAAATTGTCTGAATAATCTGAATATTAATGTATTGTAATTTTTGCCTTGTACTTTGAAATTTACTTAAATTTTTGAAGTCGTGCCATAAGCTTTAAAGATAATAAGCCGGGAGAAGCAGTTACCACTAGTTTTTTATTCGATGTTGCTGCAGTCTCAGTGGGAACAAATAGACAGTGTAAAATAGTAATAACAATGGTAAAAGATAACTACAAATAATTTTATCACTTTTTTATTATATTTGAAAATAAAAACTATTAACATGGATTGGGAATTTCTGATTTTCACTGTAATACAAATCGTAATTACTCTCGCATTATTCTTCTTAATAAAAAACTACTTTCCATCTTATTTTACGGAAAAGGGTAAGAATGTGGCAACCAAAGAAGACATCGAAGAGATCACTGAAAAAATTAAGACTGTAGAGTCAAAAATCAATATTCGTTCAAGTGGAGAGATCGACTATAATGCTTTAAAACGAAAAATTGTTTTAGATTATTTTGGAGCCTACAATAATTGGGAAAGACTAATATTTCATGCTTATTCAAGTATTGGAGGGGATGACTATAAATCTAAAAATGATAGTTTACTTGAGAGAATAAATGCCGTAAAATTTAATTACAATTTAAAAGAAGGTGAGATTGAAATTTTTATAGGCGAATCAGAATTTTATGAATTACGATCAGAAGTAAGCTTAAAATTAGTTGGAATACAAAATGAATTTGAAAAACACTTCTCCGATGTTGATTTTATAATTAGAGGTGAAGCGAACTTAACGACGCGCCATAATAAGTTAATGCAGTCTAAAAAGGAAATTAACGATTACAGACTCGAAAAACTGAAGGAATTACGCCCTAAGCGAAATTTACTAATCTCTTTCCTCGAAAAAACTTTAAAGGAGTCATTTAATTAAAACTATCCATGAAAAAACTATTATTCACATTTTTACTATTTTCTATATATAAATTCCGTATAAATACGAATTGCCATAAATATGAACAATTTCATATTATTACATTTGTTATTTATGCTATAAATGGAGTAATTTTCCTGAACATACCTGGATATTAGAAAACCAGTTTTTCAATTTACAAGTAATCTAAAAAACTTTTACTTATATTTAGCGCTTATTATTACAAATTTGGGTGTATATCCGGTAATATATGGCGGATATAAATAAGTTATATGCAATCATATTATAAACTAAAAACTAAAAACAAATCATGTTAATTAATAAAATTCAAATTGAAAAATTTAGAGGATTTAAAAATGTAAATTTTGAGCTAGGTGAAAATATTACAATTATAGCTGGTCAAAATGGAACTCAAAAAACTACAATTTTAGGATTATTAAGTCAACCATTTTCAATTACTGATAAAACGAATCCTTTATATAATGAAAAACCACTTTGCGGAGGAAACTATAAATCATCTTTTTCTGAAAAATTTAAATTATCTAAATCATTCGACAAAGCAAAGGATCATGCATGGACATTATTTACGGTGGATGAAGAAAATCCTATTTTTACTATCGAAAGTATTATAAGAGATTCGAAAACGGGAGAAATTAGATTTTGGAAGCGCGGTGATAGATCTAAGGGGTCTGGCTATCTACAATATCCAGTAATATATTTAAGCTTGTCTCGATTATTTCCAATTGGAGAAGATAGTAGCATTTCTGCAAGCTCTAAAATAACATTATCTGATGATGAAGTAAAATTACTTAATGAATGGCATAATAAAATATTAATAACTCCAGATTTAGAAATTGATGAATTCAATTATTTAGAAAGTAAGCAGAAGAATACTATTGGTTTTAGTACAAGCTATTATGATTGGAGTATGAATTCGGCTGGTCAAGATAATCTGGGAAAAATTTTATTATCAATATTATCTTTCAAAAGATTAAAAGAACAATTTCCGCAAGAATATAAAAAAGGTATTTTAGTGATTGATGAGATTGATACAACATTATACCCAGCATCTCAAATTAAATTATTTGAATATTTACGAAAATTTTCTTCTAAATACAAAATTCAAATTATTTTCACGACTCATTCTTTAAATCTTATTGAATTAGCCTGTGAATATCAAAAGGATACAAAATTAAAAGATCAAATTAAAGTTGTATATCTTCAAAAATTAGATGATAATATAAATATAATAGAGAAGCCAACCTTTAATTTCATACAAAATAAATTAAAGGTTACATTAACTGTCAAGCCAAAGGATCTGAAAATAAATGTATTTACTGAAGATAAAGAAGGTGAAATATTTTTAAAGGGTTTGATAAAAAATAGAAAATCTTCCTTAAATTTCTTACAATGTTCTATGGGGTGCTCCAATTACATAGAACTTGTAAGAAAGAAAATACACGGTTTTAATTTTCCACAAAGTATTATCTGTTTAGATGGCGATGTTAGAAATGAACCAAACAATATGCGAGTAATAAAAAATTATAAAAATTTTCTTTTATTACCTGGAAATGAATCTCCAGAAAGAGTATTAGCTGAAATGCTATATGCCGAAAAAGAATCATCAGATATTTGGGATAAATTACATAATGGTTATGATAAGCAATTGTGTTTTCATGAATTTGGAATTAATGATATAAGAACTGATCGAATAAAAGCAAAAAATTGGTTTAATTCTCAGAAGTCATATTGGGGAAGTGGGAATACTTGTAGTAAAATTATTAATTTGTGGATACAAAAAAACAAGGATATATATGATCAGTTTATATTTGATTTTAATAATTTTGTCGAAACATTCAAAAAATAAAATTGGAAGCCAATAAAAAAAAAATGTCATTTTACTCTCCGCTTAGATACCCTGGTGGAAAGAATGGATTATACTTATTTGTATCCAACTTAATTAATGAAAATAAATATTTGGGCAAATCATATGCTGAACCTTACGCAGGAGGATGTGGTCTTGCATTAAAACTGTTATTTGAAGGTGTAGTAAATGAAATTTATTTAAACGATTTCGATAATTCTATTTACTCATTTTGGAATAGTATTTTGAATCAAGCGGATGAATTTTGTAACTGGATTGAGAGCTTAGAAATAACAGTTGATAATTGGCATTATTATAAAAATATACTTAATGATGCACATAACCATAATCCATTTGAAATTGCACAGGCTACATTTTTTTTAAACCGAACAAATGTTTCTGGTGTAATAAAAGGTGGTGTTATAGGAGGGCAAAATCAGAATGGTAAATATAAGATTAATGCCAGATTTAACAAAAGTAAGCTTGTTGAAAAAATTAGACTAATTTATGAAAAACGTAGTAACATTCATTTTTTTAATTTAGATGCAATTGACTTTCTTAATCATATTAAAAGTTTAGATTCTATTTTTATCTATTTAGATCCGCCATATCATCTAAAAGGTTCAGAACTTTATTTAAATTTTTACAAAAATAATGATCACGTTAAATTGTTCGATTACTTAAATAATTTGGATTTGGATTTTATTTTATCTTACGATAATAGTCAATTTATAAAAGATACATATAATAAATTTAAAACTTACTCATTTAATATTTCACAATCAACATCTAATAAAATAGGTGAAGAAATTATTATTTTCTCCGATAATTTGAAATACAAAAAATCTATAAAGATGCTCAATTCGGCCAAAAAAATAAGACAAAAAAAATTGCCAAAACAGAATATTGTGTTAGCGAATGGCATATTAAATGAGAATTGATTTTCTACTTTTTTATTGCAAGAGACTTTTATATTTTCTTTTTAAGAAGTTTTAAAATAAGATAAGGCTATTGTTTAGAATAATACAAGATTGAAAACAACTAATTAGCTTTAGGAGATTGGATCCGGAGGTATTCTGAACAATGATTGCGCCAGAGCTTCCCATCTGTTCAGGAGCTCCTAACAATACCTAGCTCTAAAGAATACAAATTAAAACAAAATCTCAAAAAACGATAGAAATTTTATAACTGAAATACTAAGCTAATATTTTACATTAAACACCAGTTATTACTCCTGAAACCTCAGGAGTTTTTTACTCAATCCCCTCAATCCCCACAAACTTACTTTCCATCACCTTCGTCTCACTTTCATTATAAAACTGCTTCACGGTAGCTTTGATGCTTTCAAATCTCTTACTGAAATCCTTCAGAAGCCTTAGAATGACATAATCCTAATATAAGTCTAAATTTATATTCTGCTTAATCACCCAGCTATTTTTAATTCAAACTAAACTCTAAATATACACTGCCAGGCTCTCGAAGCGTCACATCATCTGTGAAAATCCGTGAGATTCGTTGAAAGTCTCTTTGTAATTCTGATCTACATTCGTACTAAGCCATTTTTTCAATAATTTAATTGTATTTTTCGGAAAAAAAATATGCGAACTCTGGTTTATCCTTTAATTACACTCCTTTTTCTGACAGTATGTGTTTCATGTGGCTCTCAAAAATATAAAGTCACCGATACCCAATTTGCTGATAAAAATTACCTGGAAGGCACCCAGAGTGATCTCAATAAAAATGTTCAGCAATTGGAAAAAAGGCGCGATGCTGATGAAAACAAAATGGATATCCACACGTATGATTTAAATAAGCCTAAGTAGCTCTCTCCGAACTCCGCATTCTTGATGGCTGATCGAAGTCGAAGCCATACTATCATCGATGAAAATCTGCATAATCAGCGGGAGATTTCTTTCGCCGCTCTATTTGGATTCAAATCCAAATCTTTTTATGCGATTCTCTGGTACGATATTGCAATTCTCTGCGGGAATGACAAACGGGTATTGAACTTATGTACTTTGGTTTGAGAAATACTTCTGTACAGAATGATCATTTTTTAACGGGATAAAAAAAATAATAAATAAAATTTTTGATATCAATGTTTTACTAACTTTAGCTGTATAAAAATAATATCATTTTTTAACCAAACCAAATTCTAACATTATGAAAAATTTAAAAACCCTGTCAAGAAAAGAACTGAAATCCATCAAAGGAGCGGAATCTCCAAAATGTCCTCCCTTGAATTATTACTGTCCTGAAGCTGCAGTTTGCGTCCCGATTAACTCGGAATGTTATATTATCGTTCCGGAACCGGTAGAAGGATAAGAATCTTATAAACTGAATTGTACGAAAGTTCTTCCCGACGGAGGAACTTTTAATTTGGATACCGGTCAGTAATTTTTAAAAGCCATTACATCGTTCGTCATTAATACGTTAAAATATACACAGTCCTCTGTGAAAATCCATGCAATCCGTAGGAGATTTTTCACCGCAAAAGACATGGATATTGCATAAATAAAGTTGAATATTTAGCGAAAAATAAGCCCGTAAAAGTTTTTAAATCTTTAATTTTTATACTTTCACGATTCTGAGGAAAGATGATCCAACGGCTGATGCTTCAAAGTCCTTAATAATGCCTTACAAAGATCCTTCGACTCAGGATGACAGAACGCTAATTTAGGTTTGAACTTATATTCTGCTTAATCTACAACTATTTTACTTTAACTCAATTAACCTGTAAATGGGCACTGTCAGGCTGAGGTTCGCGAAGCCTCGCATCCCACGAGAAAATCTGCCATAATCTATGGTTTATAATTTTACACATTAGAAACATGAGATGAAAGAGGAAAGCTTTGAAAACATTTCAGAACCCATGAGTTTTAAAAATCTCTGATTTTTTTCTGAAGTGCTCTAAAATATTTTCAGCCTATCTAAAAATTCTCTATGTGACTCATGTGTTAAAATTAAACGCAGTCATCCGTGAAAATCTGTGGAAATCCGCGGGAGATTTGTAAGCTCAAAAGAATCAAACAGAATATTTGCCGTAAATTTGTAAGACTTGAATTCTCAATTTATGAATACCAAACAGGAAAAACTGGAAGCTTTCGGACGGTTGCTTGATATTATGGATGATCTGCGGGAGAAATGCCCGTGGGACCAAAAGCAGACCCTCGAATCATTGCGCCATCTGACGCTGGAAGAAACCTACGAACTTTCGGATGCGATTTTGCAGAACGATCTTCAGGAGATTAAAAAAGAACTGGGCGATGTCTTGCTGCACCTGGTGTTTTACGCAAAAATCGGTTCGGAAAAAGAAAGTTTTGATATCGCCGATGTCATCAATTCCCTAAACGAAAAACTGATTTTCCGCCATCCTCATATTTATGGGGATACCGAAGTGAAAGATGAAGAAGAAGTAAAGCAGAACTGGGAAAAGCTGAAGCTGAAAGAAGGCAACAAATCCATTCTGGGCGGTGTTCCGAAAAGTCTGCCAAGCATGGTAAAAGCCTACCGGATCCAGGACAAGGTGAAGGGAATCGGATTCGAATTCCATGATGCGGAAGATGCGTGGAAAAAAGTGGATGAAGAAATCCGCGAGTTTCATGAAGAAACCGATTTGGATAAGAAAGAGCAGGAATTGGGAGATGTATTTTTCTCGCTCATCAACTATGCCAGAATCTCAGGGATCAATCCGGATTCTGCGCTGGAAAGAACTAACCTGAAATTCATTTCGAGATTTCAGAAAATGGAAACTATAGCACTGGAGCAGGAAGTTAACCTGGCGGATCTCTCGCTGGAAGAAATGGATGTTCTCTGGGAACAGGCTAAACGCACACTTTAAATGAAAGTTCAGAATCCGATACACCACCGGTTCCAGTATCTGCTGGAATTCAAGCAGACGGAGCGGAAATGGCATTTTCCGTTTCTTGCCGCCCTATGCATAGGCAGCTGCCTGTTCATTGGCTATTTCCTGGGAAAACCGAACTATGGCGCACTTTCCAGTTTGGGAGCTTTAACAATCCTGTACTTTACCTCGGCTCCGATTACGCAGCGGATGATCCACCTGACAATCTGTGCTTTCGGGATTGTATTTTCATTTACCGCAAGCTCTTTTTTTGGATTTAATATTTATTTTGCGGCATTATCCGTAGCCATCGTTTCGTTCCTGGCTCATTTCATTTCTTCGTATTTTAAAATTCCGCCTCCGGGAAACTTTTTCTTCATTATGGTAGCGGCTATGGCAAGCACTTACAAGTTTGATTTGGAGCTGATTCCGTTGAGGGTAGGGTTGGTGGCGATGGGAGCCATTTTATCATGCTCTTTTGCATTCCTGTATTCGGTTTTTGTCGAAAAGAGTGAAGTGGTGACGGTTCCGCGGAGGACTTTTAACAAAAGAAGATATACCAAATTTGTTGAAAGTACGATCATCGGAATTTTCATGGCCCTCACGCTGATCATCGGTCACCTTTTGGACTTTAAAAATACCTACTGGATCTCTATTGCTACGGTTGCTATCATTCAGGGACGGAACTTTGAGCATGTACGCCAGCGGAACATGCACCGGATTCTCGGGACTTTTATCGGCATTGGCCTCGTATGGCTCATTCTTTTATTCAATCCCGAAAAAATAACCATGATCATTATTATCACGGTTTTGCAGTTTATTATCGAATTGCTGGTTGTACGGAATTACGGTCTGGCGGTGGTTTTTATTACCCCTTTGACGATTCTCCTGGCAGAAACCGCGAGCGATGTTCATCATAATGTGGAACACCTGATGCAGGCCAGGCTGCTGGATACCATTATCGGAAGCTTACTCGGTCTTGCGGCAGGATTTTTTCTGCACCATCAGCAGATTATTAATAACTTAGAGAAGAATATCCGGTTTTCTTATTTTCAGTTTAAAAAATTAAAAAAATAAAAATATGTTGCGTGTTGTTATTTTGTCAGCATTCCTGCTTTGGAGCTGCAATCCGAAGGCTCAGGACTCTCCTAAAACAGATGAACTGAAGGTGGAATTTTCCCTGCCTAAAAAGTTGAAGGAAGTTTCCGGAATGGCAATGTCCAAAGATAAGAACACCATCTGGGCTATTGAAGACCAGGGAAACAAAAATGTAGTCTATGGTCTCGATCTGCAGGGGAGCCTGATCGCCGATGTCTTGGTAGAAAATGCAGACAACCACGATTGGGAAGACATTACTTCCGATCCGCAAGGCCATCTGTACATCGGGGATTTCGGGAATAACGAGAACGACCGTCAGGATTTATCGATTTTAAAAATTGATCTTCAAAACACGGCACAAAAGTCGACCCAGGTAATACAGACTACGAAATTCCACTATGAAGGGCAGACGGAATTCCCTCCTAAAAAATCAAACTGGTTGTATGACTGTGAAGCGTTTGTAGAAATGGACGGCAGCTTTTATTTATTTACCAAAAACCGCAGCAAAGGCTTCGACGGAACGTTCCTGGTTTTCCGGGTTCCCAATAGAGAAGGCGATTTTGAAGCTCAATTAATAGGCCGGCTGAAACTTCACGGAAATTACAGTGATGCCGCGATTACTTCTGCTACCATCAACAGCACGAAAGATAAGATTGTTTTATTGAACCATAAAAATATCAACATCCTGACTGGTTTTGCTCCCAACGATTTCAGCAAAACAGAAATCCGGACCGTATCACTGAATCATAATTCGCAGAAAGAAGCCATCACCTTCCTGAATGATACCGCTTTGCTGATCGCCGATGAAAAGGATAAAAAAACGGGAGGAAATGTCTACCGGTTCAATCTGAAGTAAAATCCAACTGATGATTTTAGTTGCGGAAGTTTTTTAACGCAAAGATGAATTTTTATACCGTTGATTTCAAAAAGCAAAAGCAAATAAATTTGTTTCGCGAAGCTGCCGTATAGCTTCATCAATCAGCTTGCTGATTCTCTCCTTGCCCCTTAAAATATTCATCCGGAAAGTAAAAACTTTGCGTTGACGGATAATCACGCAGATATTGCAGATTGCGCAGATTTTTGTTGCGAAGGTTCTTTAACGCAAAGATGAATTTCATACCGTTGATTTTAGAAGGCGAAGGCAAATAAATTTGCTTCGTGAAGCTGCCGTATAGCTTCATCAATCAGCTGGCTGATCCCTCTTTGCCACCTTAAAATATTCCTCCGGAAAGTAAAAACTTTGCGTTGATGGATAATCACGCAGATATTGCAGATTGCGCAGATTTTTGTTCGCAGGAATTTTAAGACTCTGTCAAAATATAATTTTGCTTATTGCTTATTACCCATTACTCATTACCGATTATTCATTACCCATAATTTAAAACGCAAGTCCGACCCCGCCTGAAATTCTTCCGCCGTCTTCCCCGGTGAAATAATCGATCCTTGCGGAAAACATTTCGAGAATGTTGAGCCAGAATCCCGCACCCACGCCCTGATGCCATTTATCGGAGGATTCACGGTCCATCCAGACCCTTCCCAGATCATAACCGATCAGGACACCCATATTGGCCGGCGCAATGCTGTTTCTGATGCGTCCGAAATCCCATCGCAGTTCCGTATTGTTCACCACATAGGATTTTCCGGCAAACCTTTCGTTACGGTAAGCACGCATCTTGTTGTTCCCGCCGATGGCTGCTGCCTGGTAAAATTCAAAATTATTATTGTTAATGATCATGGCATTGGCAGAATTAGCGAGGACAAATTTTCCGCGCTTATCAATCCGGTGGAAGATATTTAATGTTCCCTGGAAGGTAGCAAAGTTTTGGTTGAATTCCGATAGGTTAGCCTTCCAGCCTGCATTCAAAGCAAATTCCAAGCCGAGGGTAGGGAAGGCGGTATTATCCAGATTTCTGAAACCAAAGGTATAATTGGCACCGGCAAACTGCTGTCCGTTGAATACTTCAGGACGTACATCAGGCGAAACGGCAATAAAACGGTCGTCGTTTCTCTGTACTTCAGCATGTTCAAAATTGAGCTGGAACTGGTGTTTCAGCCCGTGCCAGCTGGTGGTTGAAACCGAAGGTGCAAATTTAATCTGTGAAATCCTAACCCGGTTATAATCTCTGTCTACTGCATCTTTATCATAAATGGTCTCATTGCCCAACCCAAAGAAGGTCCGTGCAAAGTATGGGGTGGTAAACGAGGCATCGATGCCTGCATCCCAGCCTCCGATGGCCTTTTTAAAGATTCCTTTATAACCGACGTTAAAGCCTCCGGTAGCAGTATACATATTGGCTCTCAGGCTGTGTTTTTGCGTATATGGATCGCGGATGAAATTGTTTACCGTATAGTTGGCAACAACCCCTAAAATCACGCCGTCGTCCGGATTGAAGTTGGCATTCGGATAGCCTGCAAAGAAATTGTATTTCGGATGCTTATAATCGTATGTATTGACATTGTAATCATCAGAGATATGCTTTGAGGCACCTTTGGTATTGTACGTATTTTTCTGGGATTTAAAATCGTAAATTTTAACCTTACTGCCGTCCGAGATATTGTAAGTATCATGATTATACCCTCCGATCAGACGGATATTCGTTTTCGGCCTGCCGTCACCGGAAACTTCGTAGATGTCGTCATCTTCAAGCCCGTAGATCCAGAGTTCCTTTGTTTTGGAATCGTCGTAGGTCTTTTCGAAAACCAATTCGGGATTTTCCTTGTTTTTATCTAATTTAAACTGTTTTACATTAACGGAATTCCCGGTTTTTGTGATCACGAATTTATCAGGATGTACGGTTCCGGCCAGCGGTACTTTTTTCTGCAGGACCTGATAGTACTGCGAAGCATAATTTTCCAGTTTCGTCTTTCTGCTTTTCAGCTTTCTCTGAATGTCGGTAATGGTTTCATCCTGTACTTCTTTCGGCAGATTGGTAAAAGCTGCGTCAATATCCTGATCCGTCAGATGCTCCTGAATGTATTTTGCCTGGGCAATCCAGTCTTCTTCAGTGGCTCCTTTCAGAAAAACGAGATCCAGCGGGTAAGGCTCCATGGAGAACCATTTTATGTTTTTGATATCGTCTTTAAAGGTTTTCATGTGGCGTATGGCCGGGATATTCATAATGACCTTAAAGGCTGCGCCGTCATAATTGCTGAAAGCCTGATCCCGGTCTCTCGGAATCGGTTTGTAGACCACTTTATCGCCGTCTTTGTATTCCGCCCATTTCCATTGGTCGGCATGGCGGTCCCAGTCGCCGATCAGCATATCGAAAATCCGTGCGCGGATGTACATTTCCTGATCGACGGAATATTTGTAGCTTTTATTAAAATTTTTCAGGACATCATTCGTTGAGACGATATCGTCTGCATGATCCAGTGAAGCCAGGGTTTTCGGGTCGGATGAAAAACGTTCTTCGATCATGTACATTTCATCACCATAATGCTGATTGTATGCTCCCAAAGCTTTCTGCTTCGGAATATAAAACAACCTCGGATTACTGTGGTAAAGGTCGATTTTATCGGCCATATTTCCTACAGCAAACGGAGTGAAAGGATGGTTGGTTGTATAAAAATCGAGAAGGAACCTTTCGGGAAAGGTATTGTCCAGCTCGTTTCCAAAGGTACTTTTCCTGAAGGCCATATTGTTGAGGAAGCGGACGGCACTTTTCTTAACACCCCGCATTACAAATTCCTGCCCGTCCTTTGCTTTCAGCCTTAAGCTGTTCGACTGGTTCCCGCCGCCTTCCCTGAAGGGGGTATAACCGCCGTCCAGCGTTGAAATATCGGCTGTAGGAGCTTCAACAGGCATCGCGTAATATTTCCTGTAATGCTTGCCCCAGAGCCAGGTGTAGAAATTCCCTTTCTTTGTTAATCGTTCCGGGTAAATGGAGGAGGACACAGCCGAAGGAAAGGTATCGGGATAATTGTTCACGAATTCTTTCGGCTTTTCAGTTACCTGAATATGGGAGAGACTTTCTGCCGTATTGTTTTTCGTGGAAAAAAATTCCACATCGGAACTCTGGTCTTTCCGGAGGTTTAAAACGGCAAAACCGCTTCCTCCGTAAGAAAAATCGGTATCTTCTTTAATGGAAGCCGGGTCGACCTTGGAGCCGGCACCGCTAACGATCTGCCGGATGTTACGGCTTTTATGATATTGTAGATTATGATCATGTCCGGAAACAAAAATAACGTTATCCTTATCCTGCACGATACTTCTGATGCGGCCTGCCAGATCCGCATAATGCCGGTTGTTGATATCTTCCGGGCTGGCTCCTGAAGCGCTTCTCACAACATTGATGAGGCTTGCCACACCGGGAGCCGGTATTTTGCTTTTTAAAGGATAAAGGTTCGATTTTGCAGAAGTGTATCCGGCATGGGTTCCGCTGCTGATCACCGGGTGGTGCAGGGCAACGATGATCCTTTTATCCTGGTTTTTATTGATTAAATCCTTGAATTCTGTAAAAAGGTCTTCGCGGGTTTTGATATCGCAGTCTTTGTTGATGCCCGGGTATTTGTCCCAGTTCAGCAATGCCCATTCGGAATCGATCACAATCAGTTTGATGTCTTTGGTCAGGCTGATATCATCGATCGGACATGAATTTTTCGGCAAAAAGGCTTTCTTATCGTTTAGATAATTTTTTACAAAATTTTCCTGCGCCTTTATCCCTTCAAGCCCGCTGTACCAGTCATGATTTCCCGGGATTACCAGGGTGCGGCCTTTGAAGTTTTTTGTTAAAGCTAACTGATCTTCCAGCTTTTTTTTCGCAATTTCATAATTTTTGTCGGATTTCGCCGGCATTCCTTTCGGATAAATATTGTCGCCAAGAAAGATCAGCATCGAATTCGTGTCTGCTGTTTCGAGCTGGTTTTTCAGTAAATCAAGGGTCTGCTGTGCCTGGGGTTCGTCGGCATTTCCTGCATCACCTACCAGAAAAAGCTTGAAATCGTTGCCGGCCAGTAGGTCGGAGCGCTGTACTTCAGATACGTTTTTGCCCTTTTTTACGTTATATGTTGCGCAGGAATAGAGCACTCCGGCAGACAGTACTAACCTGAGAGCAACAGAAGTATTTTTTAGATGCGTTTTCAAGTATAAATTCATAAATTTACATTAATAAAATTTCGGTGATGCATATTTTACACAAAGCCAAAGATTATGTTGAAGCCTTATTCAAAGATAAACTATCTTCGGTATATTTTTATCATAATTTCATACATACTACATTCACGGTAAATAAAGCTGAGGAAATTCTGCGAAATACGGAGGTTTCAGAGAAAGATCAGGAAAAAGTCCTGCTGGCGCTGTGGTTTCATGATACTGGATACATAGAATGTGCCAAAGAGCATGAGGAAGCAGGCGTAAAAATTGCAAGAAGCTTTCTCGAGCAGGAAGGCTATCCGGAAAATGATATCGATGAGGTTTCGCGGTTGATTTTGGCAACCAAAATTACCTATCAGCCGCAGAACTTACTGGAAAAAATTGTAAAAGATGCCGACTGCAGCCATTTTGCCAGCCATGATTACAATGAAATTTCCGATACGCTGAGAAAAGAGTGGGAACTGACGAATGTCCGATGTTACTCCAACGACGAATGGAATTCAGGAAACCTGGATATGCTTAAAAACAAGCATAAATTCTATACCGATTATGCCAAAAAGAACTGGCAGCCTCTGAAAGAAAAGAACATCAAAAAAATAGAGAAAAAGCTGGATAAGGATGACGGCAAGAAAGAAGCATCCGAAAGCAAGAAGGACAAAGAAAAAGAGCCGAAGTCCGACCGCAGCGTAGATACGCTGTTCCGGGTAACTCTGGGCAACCACACGAGACTGAGTGATATTGCAGACAGTAAGGCAAACATTCTTTTGTCCGTTAATGCCATTATTATTTCCGTCTGCCTTTCCGTATTGGTTCCGAAGCTGGATGCACCACGAAATTCACACCTGATTATTCCGAGCTTTATTTTATTGGTATCAAGTGTTCTTACAATTATTTTTGCGATTTTATCCACAAAGCCGAACGTTACCAAAGTGCGGTTTACGGCACAGGACGTAACCGACAGAAAAGTCAATCTTTTATTCTTCGGAAATTTCAACCGGATGATTTTCGACGATTACCAGAATGCGATGCATATTCTCATCAAAGACCGGGATTATATCTATGATTCTATGGTGAAAGACCTTTATTATTTAGGGAAAGTACTGGACAGGAAATACAGGTTGCTGTCGATCACTTACCAGATCTTTATGGCCGGAATTATTATTTCCGTACTGTCATTCGGATATGCTTTTTTAAGTCTTTAGAGGCAAAGTAAAACAGAAGATAAGAAATATCAGCTCATTCAGTAATTTGGATGAGTTTTTTATGCTAAAGAAACCCTCAATCCCAGGAGCCCGGTAATACCCTGAAGGTCTTCTACCTTAAAAAACTCCGTGTCGTTCTGAAGAATTCCTTTTTTCTGAAGCCTGCTGATGTAATCCAGATATTCCCGTTGGTTTTCCATACCAAAATACACCACGGTGATTTTTCCGGGACAGGTAATCCGGTCTTCGGAATCTTTTATATGCGCTTTGTCCAGGCGTTTTTTGATGATTTCGTAATACGAATTATAAGCACCGTCTACATCAAAACGTTTTTCATCCATTCTGAAGCGGATGTCTATTTTTTCGTTGTAAACAAAAATCAGGGAAGCGATCTCAAGATGAATGGGAAGATCCTTTCTGAAGTTCCGGAATTCGAGTTCCATATTGCAGATGGTCTTTAGCTGCCAGTATCTCAGCTTATGGACTACTTTAAAATGGTAATTCAGATCGGGAGCAATGGTCTGTCCTGTATACAGATTATGTTCAACGCCGTCGGACTTGAATCTTTCGTAATAATGCGGGAAGATCTGCTGGGCCTTGATTTGGGCTTCATCCAGTACATCCGCCAGCTTTCGGTTGACCAGGGTAATGGAATCGTCCAGGCTTTTTCTTTTTGCGTAGAAAAGCCCGTTCTGCACAAAAACCTGGGTGAAATAATCTTTGATTTTGGCCTTTACTTCACTGGATGATTTTATTTCAAGCTTGCCCTGAAGAAAAGGGTGGATCTCGTCCCGCAGCAATCTCTGGAATCGCTGCTCGGTATCTGCCTTTATTTCATGGTTCAGTTCGTTTTCAAAAATGTCAAGGGCCAGGATGTATTTCTCTGAGTCCGAATTGATCAGAGCAAAAATTTCCTGGAGGCAATGGATCTGCTGGTTAAGATCTTCAAGCATCAGGTAGTACCTTTTCTCCGAAGAAGACCGGATGTCGGAAAAGCCGAAAAGCGGTGTAAGATTTTTAAAGGCTATCTGTTTTAAGGTATAGATCTTTTTGGCCAGCGAGGCGTTGAAATACCGTTCCGCTTCATTCCTGAATTTCCAGACCACACTGTCATGGATGGTGGTGTATTCCCTCTGGATAATTGCTTCGATCTGATAGTTCTTCTCAAAGCTGAACCGATTGAGCGAGAACAGGATCATATCCGTAAAAAATTCCATTTTTTTCAGTTTCAGTCCGTTGAAGCTGTTCGGAATAGGGGAGGTAAATTCCATCATGGCGATCAGCGCGCCGTCTTTCATAATCGGAATTACCATAAAGCTGTTAATCTCGTTGTCTCTCAGGATCCTGAATGAGGGCAGCGATTTGATCTCATCGTCCAGGTTTTCGATATTGGAAACCACAATCGGCCTGGAATTATGATTCAGATTGGTAAATGTATTTTTCCGGATTTCTTCATCAAAGGTATTGATCCAGAAATCCAAGATGTGGTTGGTAAAGACGTTTTCATAGATCGGGAGCTTTTCCAGCCGTTGGTCTTTTTCATTGAAGAGCATGAGCCCGAAGCTCAGCTGGGCAACATCGAAATAAGATTTGAAAATTTCCCTGAGGTTTTCGTCCGGCTTCAGGTTTTCGGGATCGATCTGGATCATGCTGGACTTAAGGTCTGACAAGGCTACTTCAGAAGTGCAGTCGACCAGAGAAACGATTGAAAAGCCTGTTAAAACCCAGGATTTGGAAGGGAAATATTTCTTCCAGAGCTTGAAATCATCCAGGTTTTCGAGAAGCATATCGATTACTTCCTCCGAAGGGATTCGGGCGCCTTCCGTAGGATAGACTTCCGTAAAATCGGCATTCACCGAAATTTTATAATGCTTCATGATTCCCTGCCTGTTGGGAATGTCATAGTATAGCGGGAGGGTGCTTTTAATGTCTCTTTTAAAATAACTTTGTAAGATCAGGCAGCAACAGAATACGTAAAACTCATCATCGTCGATATTCCGAAGCTCTATTTCAAAGTCTTTTCCGGCATCTTTCAGTATCGCCTTAAATCTTTCGGTATAGTTGAAAGTAATGTTGGAAAGGGGAATACCGGCTGCTTTTATTTCGTTATTGGTTAGACCTGTAGGAAAGAGGTCTGCCAGAAGAAGCCGGATGAGGTCTTCATTTTTTTCAAGCAAGCGGGTATCCTCGAACCCGTCCCTCAGTTCGCGGAAGTTTTTTGTTTTTTCAATCAGGGATTCAGCATAATTGACGCGGTACTCCAGGCGGTCGTTGTACCGGATATGTTCCAATACATCCAAATATTTTTTGAATGAAATATAAACCTGAAAGGGAGTGTCTTTTTTATAGAGGTCCGACAAAGCTGAAATTTAAAGTAAAGGTATGAAAAAACTATGATTGGTAGGACGAATCCGGAGCTTTGAATAAGAGTTTTAGCTTAAAAAAAGTCCCAATAAAGTTTTCAGGCTCATGCACAACGTTGAAGTAAAACGTATTTATTTAAACTAAGCTTTTATTGTATTCGAAATCTTTTTCTGTCTTTCGGATTTGTAAGAAAAAAAGCACAACCCTGAAGGCTGTGCTTTTATATGGTGAGGATTTATAAAATATTTTATAATCCGAACTGTCTTGCAAATAGATCCGGGAACACACCCAATACAATAATCGAAGCAATAACAAATACCGCTACAATATTATAAGTAAGGGTTACCTTTTCAGAAGATTTGAATGAGCTTTCTTTAAAGAAGAACATGGAAATGATCAGTCTTAAATAATAAGCAATAGAAAGGGCGGAGCCTAATACCGCGACCAATACCAGGAATACCCCGTGATTGGAGTTCATTGCCTGGGAAAACAAGGCAAATTTACCCATGAAACCGGCTGTTAAAGGAATCCCTGCCATGGAAAGCATGGAAATTGCTGCTGCCGTTGCAAGCAGAGGTTCTGTTTTTGCCAATCCTTTGAAAGCTCCGAAAGATGTTTCTCTTTTCAGTTTTTCAACATAGATCAGGCACATGAAAACCCCTACGGTTGATAAAGCATAAGCAAACAGGTAGAATGCCAGGTTATAAGTGGAAAGGCTCGTCATTCCGAAGAATACCAATCCGATGTATCCCGCGTGGGAAACCGAAGAGTAAGCCAGCATTCTTTTGGCGTTGGTCTGGGCAAGACCCATTACATTCGCCAATAGTAAAGTAATGATCAGGAATACCCCGAAAACGTTGATCCATTCTGCCGTTACTCCTCCAAATCCGATAGTCATCAGTCTGAACAGGGCAAAAAATCCTGAGATCTTCACCACACTTGCCATAAAGGCTGTGATCAGTGAAGGTGCTCCGTAATATACGTCAGGGCTCCACATGTGGAAAGGTGCCAATGCTACTTTAAATGCCAGAGCACATAGAATAAGCAACACCCCAAGAATAAACATCACATCTTTAGGATTCGAAACTCCGAAATCCTGGATTTTATATAAATCGAAACTTCCTGTACTTCCGTAGATGAATGCAATACCAAACAGTAAGAAACCTGTCGCAAATGCACCCATTAAGAAATATTTAATCGAAGCTTCGTTAGATCTCAGATCCGTTTTGTTGGCTCCGGCCATTACATATAAAGGAATCGAAAGAATTTCCACTCCCAGGAACAGCGTTACCAGGTTTTGGTATCCGAAAAGGATGATCCCACCGCAAAGAGCAAAAAGCATCAAAGCGTACAGTTCCGATTGGTGGCTTCTGTGGTTGCTGAAGGCAAACCCTCCCAAAAAGAACAACAATAAAGTCGTTACGATTGATATTTTAGTGAACAGCGCCGTATTTTCGGTATAGTCATACATATGCCTGTACTGTCCGAAGAACGAAAGTTCCGGCATAAAACTTACCCATAATGCGATGATTAATCCCAAAATCCCAATGTATCTTGCGAATTTCCCTTGTTCAAAAACTCCTGAAAATAACGCAACAACTGCCGTTAGGAAAACAATAATTAAAACACTCATTTTTTAAAATATCAAATTAGCTTACCATTGATTGGTAGATAAACTTCAACGAACTATTCACCATCTCGATGATCGGCTGCGGGAAAATACCGAATACGATCACAAAAACCGCTAAACTGGCCAATACCGAGAATTCTACTGCCGAAAGGTCTTTTGCTGTACTCAATACGGCTTCATCACCTTGTCCGAACATCGCCTTTCCGTAGAATCTCAACAGATAGACTGCGGCAAGGATTACCGTAAGACCAGCGATTACTGCTGCTAACCCGTTAAAATCATACACAGATTTCAACAAGATAAATTCTCCGATAAATCCGTTGGTCAATGGAACGCCCATTGAACCCAGAATGATGATCAGGAACAATACGGCAAATTTCGGTGCTACTTTTGCAAGCCCTCCCATCTGTCGGATGTCTCTCGATTTAAATCTCTTATATAAAATATCACAGCAGTAGAACAGACCCACCACGTTGATACCGTGGGCAAAAGTCTGTACCAAAGCTCCTTCAGCTCCTTCGATGTTGAACGTTCCTCTCAGGGAAATTACGGCAGAAGCAAAAATACCCGCCACCATCAGTCCTACGTGGGAGAAAGAAGAATAAGCAATGATCTTCTTCATATCGGTCTGGATGATCGCGATTAAAGCACCGTGAACAATTCCTACGATAGCCAGAATAATTACGATCTGCCCCGAAATCCCAGCAATAGGAAGCGGTGTGATCGGCAGTAAATAACGCATCACCCCGTAAATCGCCATTTTTAGCATGATCCCCGATAGAAGCATCGATCCCTGAGTCGGTGAATACGTATAGGTATCCGGCTGCCAGGTGTGGAAAGGGAATACCGGTAACTTCACTGCAAAAGCAAAGAAGATAAACCAGAATACCACCGTTTGCTGCGTTTCGTTCAGCTGGGCATTATATAAGTCCGTAAGCGCGAATGATGCAGAGTGGTTGTACACATAGATCAATCCGGCTAACATAAATAATGATCCTACAAAGGTATAGACGAAGAACTTCGTTGTGAATTCAAGTCTTTTATTTTCCTGACCCCAAAGCCCGGCAATAAACCAGATCGGAATCAAGGTTACTTCCCAGAAAATGTAGAACAGCAATCCGTCCAGCGATGTGAAAACACCTACCAACCCGAACTGCATCATCAGAATCAGTCCGTAGAATGTATTTCTGTAGCTTACATTTTCATTGAAAGAAGATAGAATAATAATCGGCGTTAAAATATTCGTCAGCAATAAAAGAAGAAGGCTCATCCCATCGATCCCGAAGTGAAGAGAGCTCTTCATAAACTGTGACCAAGGGTAATTGATCTCGTGCTGCAATACGCTGTCTACCGTCGGATTAAAATCAAAATCCGCTGCAATGTAGAAGGTAACGAGCATCTGTACCAACGCAATTCCCAGTGCCAAATATTTGCTGGAATTGTTTTTCCAGGCAAAAACTAATCCCGAACCTACCAGAGGTAATAGCAATAATGTTAATAACAAACCCGACATTATTATTGTAATAAAAAGTTAACAATTAATATAATTCCCACCGCCAAAGACATGATAAGAATATAGTTCTCCACATTTCCGTTCTGGATACGCTTCATGGCTCTTCCGCTGTCTTCAGCGCCGTCGCCTACGAAGTCTACAAAACGGTCAAGAATTCCTTTATCAAACATTCTTCCTCCGCGTCCTAATCCTTCAACAGTTTTTACAATAATCGCATTGTAAAGTTCGTCAACATATAATTTCTTGGCAGACAGTTTTTCCCATCCGGTGTACATTTCTTCCGGCAAGGCCTGCTTTTTCTTGTTGACGTATGTATTTTTAACAAAAAACCAAACACAGAAGAACATTAAAACCGTTGCGCCTAAAAGAATCATTTCAGTACCGAAAGGAACTCCCGAAAGGGTAGCTTCCATCTGGTTGTAGCTCTCCTCAGTAAGCACCGGCTTAAGCCATTCCATTAATTTGGCGTAATGACCATGTCCGATGAAGTGAGGAAGGTTGATAAAACCGCCTACTACGGAAAAGATAGCCAGTACGATCAAAGGCAGCGTCATATTAGACGGGCTTTCATGCAGATGATGTTTCTGTTCTTCCGTACCTCTGAACTCCCCGTGGAAAGTAAGATAATACAGTCTGAACATATAAGTTGCCGTAACTGCCGCTAAAATAAATAACATTACCCAATAGATCGGGTTTTTAGCAAAGGCAGCTACCAGAATTTCGTCTTTTGAGATCATCCCCGATAGAAGAGGGAATCCTGAAATAGCAAGGGTTCCGATCAGGAAAGTAGCATGCGTAAGAGGAATGTATTTTTTCAATCCTCCCATGAAACGCATATCCTGTTCGTTGCTCATCGCGTGGATTACAGATCCTGCTCCTAAGAATAACAGGGCTTTAAAGAAAGCGTGTGTCATTACGTGGAACATGGCAGTTGTATAAGCACCCAATCCTAAAGCAATGAACATGAATCCAAGCTGTGAAACGGTAGAGTAGGCCAAAACTTTTTTAATGTCGTTCTGACGCAGGGCGTAGAATCCTGCCAGCGCAGCCGTTAGGAAGCCGATGAATAAAATTCCGTCCTGAACGCTTGGCGCCAGTGTGAATAAGAAGTTGGAACGTACCACCAGATAGATCCCTGCCGTTACCATCGTCGCCGCGTGAATTAACGCAGAAACAGGGGTAGGGCCGGCCATCGCATCCGGAAGCCATGTATATAGAGGAACCTGAGCCGATTTACCGGTAGCACCGATAAATAAACTTGCCGTAATAAAGATGATTACGCTTCCGTCCAGTTCAAATTTTCCTGCATTTTCTCTAATGGTAAGATAATCGACAGCATTGGTCTGAGAAGCCAACATGAAAATCCCGATCAGCAACGCAAGGTCACCGATTCTGTTCATGATGAATGCTTTTCTTGCTGCTTTACCGTATTCTTCGTTGGTATACCAGAACCCGATCAGTAAATAGGAACACAATCCTACGCCTTCCCATCCGATGAACAGGATCAGGTAGTTGCTTCCCATTACCAAAAGTAACATGGAGAAGATAAACAAGTTCAGATAAGTGAAAAACTTATAGAAACCTTTATCGTGGCTCATATATCCGATAGAGTAGAGATGAATCAAAGAACCGATTCCTGTAATGATCATCACCATCATCAAAGACAGCTGATCGATCTGGAATCCGAAATTGATCTGAACCCCGTTTACCCTGAACCATTCAAAAGCTTTTACAATTACAGGCTGGCTTTCGGAATTGAAACCCAGGAAAATACTTACTGCGATGCAGAAAGAGGCAAAAACCATTGCCGTAGCCAAACTCCCTACAACAATTTTTGGAAGATTTTTCCCGAATAACCCGTTAATAAGAAAACCTAAAAGTGGTAAAAGTATTATTGCATACACTAAATTTTCCATTCTTATCCTCTTAATTTATTAAATATACTTACATCAACAGAACGGGTATTTCTATAAAGCATAGCAATAATTGCCAGACCTACTGCCACTTCCGCAGCAGCCACCACCATAATGAAGAAAACTAAAAGTTGTCCGTCGCCGTTTCCTTTGTACGCCGAAAATGCAGCGAGTAAAAGGTTTACCGAATTCAGCATAAGCTCTACACAACCCAAAATAACAATAGCATTTTTTCTCAGCAATACGCCCAACACGCCCAGACAGAATAATACTGACGAAAGGATGATGAAGTAGTTCAGAGGGATGCTTTGTATAAATGTATTTACTTCTCCCATAATTTTATAAATCTTTTTTACCGATTAATACCGCACCTACAATACCTGCCAGAATAAGGATGGATGCAAGCTCAAACGGTAAAACATATTCATTAAACAAAAGTCTGCCCAGGTTTTTGGTAAGCCCGATGCTTCCATCAGCATCTGCTACAGCCACATGATTCTGCTGTACGCCTCTGAATACTCCCAAAACTCCAATTAACAGAAGACCTGCCGTAAAAACACCGGCAAACTTTAAAGTATTGTTCTTCTTACTTTCGTCTTGCTTATTAAGGTTAAGCATCATCAGGATGTACAGGAACAATACCATGATCGCCCCGGCATATACTATAATCTGGATAATCGCAAGAAACTGTGCATTCAGGAGAATGTACATACCCGCAATCGAAAACATTGTAACAATTAATGACAAAATAGCATAGAGAGGATTTCTTGCAAATACGAAATACACCGCACTTGCCACTGCTAAAAACGCCACCAAGAAAAATAAAAACTGATCCATTATTTTACCGCATTTTTTTGTTTCTCGGACTGTCTTTCAGTGATATCAATCCTTTCATTTATTTTTTCCACCAATTTGTCTTTTCCGTAAATGAAAGAACCTCTGTTGGTTTCCACGTCTACCAAACGGTCGGTAAGATAGATCGCAGATTTCGGGCAGGCTTCTTCGCACATCCCGCAAAAGATACATCTTAGCATATTGATTTCATATACCGATGCATATTTTTCTTCCCGGTACAGGTGCTTTTCCTCTTTTGTTCTTTCAGCAGCCGTCATGGTAATGGCCTCTGCAGGGCATGCCACCGCACAAAGTCCGCAAGCGGTGCATCTTTCTCTGCCTTCTTCGTCTCTTTTCAAAACGTGCTGGCCTCTCCAGATTTCTGCTCTCGGCTTCTGTACTTCCGGATACGCATATACAGCGGGTGCTCCTTTCAGTACGGTTCTTACAGCATGCTTAAAGGTAATCCCCATCCCTGTAAAGATTGCAGGCAGGTAGATTTTTTCAGCAAGGGTCATTTCTTTATTGGAAACAACTTTTGATCTGTTTGTAAGTTTCATTTATTTTTTATTATTAAATGTTAGAAGATGGAGGCGGAGAGATGGAAATTTCATCGTCACAGCAGCTCATCGTCACATTATCAAATTTTCAAATTAATTTATTTCAGATGATTAATTGGCAAAAGCTAAGATTACGGCTCCTGTAATTAATAAATTTACCAATGCCATCGGGATCAGCGTTTTCCATCCCAGGTGCATTAACTGATCGTATCTGAATCTCGGCAGTGTCCATCTGATCCACATGAAGATCAGGATTCCGATTACCGTCTTGGTTAAAAATGCCACAACACTTAAAATTCCTGCGGTATTTTCACCCCAGTGCTGCGTTACCCATTCAATTCCCGGATAATTGTATCCTCCGAAGAAAAGAACGACCATGAAAGCATTGGAGATAAACATATTCACATATTCACCGAACATGTACAATCCTAATTTCATCGAAGAATATTCCGTAGAATATCCGGTTACCAATTCAGATTCACATTCCGGTAAATCAAAAGGGTGTCTGTTGGTTTCTGCCAAAGCAGCAACGAAGAAAACAAGGAAAGCAATCGGCTGATAAAAGATATTCCAGTTCAGTCCGGAAACCCATGGAATAAAGCCCCACAATTTTCCGTTGGTCTGGCTTGCCGTAATTTCTTTAAGATCAAGACTTCCCGTCATCATAATGATGGAAAGCAAAGCCAATCCCATTGCCAATTCGTAAGAAATCATCTGTGAAGAAGCACGGATGGCCCCAAGTAATGAATATTTGTTGTTGGAAGCCCAGCCTCCGATCATAATCCCGTAAACCCCGATAGAAGCCATTCCGATAATGAAAAGAACTCCTACGTCGATGTTTGCCACCTGAAGATCGTACGAAGTACCGGCGATATTTAAACTTTTACCCCAAGGAATAACCGCTCCGGTAATCAATGAAATAAACATCACCAATGCCGGACCCAACACGAAAAGGAATTTTTCCGCATTGGCAGGGGTGAAATCTTCTTTAAAGAAAAACTTTCCACCATCCGCAAGAGGCTGCAGCAATCCGAAAGGCCCGGCTCTGTTCGGCCCGATCCTGTCCTGCATGATAGATGCTACTTTTCTTTCCGCCCAGGTAGAGTAGGCTGCGATCGTCAGCGAAAGCAGGAAAAGTGCTAATACAAGTATAAGTTTAAATGTAATTAAATCCATTTTTATTTAAATGTTTGAAGATGGGAGCCGGAGCTGGATGTTCAGTACATCGTGGCATCGACTCATCATCACATTACCAATTTTTTATATTTTTAAACAGCTGATGTTGAAAGCAGTAGGTGAGTTTTATATTAAACTTCCGGCTTCCTTCTTCCAGCATCCAACTCTTTATTTTTCGTCTTTTTCGCTGATCTCTTTTGCCATCGGATTATCTAGGACTCTCAATTCGTCTTTAGGCTTCTCGTAATGGTTGAGTGAAATCACCGAATGTCTGTCGATATGTCTAGGACCTTCGATGTTCCAGTCGCTCAGGCTCTTTCTTTCGAAACGGCAGGTATCGCAGATAAATTCTTCTACTTCACCCCACTGGTCTTTTCGGGCCGTTACCCTTACAATTTCGTCTCCTTTCATCCAAACCACTGCTTTTCCGGAACATTTTCCACAGTTGCAAGAAGCATTCATCGGTTTGGTAAACCATACTCTGCTCGCAAAACGTGCGGTTCTGTCTGTTAATGCCCCTACCGGACAAACGTCGATTACGTTTCCGATAAAATCATTATCAAGGGCTTTATTCAGATATGTTGAAATTTCAGCGTGATCTCCTCTGAAAAGGATTCCGTGCTCTCTTTCTCCGGTAAGCTGGTTAGCAGCTAGTACGCATCTTGCACACAGGATGCAACGGTTCATATTCAGTTTGATGTGAGGCCCCAAGTCATCGGCATCATAAGTATTTCTTTCGAATTCCGTTCTGGTGTTTTCCACGCCGTGCTCATAGCCAAGATCCTGAAGGTGGCATTCTCCTGCCTGGTCACAAATCGGGCAGTCTAACGGGTGGTTCAAGAGTAAAAACTCAGTTACGGCTTTTCTGCCTTCCTGTGCCTTTTCGGAAGAAAGGTTTTTCACTTCCATCCCGTCCATTACATTGGTTCTGCAGCTTGCCACCAATTTCGGCATAGGACGCGGATCTGCTTCAGATCCTTTGGAAACTTCCACTAAGCAAGTTCTGCATCTTCCTCCGCTGGTTTCCAATTTGCTGTAATAGCACATTGCCGGAGGTACGGATTTTCCGCCGATCTGTCTGGCAGCTTCCAGGATAGAAGTTCCAGGCAAAACTTCGGTGGTCTGTCCGTCTATAGTTATTTTAAATTTTTTAACCTCTTCGCTCATATTCTATGCTTTTCGCTTATGCCTTAGCCATTAAGCTCTGTTTAATTATACTTTTTCGTATTAAATGTATATCCGATTCCTGCCAGCACCTGTCCGAAAACAAAATCCTGACGGGCTTTATCCGGTTTGTTGTTCAATGTGGTTTTAATGTCCCACATATTGATGTACCCGGCTTTGGCTTCTGCCCTGATCATCCAGTGGTTCCAGAAAACCAGGTTTAAACTCGATCTCAGATCGGTTGCCATACCGGCTACATGGAAACGGTCGCTCCGTTCATTGCCAAAAAGTTTTACATTACTTTTCGGAAACATGAAACCTAGACCGGCTCCGTAAGACCATACCAGGTCTATATTTTTCTTGTGAACAAGATTTTTATATTTCTCAAGTCCTAAATTTTCATAATTAAGACCGTCTGTGTGCTCAAAGGTAAGGAACTGCTCATCAGATAGATTTACCTGTCCGTTCTGTACCATGGCTGCATATTTAGGATCTGAAATTGTTCCTGAAAAATCAACCGTTTGGTTTTGATTCATCACATATTTCATGTGATCGATTCCCAGTACCAAAGCCAAATTATCTTTAATAAAATAACCTGCTCTGAAATTATACTGAACTACGGTAAACCAAGACGGATCGATATATACAATCCCCAATTTCGTAGGTCTGTCTTTTGCAGATACATTGTTCAGCTGAAAATCATAGCCGTTTCCGGTGAAATGAATGTCCGAGTTGCTGAAAGCGCCTCTGTTCCAACCGAAGAAAGCGAACATCTGTCCTTTTTTGCTTAATGGTAAAGGTTTTTCTTTTTGCTTAATAGATAATCTGCCAGGAAAAGCACAAGCTTCTTCAAGGGTTGATTCTCCTATCGTATCATTTGTCGCTCTTTGTCCAAAGATAAAACCCGAAATCATTAACCCAGCTACCAGTAAACTTTTCATCTTAAGCATTGTTCTCAACAGCAGGGATTGGATCTGCATAATGGGCAAGCCCGTAATTCTGGGTTTTACACAACTCAGGATTTTTCACGTGCCATTCAAACTCGTCTCTGAAGTGACGGATCGCTGCTGCCACCGGCCATGCCGCCGCATCACCCAATGGGCAGATCGTATTTCCTTCGATCTTTCTCTGGATGTCCCAAAGCAGATCGATATCTTCCATTTTTCCTTCTCCTTTCTCGATTTTCTTCAAAATCTTGTACATCCATCCCGTACCTTCACGGCAAGGCGTACATTGTCCGCAGCTTTCGTGGTTGTAGAATCTTGCCAAAGTCATGGTATGTTCCACCACACACTGGTCTTCATCCAACACGATGAACCCTCCTGAACCCATCATGGTTCCGGTAGCGAAACCACCATCAGCCAAAGATTCGTAGTTCATGTATCTCGGTTCTCCGTTTACGGTTTTTAATAACAAATTGGCAGGAACGATCGGAACGGAACTTCCACCCGGGATACAGGCTTTCAGTCTTTTTCCGTCCTTAATTCCGCCACAATATTCTTCTGAGTAAATGAATTCTTCAACGGTAATCGTCATATCGATTTCATAAACGCCCGGTTTGTTGATGTTTCCGCAGGCAGAAATCAGTTTGGTACCGGTAGATCTTCCTACGCCGATTTTAGCATATTCCGCTCCGGTAATATCGATGATCGGAACAATAGCCGCAATCGATTCAACGTTGTTTACTACGGTTGGTCTTTCCCAAAGTCCTTTTACAGCCGGGAATGGCGGTTTCAGTCTTGGGTTTCCTCTTTTTCCTTCAAGAGATTCGAGCAAGGCCGTTTCTTCCCCACAGATGTAGGCTCCGGCACCTCTCTGAACATAGATTTCAAGATCGAAACCTGTTCCTAATATATTTTTACCTAAAAATCCTGCTGCTTTGGCCTCTTCAATCGCTTCTTCTAAAATATCCGGAATCCATGAATATTCCCCACGGATATAGATGTACGAAGTGTTGGAACCTAAACAGTATGATGAAATCAGCATTCCCTCGATCAGAAGATGAGGAAGGAATTCCATCAGATAACGGTCTTTGAATGTTCCAGGCTCCGATTCGTCGGCATTTACCACCAAGTGTCTCGGAACGCCTTCCGGTTTTGCCAGGAAGCTCCATTTCATCCCGGTCGGGAATCCTGCGCCTCCACGTCCGCGAAGTCCCGAAGCTTTTACTTCTTCCAGGATTTCGTCCGGTGTCATTTTCAGGGCTTTTTCTGCTGCTCCGTAACCTCCTTGCTTGCGGTAGGTTTCGAAATAGCGGATGCCTTCAACATGTGCGTCTTTAAGTAAAAGTTTTTTACTCATTTTTATTTGCTTTTAGCGAATGGCCGATAGCTTTTGGCTCCGGTGGTACGCTTCTTATTTATTTGATATTAAAATTCAATTAGTCCAAAGCAACCTGTCCTTCTCTGCAAAGATCAAGGATTTCGTCTACTTTTTCAATCGTTAAATTTTCGTGGAAGAATTTCCCCAGCTGCATCATCGGAGCATATCCGCACGCTCCAAGGCATTCGGCCGGCTTCAGGGTAAACATTCCGTCTTCCGTAGTTTCCCCGTCCTTAATGTTCAGTTTGGTTCGGATATGATTAAGGATTTTTTCGCTTCCCGAAACCATGCAAGGCCCCGTTCTGCAAACTTCCAGTACATATTTACCTACCGGTTTCATATTGAACATGGTATAGAAAGTAGCCACTTCGTATACTTCGATGGGCTTGATGCTCAGCAGTTCCGCAACATAATCCATTACCGGAACGTCCAGCCATCCTCCGAATTCTTTCTGTGCCAGGTGAAGTACAGGAATAAGGGCCGATTTTTGTCTTCCCTCAGGATATCTTGCCATCATCTTGTGCACCAGTGCTAAACTTTCCGGTTTAAAAGCTATTGTTTCGCTCATTTTATTTTGTTGTAAAATGTACATTGTACAAAGTACAAAGTATTATTATCTGTTTATATTTTTAAGTACACTGCACATGGTACACTGTACTTTTTACCGTTTTATGCGTCTAATTCTCCCGCAATGATATTCATACTACACATGGTAACAATCGCATCAGAAATTACAGAACCTGTAATCATTTCAGGATATGCCTGGTAGTAGATGAAGCAAGGTCTTCTGAAGTGCAGTCGGTAAGGGCTTCTTCCGCCGTCACTTACCAGATAGAATCCTAATTCTCCGTTTCCTCCTTCTACCGCATGGTAAACTTCACCTTTCGGTACGTCGGTTTCTCCCATTACGATTTTGAAGTGGTAGATCAATGCTTCCATTTTCTGGTATACATCTGCTTTTTCTGGCAGGTAGAAATCCGGAACGTCCGCGTGGAACGGTCCTTCAGGAAGATTTTTGTATGCTTGCTTGATAATTTTGATCGATTCCCAGATTTCCTGCTGACGAACCATGAAACGGTCGTAAGTATCTCCGGATGTCCCCACAGGGATGATAAAGTCGAAATCCTGGTAAGAAGAATAAGGCTGTGCGACTCTCACATCATAGTCGACGCCTGTTGCACGTAAATTCGGACCGGTAAACCCGTAGCTTAATGCTCTTTCTGCAGAAATGCCTCCTGCACCGATGGTTCTGTCCATAAAGATTCTGTTTCTCTCAAGAAGCGTACAGAATTCTTTAAATCTAGGAGGGAAGGTTTTAAGGAAATCCTTGATCAGCTCATGGAACTTCGGAGTGAAATCTCTTTCAAAACCTCCGATTCTTCCCATATTGGTGGTCATCCTTGCCCCGCAGATCTGCTCGTACATATCGTAAATACGTTCTCTTTCGATGAACATATAGGTAAGCCCTGTAATCGCTCCTGAATCCATCCCGGTTACCCCATTACAGATCAGGTGGTCACCGATTCTGGCAAGTTCCATTAAAATCACACGCATATAGTCTACACGCTTCGGAACTTCAACACCGATCAGTTTTTCAACCGTCATATGCCAACCCAGGTTATTGATCGGCGCAGAACAGTAATTCATACGGTCGGTAAGGGTAGTGATTTGAGAATAATTCCTTCTTTCGGAAATTTTCTCAAATGCCCTGTGGATATATCCCACGGTCTGCTCTGCGTGAAGGATTCTTTCTCCGTCCATCGTTAAGATGTTCTGGAAAATCCCGTGCGTTGCAGGGTGGGTAGGTCCTAAATTGAGGGTATACAGTTGTCCGTCAATCTGTTCCTTACTTTCGTATTGGTTAAGTATATTAGATAATGAGTTATCTTTCATAATATATAATTGATAATCGATAAGTGATAATTGATTACTGATCAATCATCATTAATCATTTATATTTTTATCTTCCGAACATATCATCGTTCTTATCGGTCCTTGTCCCGTCTTCCAGTCGGTATTCCTTCAGCATCGGATGGTAACCCAGGTCTTCCATATTCAGAATCGGTCTGAGGTCCGGGTGGCCTTTAAATTTAATTCCGAAGAAATCATAGGTTTCCCTTTCCATCCAGTTGGCTCCTGCATACAGATCCACTAAAGAATCCACTTCTACGTTTTCTCTGGACATAAAGATTTTCAGACGGAGTCTGAAATTGGCCATCATATTCTGCAGGTGGTAAACCACTCCGATTTCCTTATCCGGAAACTCAGGATAATGAATGCCGCATACATCCGTCAGGAAATTGATTTCCAGCGAAGAATCTTTCAGGTAATGAACGATTTTTTTCAGGTCTTCTTTTTTTACCTCAACCGTCAGCATCCCGTAAGGTTCCGAACTTGCGATAACGGATTCCGGAAATTCTCTTGTGATGGCTTCTAATACAAATTCGTTGGTCATTTCCGTTAGTTGCTAATATTGTAAGAATCTAATAGTTTCTGGTATTCAGGTGTATCTCTTCTTCTGATGCTTTCGCTTTCTGCAAGAGCCTGAACCTGCATTACCCCTTCGATGATCTGCTCAGGTCGGGGAGGGCATCCCGGAACGTATACGTCCACGGGAATTATTTTATCGATTCCCTGCAATACGGAATACGTGTCAAAAATACCACCGCTGCATGCGCAAGCACCTACGGCAACTACCCATTTCGGCTCAGCCATCTGGGTGTATACTTCTTTTAGGACCGGTCCTAATTTCTTGGATATGGTTCCGCAAACCATCAGTAAATCTGCCTGTCTCGGGGAGAAAGAGTTTCTTTCCATCCCGAATCTAGAAGCGTCATACGTTGGGTTCAGGGTTGCCATAAACTCGATGCCGCAGCAAGAGGTTGCAAAAGGCAGCGGCCAAAGAGAGAATTTTCTGGCCATCCCGATTACACTGCTCAGTTTCGTTGCGAAAAAGCCTTCTCCTTCAAATCCTTCCGGAGCCGGTGCATCTGTTCTTATTACTGGTTTGTTATCTGACATTTGATTGATTTAAGATTTTAATTTTAGATCAGAAATGAGTGTTAATGTTAGTTTTCAAGCCACTCGTATTGTCTAAAACAGTCATTTACAATTTCTATTCCTCTACTTATCCCAATCCAGTGCTCCTCTTTTCCATACATAGAAAAATGCCATGAAAAAGATGGCTACAAAGGTAAGTACCGCAAGGAATCCTTCCATTCCGAATTCTCTGAAGTTTACCGCATACGGGTAAAAAAATACGATTTCGATATCGAATAATACGAACAATACCGCTGTTAAAAAGTATTTGATGGAAAACGGTGTTCTCGCATTTCCTTCTACCGGGACTCCACATTCCCAGCTCTGGTTCTTCACAGAATTTCCTTTTTTCTGTTTCGGACCTAAAAAATGCGCTCCAAGCAAAGAAATGGCTACGAAACCTATCGCAACACCTGCCTGTAAAAGGATTGGAATATAACTTTCAGGTAAATTCATTTTTGCATTATTATCTCAATTTGCAAATTTAGCGAATAAACAAGAAAGCATGAAATTTATGAGGTTAAATGTGGCTGGAAAATGGATGAAACGTATAATTTAGAATCAGTAAAAATAACGCTTATTTCTTCATTTTTCTGAGGAGCGAGTAGGCCATAAATGAAATATAAGCAAAAAGCACACTGGCGTAAATGATGTTGATGGCCGTATTCGTTCGTTCGTCCGCAGCCTGGAAAAATAAGTTGTACGCAATAAATCCGGCAATTAAAATTCCGAAAACGATAAGGTGTGGTTTCATATCTTAGAATTTCTGATAAGTCTACTTTTTGAGGAGGGAATTATTTAATTTCCAGGGAATAGGTTCTTCTTCGCTTATGGTTCACCGGACCATAGTCCTGCCACAGCAGCTGAACGCTTTTATTTTCTTCCAGTTCAGGGTTTGTTTCAAGGTATTTTACGCCCTTTTTGCGGAAGAGCTTCCATATTTCCTTAAAGATGATCGAAGTAACGCCTCTTCTCTGATAATCCGGATGGATCCCGATCAGGTAAAAATTCGCCCGGTCGTTTTTCTTTCCGGCTCTCAGAAAATGCCACCATCCGAAGGGCAGCAGCTTTCCTTTGGATTTCTGCAACGCTTTGGAATAGGAAGGCATGGTAATAGCAAAAGCCACCAGCTGGTCCGTATCATCGGCAACACAGACGATATAATCCTTATCGATGAGTTTAAAATATTTCTCTTTGTATGTTTTCCGCTGTTCGTCCGAAATCGGAGTGTAAGTGGACAGATGTTTATAGGTTTCATCCAACAGGTCAAACATCGGATCCACATATTCAATAATCTCTTCTTTCGACTTGAAATCCAATACCTTCAGTTTGTACTTCTGGGAAATCAACTCATTGAATTTGTGTATCTTGTCGGGCAATACTTCCGGGAATTGCAGCTCGAATTCCACCCATTCCTTTTCTTTGGTCAGGCCCAGTTTTTCCAGATGTTCCGGGTAATAGGCATGGTTGTAGATTCCGATCATTGTGGCCAGCTTATCGAAGCCCATTGTCAGCATTCCGGCCTTATCCAGGTTCGTGAACCCCATCGGTCCTTCTATTTTCCCGATGTTCTTTTCTCCGGCGTATTCTATTACTTTCTGGATCAGGGCCTTTGAAACCTTTTCATCATCAATGAAGTCGATCCATCCGAAACGTACCTTTCTGATCCCTAGTTCATGTTCCTCCTTATGATTGATCATTACAGCAATTCTGCCCACAAGCTCGCGGTCTTTGTAAGCCAAAAATTGTTTTGCCTCCGAGTATTCCATTGCGGGATTTTCTGCCGGATTCCAGATGTTGATTTCCTCATTCACAAAAGAAGGGACATAATAGGGATTGTTTTTATACAGATCCATCGGAAATCTTACAAACTGCTTGAGCTGATCAGCACTTTTTACTTCAATAACTGAAATTTCTGACATGATTTTCTAGGGGAATTATAGGACAAATATAAATAAATTAATATAAAACTTTGGCACAGTTTTTACATCATCTCGGTTGAAAAAATATATTACAAAGTTTATAGATGGGCGGTTATTATTTAATCATAATCATTTCAATGGCGGTGAGCTGGTATGTCTCCTGGCGGTTGAAATCAAAATTTGAGCACTATTCGCAGGTGCATCTCCGAAACGGGCTTTCTGGTAAGGAGGTGGCGGAAAAGATGTTGAGGGATAACGGAATCAACGATGTACAGGTAATGTCGGTTCCAGGGCAGTTGACAGATCATTACAATCCTGAAAATAAAACGGTAAATCTTTCTGAAGCAGTCTACATGCAGCGAAATGCAGCGGCAGCGGCTGTTGCGGCTCATGAGTGCGGACATGCGGTACAGCATAAAGTAGGATATTCAATGTTACAATTGCGTTCAAAACTGGTACCGGTAGTGAGCATCAGCTCAAACCTGATGCAGTTTGTTATCATGGGCGGTATCCTGGTGATGGCAATGAGCGGAAATAAGCTGATCCTGACGATTGGTGTTATTATGTTCGCGTTAACAACACTTTTTGCTTTCGTAACGCTTCCTGTGGAGTATGATGCGAGCAACAGAGCAATGAAGTGGCTCAGAGATACGGGAACCGTAACTTCAGAGGAATATGTCGGCGTAAAGGACAGCCTGAAATGGGCGGCCAGAACCTATGTGGTGGCTGCGATCGGATCACTGGTCCAGTTGTTATACTTCGTTTCCTTACTGATGGGAGGAAGAAGGAATTAATTTGTAAATTCAAATGAAACATAATGCATCTCGGAAAGTTTTTCCGAGATGCTTTCTTTTTGGGAAAGCTTTAAAGCAGCCGTCACGATACAGTTTTCGTTGGCATCGAATTGTAGAACTTTTGCATCGTACTTCGACAGCAGAGTGAAAATTACATTCTGCTGATTAAAATTAAAACTGATCTGTACTACGGTTTCCAGTTCCTTTGTCATAATCCGGGCTTCTTCCAGCGTGATTTTAGCCGATTCTTTGTAAGCCTTTACTAAACCGGAAACTCCGAGTTTTGTTCCGCCATAGTAGCGTACGGAAATCACCAGGACATTGGTGATTTCATTGGCCAATAACTGGTTGTAAATCGGCAGCCCAGCACTTCCGGATGGCTCGCCGTCGTCGTTGGCACGGTAGTTTTCTCCATTCAGTCCTATTCTGAAAGCGTAACAATGATGCGTTGCTTTCGGATGTTCGGACCAGATCTTTTCCAAAGCATTTTTAAGTTCTTCTTCATTGTTCACCGGAAAGGCAAAGCCGATGAACTTGCTTCCCTTTTCTTTTAATAAGGTGTTTTCAACCGGAGATTCTATCGTTTTAAAACTGAACATAGGTAATGAGGAAAATGCTTCTGCCTGTTATTTTAGAATTATTTTTCAAAGGTAAAATTTTTAATTGAAAGGCCTAAACAAAAAAGAGAACTGTTAAAGCTCTCTTTTTTGTAATTTTTCATTTTTTAGCTTATCCAAGTTGATTCCATCGGATCAGCCAAGTATTCCGCTCTATCGACATGGGCTGCCAATGGGAGCGCAATAATATGCCTTTCGTGGAATACAACATCTGTAAGATTCCGGGTTGCAATACTGATCGCAGGTCTGGATTCCACCGTTTACGGATTTTAATTCTTTCTTTGATAATTTTCTTAAATTTTTCATGATGTATTGGTTTAAATGGATCATGAAGTTACTTAATTAATTTCAAACAACAGTGAAAAATTATCATGTATTTGTTAATTTATGTTTTGATAATGAATCTGTTATGTTGTCTGATATTGATAAAATTCAATACTGTTGTCTCTGAAATCTTCTGTGCGTAAGGGTTTCCTGCCGGTAAATTGAGGTGCTTCAGTCCCATTTTCAAGCCTGAGGTTTTCGTTTTTAATGATGATCGCTTCGTCCCAGAGATCTCCGTCGATGAACTGCTGGAGGGTAAATCTTCCGCCTTCAATAATCACGGATTGGATCTGCTCTCTGTATAAAGCGTCCATCAGTTCCTGAAGGAAATTCTCTTTTTTAATCTTAATAAAATGAATATTCTCATGAGTTTCTTCCTTTACGGAATTGATAACGATGGTTTTCGCCGTCTGATTAAAAATGCTGAAATTCGAAGGGACTTTCAAATCAAAATCAATTAATATTCTTACCGGATTTACGCCCTTCACATTTCGCACCGTCAGGCTCGGGTTATCATTCAAAGCGGTTTGGGTTCCTACCAGGATCGCGTGTTCGTCGGCTCTCAGCTGATGCACGAACTGATTCACCAACGAATTGGAAATTGCCGTGGGTTGAAAATTTTTATCAAGAAAACCGTCGGCTGACTGTGCCCATTTCAGGATGATGTATGGCCGCTTCTTTTCATGATACGTGAAGAATCTTTTATTCAACTTGATGCATTCTTCTTCTAAAATCCCAGACACTACTTCGATCCCGGCATCCTGGATGATTTTTTTTCCTTTTCCGTTTACTTTGTCATGGGAATCCATGGCTCCGATCACCACTTTACGGAAGCCGAGTTCTTTTATCTTTAAAGCGCACGGCGGCGTTTTTCCGTAATGCGCACAAGGCTCCAGTGTAACATAAATCGTAGATTCCGGAATCAGGGATTTGTCTTCCACCGATTCGATGGCATTGATTTCCGCATGGTTTTCCCCAGCTTTATAGTGATAGCCTTCCCCGATGATTTTACCGTTGTGTACGATCACGCTTCCGACCAAAGGGTTGGGATAGGTCTTGCCCAGGGCTTTCTGGGCCAGCTCAATTCCTCTTTTGATATAAAATTCGTCCTGCATACTCATGAAAAAAGCGAAGTCAAATGTTTTGCTCCGCTTTTAAGATTTAAGATTATTTTTTATTCTCCTGCAATAATGGTGTGGAGACTTTGTTTTAAGTTTTCCAGGTGTGCCTTTTTCTCGTCGATGGAGTTGTACGTATCTTTCAGCAGCGGGTTTTCTCTGGATGGGTTTTTGAAGAATGCCAGGTTGTTTTCCAGCTTCACGATTTCGGCTTCAAGATCAGAGATCTGGCTCTTCATTTTTCTGGCCTTATCAGTCAACTGGTTTTCAGAAAGACCTTCTTCTTTCAGCTCAAATTCATTGATTTTGTTGAGCTTCAGTTTCTCTCTCAATGTTTTGTTGAATTCGGTATTGATGGAGATTTTGTCTCTCGGCACTTTCCCGATGTTGTTCCAGGCCGTTTTGATGGCTTCAATCCTTTCGATGCTGCCGTCTTCGTTGGTTACGGTTTTCAGCTCTTCAAGGATGGCTTTCTTCTGCTTGTAATTTTCTTTCCAGTTGTCGGTAGAAGCATTGCTCTTTTCACGGTAATTATTGAAAAACGCGTTACAGGCATCGCGGAACTCGTCCCAGATTTTATTGGTCATGCTCTTCGGAACATGTCCGATTTTCTTCCAGTCTTCCTGAAGCTTTTTAAATAAAGGAACGGCGATATCCCATTCTTCGTTGTTCTGGTTGTCTTTTGCCGTCTGGATGAGCTTTAATTTTTCTTCCAGGTTGGCCTGTTGAGATCCTTTTAACGATTTATAATAGGTATTCTTTGTCGTGTTGAAATTTCTAAGGGTAGTTTTGAAGTCATTCCAGTTCTGGTTGGAAAGCTTTCTCGGAACACTTCCGGTTTTCAGAAATTCGGTACGGAGATCCTCCACTTTTCGGATGGCGTTCTGCCAGTAGTTGTGGTTAGGATTTTCCGCAGGCTCAGACAGTTTTTTAATCTCCGCAATAATCTGGTTTTTCTTTTCAAGATTACCGGCCTGTTCTGTCTCGATGGCTGCTGAAAGCTCGGATTTTCTTTCGTGAATTTTGTTGGAAATTTCCTTGAATTCTTCCCAAGTCTTTTCACGGAATTCTTCTGCTACCGGCTCAGCTTCTTCTTTCCAAAGCTTGTGCAGGTATTGAAGCTCATTCAGCGCTTTCTGGATTACCGGCTCATGTTCAAGCTGCTTGGCACGCTCGATGATGTGCTGTCTCTTTTCCAGGTTATGGCTGTATTCCTGCTCCAGGAATTCTTTATTCAGGTCCAGCATCTGATAGAATTGGTTCAGGTGATGGAAGTAGTTGTTGTTCAGGATTCTGAATTCCGATTTGGCCACCTGTCCGGCATTGGACCAGTCTTCCTTGATCTCACGGATGGATTTGAAAAGGTTGGTACCCGGTTCGGAATTGGTATACAGGTTTTTCAGCCTTTCGATAATGCTCTGGCGGTGATCGAGATTTTTCTTCTGCTCTTCTTCCTGGCCTTTCTGGTAATCGTCGTGCTTTTCTCTGAAGATATTCACCAAAGCGGAGAACCTCGCCTGGGAAGGATGCTCGTAACTGAAGTTTTCAGGGGCATTTCCGGCTTCTACGTATTCATGCTTTTTATCTTCCACTTCATCATGGATGTAATGACTTGCTTTTTCTTTCAGCTGGTTGAATTTCTTAAAATCTTCACCGGCATTCGGCGAATTGATGATTTTTTCCATTTCTTTCAGCGCATCAGCCAGAGAGATTTCCACATCTGCATGTTCTTCTTCATGTTCCGGCTCTTCATGGGGAATGTTTTCATCGTGGGATGAGACATTTTCTGATGTTTTTTCCTGAGGGATTTCCTGGTCGTTCTTGTTCTCCTCGTTTTCAGAAAGATTGTTTTCTGTAATCATAGCAAATCGTTTATGTGAGTGGCATTATAATATCCTCTAAATATATGGCTAAAAAGCCAAATACAATACTAAGTTAAGTTATTTTTTTTGAAAATTCCAAATTTCCCAGGCTTTTTCTGCCTGCTGTTCGAGCATATAATAGCCATTCACGGTTTTTGCTCCTTTTTCGGAAGCATTGATGATGAATTTCGTGTAGTTCGGATTGTAGATTAAGTCGATGATCAGGTGGTCTTTGGTAATTCCTTCAAAAGGAAAATGCAGGCAGTCTTCCACATTCGGGAACGTACCCACCGGAGTGCACTGAATGATAATCTGGTGCTGTTCCACGGTTTCTTTATCCAAATTTTCATAATTGATCTCCGTAGTCCTGGAAACGGTAAGAGAAGGGATCCCGTATTTATCCAGCACATATTTTACGGCTTTGGCCGCTCCGCCGTTTCCTAAGATGAGCGCGGAATGCTGGTGCGGCTTTTTATGGAGCATCAATGTTTTTTCGAATCCGAATGCATCCGTGTTATAGCCTCTTTTTTTACCGTTTTCAATCAGGACGCAGTTGACGGCGCCGATCTGTTGCGCTTCATCACTTAATTCATCCAGGTATCCGATGATTTTTTCCTTGTACGGAATGGTAACGTTGAATCCCAATAATTCGGGATTGGAAAAAAGATTTTCCACTTCATGGAGTTCCGGTAAGTCGAAAATGCTGTACGAATAGCCTTTCAGCATCAGTTTCTGGAATTTGTCTTCAAAGTATTTTTTTGAAAAGGAATAGGAAATATTTTTCCCGATCAGCCCTAATTTTTTATTGGAATCCATAGGATAAAAATAAAAAAAAGACCGGAAAAAACCGGTCTTCAGGATGAAATATTTCTTAAATCTTAGTCTACAATAAATTTCGCGGAGAAGACATCCGTTTTCAGGATGTAGTTTCCTTTAACCAAACCTTTAAGATTGATTTTATTTGAATGTCTGAAAGGATTTTCAAAGGTTTCAATCAGCTTTCCTGAGAAATCATAGATCTGCGCTTTCGAAATGCGGCTCAGGTTTTCCCCCTTTACAAACAATTCATTGTTTTTTACCGGGTTCGGATAGATGCTGAAAGACGATTGATCTTTTGAAATTTCCGCCGTTCCCAGAACGCCGTAGCAGGTCCAGCTTAAATCGTCAATGGCAACTCTGTTATCGGTTACAGGATTTACAATGCTGATTACAACGTTTCCGCTCACATTAATATTGTTAATGGTAAATGACTGGGTTGAAGTAGAGGAATAAGGAATTGTACCCACCGTCGTACCATTTATTTTTAGATCCAAGTTACCTGCGGTACCTGAAAACTTTAACTGTGCTTTTACCGTCAAGCTCTGGATTCCTCCGGAAATGGTAGAACTTGTTAAGTTTCCGTTTCTGATGGTAATGGCTTTGTCTCCGGTCCCGTTGATATTCTGGTCGGTTCTGGCATCAGTAGCCGTCCAGGTGATGTTGTTACTCGTCCAGTTCTGGGTGGTGTAAGAAGAGCTTGCTGATGGAATATTGGAGAAATCTTCCGTTCCACAGCTTCCTCCAGGCTGTCCTCCCGCAAGAGTAGTGCCCTGAGCGGTGTTGCTTGCTGCAGAAGCATTTCCTGCCGCATCCTTCGCGATTACGTAGAAACTGTAAGTCGTCAATGGATTCAATCCCGAAACCGTAGCGGTTGTTCCTGTAACGGTTGCATAAAAGTTTCCGTCTTTATAAATATCATAACCGGTTACCCCCACATTATCCGTAGAAGCTGTCCAGCTTAAAGAAATGGAATTTGAAGAAGGATTGCTTGTCGCTAAATTCGTAGGAGCGGTAGGAGCCTGGGTATCGGCAACCGGTGTACCCCAGATCTGCGCTACATATTCAGGATGATCGATATACGGGTTCCGGTTTCCCTGGTAATTATACGAGGCGTTGTTTCTGGAAATTTCCGTCGCGGAAACCGGGTCTGCCGCATGCCATGCCAGCAGCTGGTTCAGCTCCCAGGTCTGTAATCCCGGAAAAGACGAACCGCCCAGCATATTTCCAGTTCCGAAGCCGGAAAGCTGAGATTCATACCTCGTTACAAAATACAGGATCATTCGGGCAATGTCTCCTTTAAAGGCATCGATCGGCTCAAAAACCGTCCCGGAATATCCAGGAGAAGAGGAAGTCCCTAATTTTGATCCGTTCTGGGAAGTGTAAGAGGCGGAGCCCACTTTTCCGTAAGGGAAGTTGGACCGCATCCCGTTTACCTTTCCGTCGGTAGGCCGGATAAAATTGATATCGGAAACCATCGGAGCATTGCTGTTGAACAAGCTTTGAGGGACAACGTGTTCCCTGTTGTAGCAGTCGCCTTCACTGTTGTATGATCCGCATTGTCCGCTTGGATAGTTATAAGTGTAAGGATCGGTACCGTTTGGGTTTTCGGAATAGATGTCCAGGATCGTGTTGTCATTTTCATAACCTGACATCGCGATATTATCGCGGTCTGTGGTCTGATAGCCGTTCCAAAGTCCACCGTAGCCATGGTCTACATGTCCGTTGGTAATGATCTGTTTAAGTTTGGTTTTCAAAGCAGCGCCGGTAAGGCCTGCGGTTCCGTCATAATAACCGGTCGGAATTTGCGCAAAGGTGCTGATAAACGCAAAAATCAGTAAAAAGGGGAATAGATTTCGTTTCATTTTTAAAAATTGGGGCGTAAAGGTACAAAAAAACGAACACGGGAACGTGTTAATTTTTAGTAATATACTCCCTGCTGATTTTTGAAAATACCCACGAAATACCAAATCCAAACAAGGAGGCGGTAAGGGCAACGATCAGGTAATTCTGGCCGACAATTTTTACCGGGAAAGGTAGGGTTTCGTTGGCTTTAAAGAATTCGGTGTACTGCTGGAAGTAGCAAAGGCCTGTTCCCAGGATCAGCCCCGAAATGATTCCCAATACGACGATCAGGATTCCGGTATAAAAATATACCTGCCGCAGATGGCTTAATGGGAAACCTAATGAGACCAAAGATTTGGCCTGTTCTTTCTTATCCAGCTGAAGGATAATGATGGCACCTGCCAGGTTGAAGGTGGTAATGAAAATAACCAGTGCAAAAATTAAATAGATAAATAACTTTTCGGTATTGATCATTTTCCAGAATGCGGCATTCTCTTCCTGTTTGGTTTTGATTTCGATCTCTTTTCCTGAAGGTGTCTTTTCACCTGTAAGGCTGCCTCCGAGAGAAGTGGTAAGCTGCTGTTTTACGGCATCGGCATTTTCAGGGTTTTTCAGCCTGATCACGATCTGATAGGCTGAATTTTTCGGAAGATTGAGTAATTCCTGCGTCAGTTCGATCGGCGCGATGATGTAATTGTCGAGCTGGTCTTTTCCGGGGAAAAGTCCGGTGACCAAAATGTCTTTTTTATTGTAAATATCCTCTTCCTTGTTGATGATCCCGGTTCCCGGCTTCGGCATGAATACCGTGGCATAGCCGTTTTCCGTAGCTACCGGAACAGACAGCCGGATGTCCAGTGAATTTTCCATCAGGACTTCATTGGAATACTTAAAGCTGGGATAAACGCCGTAAAAAATCTCTTTATTGATCGGGTTGACGGTCGTATAAGCCGAATCAACGCCGCGTAAATAGGCGATATCGCCTTTTCCGTTAAAGCTGATGTAGACTTTTTCCTCAATGACCCTGGAAAAATGGCTGATCTCATTGTTGTTTTTTAAAACCGAAGTGATCTGATCCAGGTCTTTCAGCGTCTTTCCGGAAGTGCTTTTGATGGTCAGGTCGGCGTGAAGGTTGGAAATCAGGTCCTTGTTGAGATCTTCCAGTCCTGAAAATACGGAGATGATCACAAACATTGCCGTAACGGCTACCGTCATTGCACCGACCGCCAACCAGGTAATAAAGGTCACGGCCGTGCTGCCTTTTTTTGACAAAAGGTATCGGGAAGCAATATAAAAGGCAATGTTTTTCAAGGGTTACAAAATAGGATTATCGCCTTCGCCTCTCAGTTCGCGCTCCAGTTTTTCAACATCGTCCAGCGTGGTATCCAGGTAAAAATTAAGATTCGGGATCACGCGCACCTGCTTGGCCATTTTCTGGCCGATAAAATTGCGGTACTGGGCCTTGTTTTCCTCGATCTCTTTCATTACCGCCTTACGGTGTTCCTGCGGGAAGATGCTTAAATAAATCTTGGCAATGCTGAGATCCGGCGTCACCTTTACATCCGAAACCGATACCAGAATGCTCTGCTTGCTTTCTGATGCCTGCTTGCGGAAAAGCTCTGCGAAATCTTCCTGTATAATCTGGGCTACTTTTCTTTGTCTGTTACTTTCCATAATTTCTGCAAATTTAGTACTTTTGTTTGAATTGGTACCCCGAAATCTGGTAGCCGACTCAAAATTACGACTTAATTTATTTATTCTTTATGAAATTAGAACATATCGGGATTGCCGTACAATCCTTAGGGGTTTCCGACGAACTTTTTGCGAAGCTGCTGGGAAAAGAATCCTACAAAAAAGAATCGGTGGAACGGGAAGGGGTAACCACTTCCTTTTATGCCGCCGGTGAAAGCAAGATCGAGCTGTTGGAAGCGAGCCGGGAAGACAGTCCGGTTTCCAAATTCATCGGCAAAAAAGGGGAGGGCATCCACCATCTGGCTTTCGGAGTAGAAGATATTGCGGCCGAAGTGCAAAGACTGAAAAAAGAAGGTTTTGAATTTATCTCTGAAGAACCCAAAGAAGGTGCTGATAATAAACTCGTTGTCTTCCTTCACCCGAAATCCACCAACGGCGTCCTGGTAGAATTGTGCCAAGAAAAACCATAAAAAATTTTGTAATGCCGGAAATTTTGTTATTTTTGCAGTCACAAAATTCAGCCAATTTTGCGGTCCTATAGCTCAGTTGGTTAGAGCACCTGACTCATAATCAGGTGGTCCTTGGTTCGAGCCCAAGTGGGACCACGTTGAAAAGCACTTACAACTGTAAGTGCTTTTTAGTTTTTATATTATTAAGATTTAAACTTTTATTGCAAATGTATTTATTGTAAAATAAAATTTACCTGTATGACTATCGGAATTACAATCTATATTTAAAAAATTATTTTCGTTTAGATATTATTTTCATTATACGCAGAGATTAAGATACGATTTACTAAGACTAAATTCTCGATAAGTAAAAATGCCATTTTAAACCCAATTACTGCACCAAATTCTATTTTCTGAGAATTGCCATTCATAGGAAATACACACGATAGGTACGCGTTATGCTACCATGGTCTTGGGGAAAACTTTAAAATTCAGTCATACTTCTTAATTTGCTATTTTTAAAGCCTTTATCTTTTCTACATACTGATTTTGTTTTTCGGCAGCGACTGATCCTTCAGCCGCTTCATTTCTTTTTAAGCTTTTAACAAATTTTCCAAAGTAAGAATGTCTCTGAAAAAACAAGTAGAGTGTGAGATCTCCTGCGTTTACTTACTAAGGATGTATAGTTCCACTGCCATTAGGAGAACTGCTTATGCTCTATAAATAAGATCGTCATCCTTTCTAAAATTTTCATTGATTTTATGCCTTAACTTTCTTCTCACGCTCTTTATAACAATAAAGCGAACCAAAAATTGAAAGACTCCTTTTTTTATCCTTCTCCAATATCGGTATTTTTCAAAAAATTGGTCAAAATCAGTAGGGCTATCAGTGGTGGTGAAGTATAAAAATGGTTTTGACAGCATTCTGATTTCTTCTTTCTTTAAATTTTGAAAAACAGGGAACATCCAGCATTTTATAAGGTTATGCAACAAATATTTTTGCCCTTTATCAAGCGGCATTCCTATATACCTTAATTCAAAGGGTTCGTGCTGAATGAAAAGAGCTAAGTGGAAGTATTTTTTTGGATATAGATCAAATTTCATATAAAATTTTTCCAAAATTTCTCTCCATTGATATATCTGAATCAATACACTATCGCAGTCTCCATTGATTATTATGTGATTTTGATTCTCATGGCTTCTATGATGATAAATAGCGTTTGGATTTTCACCGATACGGGATGTTAAAGCAAGTAATTGATGGGAAAATAAACCATCTTCACACGGTTGTATACCTTCTGGAAATTGGATCTCTTTATATGATCTTAAAAAATCCCTTTTTAAAAACATAGCGCAGGTCGGAAGTGCAGGGATGGGAACATTACTATTACAGAAATAACTACCCAATATAGTGATGTCAGTGTCTTGATATATGGAAACAACATATGATGTTTCAAGAAACTCTATACCAATAGTGTCATCTGAATCCATGAAAAAGATGTATTGTCCGGTAGCATGCCTGAGCCCCAGATTTCTTGCAGCCGAAACTCCTGCATTATTTTGATGAAAATATTTTATTCTTTTGTCATGTCTCAAGAATTCCTGGCAGATATCCGCGGAATTATCAGTACTTCCATCATTTACTAAAATCAGTTCAAAATCTTCTAAACTTTGACAGAGTACACTGTTTACTGCTTCTGATAAAAATTCACTCGTATTAAATATTGGCATGACTACTGATACCAGAAAATCTTTTCTATTCTGAGCAGATTTATTTATATCCATTGGTTAAGGTTTGATTTGTTTATATGAAATTCCCTGTAGGTAAAAACACCATTTTTAAACCCGATTACAGCGCCAAAATCTATCAGCTCAGTAGTGCTATGCATCGGAAATACACATGATCGGTAGGCATTATGCTCTACCATGGGCTTGGGGAAAACTTTAAAATTCAGACCATCTTTTGATACCGCGAGATAGAGACTTTCCGAGGTATACCTTTTCACATCTCCTACCGCAATGCATAAAAAATAATATCCATCCACATAGGATGCCTGCAGATGCCAGGGTGCATCTTGGGGATTGTCTTTTTTCCAGGGTTTATTTATAAAATTCACCACTTTACTTTGTTTAAATTCAGAGAAATCCAAACCATTGGCGGATGTTCTTCTGATGACGTAGGAAGGATTATTTCCGGGAAAATTGGAACTGATATTATTCTCCACTTCAAAGCTTATATACTGACTGCCGTTATACACAAAAGATGGCGATAGGATATGGTTGTTTTTTGGCGAATAAGGTGGATTGCTGGTATAAGCAACTTCCATTGGCGTCCAGGAAACTCCGTCTTTAGAGGTCTGGCGCACAATGGTGCGTTGGGCATTCTTCATTAATTTTCTGCTATTGTTGATGCTTTTTGCTCCTCTTTTCCTTAATGCCTGGGCCTTTATCATGCTGCCTCTGAAATAAAGCGAAAATTCTCCATGTTCATAATTCCAATCTACATCAGACCAGAACCCCTGAACTTCCTCTCCTTTTCTCTCTCTGAAACTTTCACCAATGCTTGGAGCCATTTGTATAGGGCCACAATTACCTTTGGGACAGGTCCAGTTACGTCCGTCATTTGAAACAACAACTGTAGGATTTTCAAATCTTGTAGATAGTTTTACATTTCCCACACTGCCAAAAAATGGCGTGAAGACCATCCAGTATTTATATCCGTTGAATCCGGAGGGAAAATATTCCACATCCGGGTGGCAATAGCTAAAATTTGGATTGCTGATGTTTTTGATCAGGGAAGACTCATTTTTACCGGGATAATTTGCATTTGCAAGAGTGTTAATGTTAATGGTACCCTTATCGGTAAAGTATTCGATAACACCTGTATATTCCTTTTTGTTGTCCGGAATAGTGGGTACGTTTTCCGGAAAAAATGGATCTTCACGTTCTGAACATGCTGCTATCTGTGAGCATGCTATAATTAGCGAAAAAAATAAAAATAAAGAACAGCTCGTTTTTTTTCTGGATAGATTGAGTATCATATTACCGAACAAATTTTTCGTTAATTACAATATTTCCATTATGGTCCTTATCAACAATAATTAGCAAAAGAGGAGATGAAATGTAGGAGTGGATTTTTCCAAGTTTAACACCGTAGGTAAATATTATTTTTCCATCCCTGTTGTCTTGGAGGCTTAACGGAATTAAATTAGTCTCTTTCTGGGTATCTGGCTTCACTACGGCAATCACGTATTGTTTTGTAAAGTCAATTTTAGTAGGTAGTCCATCTTCACCCATCACTGCAGCGGAACTAAATATTTTATCAAACTGGGCCTGAGTTTCAACCTTGGATTCCGTGATTTTACCTTTAACTGAATAATTAATAAAATACCCGTGGGCCACCTTAAAAGGAATAGGATCTGGCAGGTGTTGTAGCTTTCTTTTTTCTGAATCGTTTTTAAATTCTTTTTTTTGCGCATTTAGATGGAATGCAAAAAATAGCGCTCCTAAAATAAGAGCAGTTGTTTTGGTTTTATTCATAAGTTTAGTTTTGACAGTTTACAGGAAAGATTAATCAAATACATTTGATTATCGTGTAGTGATCGACAGTTCGTAACGGTTAATTAGGATAAAGGATTAATACAGATATCTAGTCCTAGAGACCCTATTTAATAAAATGAAAAAAGCCGTAAAGCAGAAATTCGAAGCTAAGACGTTGATGGTTTTCTTGCGCGCATTATTCTTATCTCTGAAATTATTCTTAACAATGTCAGAAGTCTTAGCATGGTTCTCGACCAGATTTTTATTTTCGTACTAATTGTAAAGTCAACAGGTCGCTTTTAATAATAATCCTGCTGCATTGTCCATTTTGAAAAATATAGGTACTGCTGCTTTCATCTTTTCCCGGAATAATATATTGATGGGGAGAAGTTTCTTTTACATTGACCAGTTTCTGCTGGTTATCGGAATATATTGCATTAACTTTTTGGGGTTCGTTAAACAGCAGACTTAGCATATTATCGTGTATTTCTCCTAACCCTACTGTGCGGGACTGGTTCCCATCATGTACCGTGTAAGAACTTCCTAAGCGTTTTATTGATTTGTCGGTTTTAATTTTATCATTGGCTTGTCGAAATATGGAACCATATTGCAAAATTCCATTTTCAAACCGTGCGTGTTCTTTACCTTGAATGACCACTCTTTTAATAAGAAAATTAATATCTGCAGAGAAGTGCAACGTGATATTAAAATTTTGATCATTACCCATCTTTTTAACAACGGTGTTGCCTACCACCTTATCATGATGAATGACGTCATAATATAGAACCGTGTTTTGCGCGGATGCCATTGTTGAAATGAATATTAAAAATACCAGTGACTGGATACAGTAAGTTCTCATATGTAGTTCTTTTTTATTACCGGTTGAAACGCTAAGTATAGTAAACTCAGCTAGCTGTTTCTGATGCTTTGTTTTGCATCTAATAAAGTGTTAAGCACCCCATTCACTACGGCATGGGGTATTCTCAGGATCTTTATGCTATTTGGCACTGAGATTTTTGCATTGAATGAAATTGAAATTTACCGGAGCGGCAGTTACAGATTTTCCATCCACGGAAATCTGAGTAACCTGTAACTCAAAGTTGATCAACTTTGTATAAGCGTTATATACCGGCTGCTTATATACATTAAAGGTTACAGCAACTTTCTTCGTTTTCCCATCTTCAAGGACATCAAATTTCATTTGCTCCGGGGTAGCATATACATCGATTATTCCGGACTCAATTGAAACTGCTGAGTAATCCATGGTGAGCAAACCGAACGGTGTTTTAGCCAGTGCTGCCTGTGCCTGCTTACTGTCTTTTACAACCAATGGAATAATCTCGTCCAGGGGGATTTGGCTCAGCTCTATGCCTACGCCCCCAATACTGAATTTGGTAGTATATTTTTTTATAGCACTCCCTTTTACACTAAGTTCTCCTGAATATTCGCCTCCTACAGCCTGTGTATTGTCCGTGGTAATAAAGGTATCTTTTTTACAGGAAGTGAAACAAAGAGCTGATATAGCCAGAACTGCGGTTAATGTTTTTGATATTGTTGAAATTCTCATTTTTGTGTGTGATTAATGATTTGATTAATGTAATTATCTTGAGTACTCATTTAATAAATGCAGCTTTTTAAAAACCTTGCATGAAAAATATAGGTATTTAAATAAATTATTGATTTGCAGTTAATTAATTTTAAATACTTACCATTAATCACATTGTATGCATCGCTTTCGGGTAGGGAAAACCGGAACTTATAATCTAGTCGAAGGGTACTTAAATAAGTTGGCGAAGAGAAATGGAATGGCAAAATATCCGTCAGAGATTTTATATTTAATCCAACCTATAAGAACCTTTTAAAAACAGGTGATAGAAAAAATAACTTCCAAAAGTGACGGTAATTTTATAAATAAAAAATCTATGGCTTTATTGATAGCTATAGTTGATGGATGAGATCAGTTAGAAATCAATTTTGATTGCTTTTACTATTTCGGTAAATGACAGTATGCTGAATACGATTTAAATAAATCATCAGCTTCATAAATAAATATGAAGAGTAAATCAGAATGGAGACTCATAAAACCTTAAATACGACGTCTGGTTTAAATTTGGCTCAGACCATATGAAGACAGGGAATTGCCAGCATATAGCTCTGAATGGGAATTAGGAAGTGATTTAAACCGGATAAGCTACCGTCAATTGCAACCTCAGTAGCCAGGTAAAATACTTCATGGATCATAATATTCTCTATTTACCAGGAATAAATAGAGAATATTTTTTTTACAATAAGCTACGCCTTTGAGAAAACTTCTACTGTATTTATGATCTATGATAATCAGTAATTAAATATCATATGTCTAATCTTTAGCATTTATAGTATACCTTAGTCCTGTACGTAAGCTGAAGCCAGCAGGATTTCGTTCCGTATTCGCTTCGTTGGAGTTATTTTCACGGAAGAAATATCTAATGCCCGGTTCTACATATAATCCCAGGTTTTTGCTGAAACGGTATTCTATTCCCGGGGCTGCTGCAAGCGAAAACCTGACATTCTGAGGCTTGTAGGAAGGATCGTTATCGGAGAAACTGGCTCCTGCCACTTCATAGCTATTTGTTCTTTTTGATGCCACAGCGAAATCGACCTGCCCGCCCGCACCGACGTAAACACGAACTTTTGGTTTATTGATAAAGCGGTAATTCAACTGGACAGGTACACCGATATAGTGGGAAACCTGCTTGATGGAATAATTATATTCATCTGATCCGGCTTCAATCTCAGAAGAAAGTTTTGTATAAAACAGTCCTGAGCTTAGGCTCCATTTTTTTGAAATGTCCGTATTTACAGATATTCCAAAAGATAATGCTTTGTTTTTTCTGATGGTTGAATTCACCTGCTGATTCTGGTTACCGGCTAAAATATCCGATAAGTGGTCTGATCCGGGTCCGATTACGTGGGTTGAATCAGCACCCGCGGCTATATTATCGAATGAGGCATAACCATTGGCTACGGAACTTGCGCCAGGGATCACTCCGGCAGATAATAAACTCCCCCCTAATACTTTCAGGATATTTGGCTTTTTGGCCTTGGCCATCAGTTTTTTATTGATGGTAAGATCCTCAAGAAGTTTTTCCTTTTTGATGAGCTCATTATCTTCTTCGTTTGGTTTCAGTATTTGCGGAATACCGTTGGAACTGTTCGCATCAGCCTTTGGTGCATTATTGTTAGCTGAAAGTACCTTGTTATCTGGAAGTACGTTGTTGTCTGAAAGTACCGGTTCCGTTGTACCAACTTTCGGTACGGCGGCAGCTATACTTTGATCAGCATCTTTGCGATTGCTGCCAAACTGGTCTTTCAAATTTATTTTAACAGCTTTTCTCTGCTCTTTGGCACTTTCCAGATCGCTAAGCTCAGGCATCGTTTGGCCAACCTGTGTGTCGTTCTGCTCACTTGTCAAAAGATCCGCCCCATCATTTTGAGGTGAAGAAGATGTATCAACAGGTTTCTTCGCTCCGGCTATCTGGTTTTTACCGGATGGTGAAGAATTATCGTTTAAAAGAAAATAGGAAACGAACATCACCAAAAGGCATGCTGCGATAGATGCCGCAAAGGTAATCACCCGGGCAATCGGAAATTTCTTCACCGGCGCCAGTTTTTTATCCTCTTCAGGAAAAAGGCGTTCTTCTATTGATTCCCAAAAATCATCTTTATACTGCGGATCATGGTCATTGACCTTCTCCCGCAATTTATTTAACCATTTATCGTCCATAGTGCCTTTCATTACTTTGTTTGTAATCGGTAATTTTTTTCGCCAGAATCTTTTTTGCCCGGTGAAACTGGGAGGCTGACGATGCCTCTGCTATACCCAGTCGTTTTGCTATCTCTTTATGACCCATGTCTTCAAATACAAATAAGTTAAAAACAGTCCGGTATCCAACAGGGAGTTCCTGAATCATCGAATATAAAACAGATGAGGGAACATCTTGCATTTCAGGCTCATCAGATTCATCCTCATGATCCGGAATTTCCTGCGGATCAACCGGTTCTTCCATATTTTTAGTTGAGGTTCGCAAATAGCCAAGTGCTTCATTGATGATTATCCTCGTCATCCAGGCCCTCAATGAACCATCTCCCCGATACTCAAACTTATCGATGGACTGAAACATTTTTACAAATCCTTCCTGAAGGATATCATTGATCTGTTCGCTATCGCTGACATAACGACCGCAGATTCGGATAAGATCCTTTGCATACAGATTATAGAAATACTTCCAGGCATTTTTGTCTTTCTTTAAAAGATCATTGACCAATTCCTGTTCTTCGGAAATAACTACTTTCAAGGGATTGGGAGGCATAGGTTTTTCATCATCAAATTTTAATGACAAATTTAGGTCATTTATAGTAAAGTTTATGTTACACGTGGCAAAATTCATAAAAATTCAACTTTTTTTATTAGAGAGTTTGGACAGACTCTTTTCCAGAATTGAACGTGAAAAAAAAGGGACACATTCACTTGGAATGTTTGTCCCCTTCATAACCACATCAAATTAAATCACTTTATTTCTATTGCTTTGAGATCTCCCGGACCTGCAGTTTGTTTGTCCACTATGAGGATAAGGCTTGTAAGGCTGCTATAGCCCTGTTTTTTTCCGACATGCTTTCGGTAAAGAAGCACCAATGTTCCGTCTGCCTTTTTAGTTACTGATTTTGCTTCCAGCGATACCATATTCTTACTTTGCTGCCCGATAACAGCTAATACGATCTGCTTTGAAAAATCTATTTTCGTCCCTGAAGATTTCATTGTCGAAGCAGCACCGAAGTATTTGTCAAACGCCTCCTGGGTTACAATTTTGACTACACCTGGTTTAGCATTGTTATTGGTAAAATAACTTTTTGCTTCTTTAAATGGTATGCTTACCTGTTTTATAGTTTGGCTTTTTGCCGCAGCTAAAGGCTTTTGAGTAAGTTTAGCTTGTGCGAATGTGATGTTTGAGCTGATTGCTGTTGCAAGGGCAGCTAATAAAAAAGTTCTTTTCATTTTTTCTGTCATTTTGATTGTTAATACTGGAACGTTCAATATGACTATGCAAAATTAGCTGTAGCATAGTCATATATGATCACTATTTAGCACTTAGGTTTTTGCATTGAAAAAACTTATAATTAATAGGTGCAGCGGTTACCGCAGTGCCATCGACCGTAATTTGCGTGGACTGCACTTCAAAGTCAATCGTCTTGGTAGCTCTGGTATAGACCGGCTGATTGGTAACATTAAATGATACAATCACTTTTTTGGTTTTTCCATTTTCAAGAACATCAAACTTCATCTGTTCAGGGGTTGCGAAAACGTTAATAATTCCGGATTCAGAGGCTACAGCTGAATAATCCATGATAAGTTGGCCATAAGGTGTTTTCGCTAAGGCGGCCTGTGCCTGAGTAGCATCCTTAACAACCAATGGCATGATTTCATTCAACGGTATCTGATAAAGATCTATCCCTACGCCTCCAATACTGAATTTAGTAGGGTATTTTGTGGTAGCGGTACCTTTTACGGTAACTTCGCCTGAATACTCTCCGCCAACAGCTGTAACGTCTGTTGGTTTGATATAAGTGTCATCATCTCTCTTGCATGAGATGAATAAAAGGCTTGTTAACGCTAACATTGCCACTACAGATTTTGATATTGATAGAATTTTCATTTTGAATTGTTTAAATATTTTTAATTAATGTCGTTATCTTGAGTACTCATTTAATAAATGGCGCAATTGCGAAAACCTTGCACCTAAAAATTAAATAAATTTTGATTTTTTAATTAACCTTTTGAAAATGAGTATTTTAATTTTATTATTTTATGGCTGTTTGCCTTTGTATTTTATGTAATTCCTGAACCATTCGCTTAGAACTCACTGTATTTTTGAAATATTATACTTTCACAAGTAGCTTAAAATGCGTTATATTGTATTTCTGGTCAGGATCAATTATTTATACCGATTAAAAATTATTTGGAGAAGATTAGCAAATAAAAAAGCAAAATAAACCGGGACTTAAATGATATAATCGTTCCTCAAAACATCCCTTCAAAACACTTAAAAAACCAGTATTGTGATCAATAATTTTTAACACATTCCCTATCTTTACACCTGCCATAAAGTAAGGACGAATGACAAAGAAATTTCCGGCCATCAACAGTACGCTTTCACCCCATGCACTTGGTCAGCTTATTCAACAACAATATGGACTGAGCAACAAAACGGAATGTAAGGTATTCCGGCTTGCGATGAATCATTTATATATTGTTGAGGATGGGGAAGATCAATATGTTTTCCGAGTGTATACCTATGATTGGCGGACGAGGCTGGAAATTGAAGAAGAGCTGAGGCTTTTAAACCTTTTAAAAGAAACAGGCCGGCCGGTTGCTTTTCCAATAGCGGATCAATCAAAACAGTTCATTCAGGAGATGGAAGCACCGGAAGGGACCAGATTCGGAGTTCTGTTTTCGTATGCGAAGGGAATAAAAACGGCAAAATTTTCGCAGGAGACCAGTTTTCTCATCGGGCAGGCGTTGGCAAAAGTTCATCAGTCGACAGAAAACCTTAAGCTGAAAAGAATGTCTTACAATACTGAGAACCTGCTTAGTAATCCTGTTTCAAGAACAAAAGCATTCTATCATCGAAACACCAGCGAGATTAAATTTTTAGAAACCCTATCTGAATTTTTAACGTTGAGAATGGATCGTATTAACCCACAAAAGATGAGATACGGAGCGGTTCATCTTGACGTCTGGTTCGATAATCTGCATATTGACGATGAAAAGGAAATCACCTTTTTTGACTTTGATTTCTGTGGCAACGGTTATTTATGCTTTGATGTTTCTTATTTCTTGTTTCAGCTGTTTACCACGCATTTAAACGAAGACGAGTATCACGCAAAAGCAGACTGTTTTATCAAAGGTTACGAAACAGTAACTGAAATCAGTAACGAAGAAAAAGAATTCTTACCCTTCGCCTGTTTAGCCATCATGACCTATTACATCAGCGTTCAGTGCGACCGGTTTGACTACTGGACGAACATCTTCCTGAATGAAGACCATCTAAAAAGAATGGTTGGAAATCTGAAACGATGGATGGCTTACCACAAGATTGAGATTGCGTAACAAATGAAATACATCAACAATATAATAGCAAATTCTCAATTGTAATAAACAAAAAAAATTGAAAAAAAACGGCTAAAATTTAGCTGTTTTTTTATCCCGTAACTTTCAATGACTGTATGGCGCCATTGTTAATTTGCAGATGATAGCTTAAGACAATCGGGCTGCCGGGAAACGTTCCTGAAACTTCCGCTTTTAAAATGCTTTCCGTTCCATTTTCTTCATAGCTTAAAGGCTTCATAACCGATTGATAACGGGTGTTAGCATCTGAGATCCAATGTTCTATTTCTTTTTTTCCGTGGTGCGTTTTTCCTTCATCAAAAACAACAGCGGTCTCGGAAAAACAATTCGCATAGGCAACGCTGTCAAAATCGTCCTGGGCTTTTACCAAATCGGTGATCACTTGAGGTAAATTCATATTTTATTTTTTTTTAATTATTACACGGTGGGCACGGTACCCCCGTCGATGACAAATTCAGTTCCCGTTAAATAACCTGCTCTCGGTGATACGAGAAAACCAACCAATTCAGCGACTTCTTTCGGTTCGGCAGGCCTTCCGAAGGGGATTCCGCCCAAGGCATCCATCACTCCCTGTTGGGCTTCTTCGACGGTACTGTTTGCATTTCTTGCAATTTCACCGAGCCAGGCTTCCGAGGCCGTCGTATTGATCCAGCCCGGAGAGACCGTCAGTACCCGGACACCTTTTGGGGTAACTTCGTTCGATAAGCTTTTGCTGTAATTTCGCAATCCGGCTTTTGCGGCGGCGTACGGTAAGGTGGAATCGTACAAAGGGAGTTTGCCCTGTATGGAAGCGATGTGGATGATAACCCCGCTTTTCCGGTCGATCATTTGGGGTAAAAATCCCCGGTCCAGCCGGATCGGAGCAAGCAGATTCGCTTGTAAAGTCGATTCCCAATCTTCATCGGTTAAGGCCTGGAAGCCTCCGGCAGGTGTAGCAGAGGAACCCAGGTTGTTGACCAGAATATCCAACTGGCCATAAGAAGACAGTACTTCGCTGATTACTTTTTGTGCTCCTTCCGCTGTACTTAGATCCGAGGCAATAAAATGCATACGGCTGTTCTCGTTTTCAGGGGCATTTCTGGCTGAGATGATAACGGTGGCGCCGGCTTGCAACAGCCTTTCTGCAATTGCTTTTCCTGCTCCTTTTGTACCTCCGGTTACCAGTGCAATCTTGCCTGATAACTCATTGTTAAAATTAAATTGTTCCATTTTTTAGAATTGTTTATAGGACAAAATTGGGGTATAAAAACAGTTTGCACAAGTACGGAATTACGATTCATATAGGGATAAATTATTCCCCTATTGCCCAAATCGGAACATACGTTTACTTTTGTGATATGTATGAGCGAAAAATAATACCGAACTTAAATTGCGGTCTGGATCTGATCGGGGAAGTACTGTACGGCAAATGGAAGATCCGTCTGCTCTGGTTTATTGATCAGGGACATCAAAGGCCGAGCGAGTTACAACGGAAAATACCGGATGCCACGCGGAGGGTTCTGAATATGCAGCTGAAAGAAATGGAGGAACACGAACTGGTTTCGAAAGTTATTTATCCGGTCGTTCCGCCAAAAGTAGAATATTCTCTTACCGCGCTGGGGAAGAGCTTAATTCCTTTGGTAGGTGCTTTAGGACAATGGGCAGATGAACACGAGGATCGGCTGCGAATGCTGATCATGAAAAGAATTCAGGGATCTGCTGATCAGGAAAATCCCAGTTAAAATATTTTAAAAACGATATTTAATTTTACTGATTAAACCGAAACGTAAAACAGGTCTCCTCATCGGAAGATTTAACCAGGATTTCCCCTTTATGGGCATTGGCAATTTCACTGGCGATATATAAACCTAAACCAAGCCCCTCCTGTCCGTGGTGAACTTTCCCTCGGGAAAAAGGTTGAAACAGATGTTTTTCTGCTTCGGAAGAAATTTTGTTTCCTTTATTAATGACACACAGTTCAAAAAGATCGGATTCGCTTTTTGCCGTTACGATGATCGGCGATTCTTTGGAGCCATGCGTAATGGCATTTCCCAAAAGGTTGGAAAAGAGCTGTGCGATGCGTTTGTAATCTCCATTGACGGGGTGGTTCAGATTCAGGTCTGCTATGATTTCTCTGTCCGGGTATACCGTTTCGAGCTCGGTAATGATCTGATGAAGAACATCTCTAAGAACCATATGATCGTTGTGGTAATTCAGTACGATTCCGCCGCCTAAGCGTCCGCTGGCAAAATCAAGCATATTATCGATCAATCCTCGTACCCGCAGGGTAGAATCACTTATAATTTTAGCTAGTTTTAAATTTCTCTCATCCAGAGAATTACGGAACATCAGTTGCGCTGCGCTGGAAATAGCACCCACAGGATTACGGAGATCATGCCCTAAAATGGCAATAAACTGCTCTCTTATTTCTGCGTTGGACTGCTCTTCCTCCAGCTTAGCCTGTGTATCACTCAGATTTTGGAGGGATTCCAAATGAAAGGCGATGAGCTCAGCAAACAGCTTGAACATATCGATCATCTTTTCATTATTAACCAGTGCAGGATTAGGATCGATGGCACATAGGGTTCCGAAAAAATCTCCGTTTGTCAGGAAAAGCGGAATGGCAATATAACTTTGAAGACCGTAGATTTTCGGTGTATGATGATCTGAATAGATGGGATCTTCAGCAACATGATCGATGGCCACTTCTTTCTGCTTTTCCATTACCTGCTGGCATAAAGTAGTCTCCACCTTTAATTCTCCTCCTACTCCCAAACCGAAATTGATTTTGTCGTTCACCGCACAGGCGATCCACCGATCTTTAGTAACACGGGCAACGGCCGCAAAGCCCATGCCGGTAACATTACAGATAACTTCAAGTATTTTGGTAACTGCAGGAATCTGGCTGATTTGGTTTATGTCGGTTTGGAAATCCTGTGCTTTATTTAGGTCGCTCATATGATAAACTGATCTTTATACTATAGATCGAATGACCCAAAAGTATTTCTGAGCATTAAAGATATGAAAATTATTGCTGATTTTTAATCTCTTATGATGAGTTAAGAAGGAACATTTTTTAGGCAATCTCAAAATGATCGGTAACTATAAACTTTTGTTGGGAACTATTAAATAATTGTTCTAAGAGCTATGAGAAAATTTCAGTACATTTCATCAAATATACAAATATGGTAATCCGGAAAATTGATCATCTTGTTTTAACCGTAGCCGATATTGATGAGACAATTAAATTTTATACTGAAGTCTTAGGCTTTAACGCCGTGACTTTCGGAGACAACCGAAAAGGACTCGTCTTCGGTCATCAAAAAATAAATCTGCATCAGAAAGGAAAAGAAATTGAGCCGAAAGCCCAGCATCCGACTCCCGGATCGGCCGATCTATGCTTTATTGCCGATACAGACCTGGAGGAGGTGATGCAGGAACTCAAGGAAAAAAATATTGAAATCCTTGAAGGGATTGTTGACAGAACCGGTGCTATGGGCAACATAAAATCAGTCTATTTCAGAGATCCCGATCAAAATCTGATAGAAGTTAGCAATTATTAAGTACTAAGAGAGATTTATTTTTGGAACCATTTTAACTTATTGGATGATATAATCTATCTGAGAAAACATTACATGAATATTGATGAATTAGGTCTCAGAAAATCAACCGCTTTTTATGAGAGCCAGTATTAATAAGGAAATAATGCATAAAATAAAACTTAAATTAATTTAAACCGATCGGTTTAATATTGTATCTTTGCAGGATCATGCCAAGAAAAAAAGAATTTGATTACGAAGAAAAACTGGAGGTTGCCATGCATCTTTTTTGGGAGCAGGGGTATCACTTTACTTCCTTGAGCGATCTTGAAAGCCACCTGAAAATCAACAGAAGCAGTATATATCCTACCTACGGCGATAAAAAAGAACTGCTGCTGAAGTGTCTTGACCGGTATCAGAAGGCTAAGATTTCGGAGTACCAATATTTTTTGCAGGACAAAACTTTAAATGCTCTGGAAGATCTGAAGCAGCTGTTGACGATGGCTGTAAAACAAAGTATGCAGGATCAAAAGGTCTGTCTCGCGTTAAAAATGATCTTTGAAATGGCTTTAGCTGATGAAGAAATTAACCAAATGCTGCTAAGTAATGAGGAAAAAATAGAGCAGGTATATCTTGCCGTTCTCGAACGGGGAATGCTTCAGAAGCGTATTAAAGAAGACCTGGATATAAAAGCGATGGCCGCCTTCTTTGCAAGTTCATCTGCAACCCTTTTAAAAAACTATGTCCTGTACCGGGACGAGACGCAGGTTGATCACATGATTCAGCTGATGATCCAACTGGTGAGCACCGAAAAATAAGTACGTAAACCCGGCAATTTTCTGATTTCAAAAATTAAAAAACAATCAAATATATTTTTTTACCTTATTTTAAACCGATCAGTTTATTATGAAAACAAACTTAAATAAAAGAATAGCTTATATAGGATGCTTAGGGGTCGTTGGAATCATCAGCACCGAATTCGGAATCATCGGCGTTCTGCCGCAGATTGCCGAATATTATGACATCAGCATTAGTACCGCCGGATACCTGCTCAGTACTTTTGCCCTGTTGATAGCAGTAACAGGCCCTTTTACAGTATTATTCGCTTCTAAATTTGATAAAAAGACCATTATGCTCTGTGCGATGGGATTATTTTTCATCTCGAATTTTTTCTCGATCTTCAGTCCGCCTTTTTGGCTGTTGATACTGCTGAGGGTGCTTCCGACGCTTCTTCATCCCGCTTTTTTTTCCATGACGATTGCCGCTGCAATCCGGGGAACCTCTCAGAAAGATCAGATGCAGCTTACTTCCATCATTATCGGGGGAATTGCCCTCGCCCAGGTTACCCTGATTCCTGTAAGTACTTTTATAGCGAGTATGTACTCATGGCAGTCGACGTATGCTATCCAGGGATTTGTAATACTGGCAACCATTTTAATTATCATCAGATATGTACCTTCTCTACCGAATGAGCAGCCTGCTTCTTTTAAAAACCAGCTTCTGATACTGACGCAGCCCCGCTTCATTTCGGGAACCCTTTTAAATCTGTTTTTAATTACCGCATGGTTCTGTTCGTACAGTTATTTTGCAGACTATCTTACCAAAGAAAAGCATATGAGTGAAAAAGAGATCAGCGTATTGTTGCTGCTTTTCGGAGCTATGGGAGTTTTATCAAATTATGTATCAGGAAAGTTATTGGGCAAAAATATGTTTTGGACGGCGTTGTTTTTCATCACCGGAGTTTTTATTGTCCCTTTTTTATTCTACTTTACTGAGGATTCCTTTTTAAGTGTGGCTGCCGTTACAGCAGTATGGGGAATCATGTACGGCCCGTGTTTTCTGATTGGTGTAGGTTACATGATTTCAGCAGCACCTCATGCAAAAGAATTTGCCAACAGTCTTCAGACCTCTTTCGGAAATTTAGGCGTGTCTACAGGAACGGCCATCGGAGGATTTTTTATCAGTCAATACGGAATATCCATTGCACCATGGGGCGGAATGGTATTCGGAGTTTTGGCGATTCTGGTTATTTTCTGGCGTGCCTATCTGGATAAGTTACCTGAAAGATAATATAGGTATTCTTAGCTTGTTATTATTTGAATTTAATTAAAACCTCCCGAAAAGGGTCATTAATAAAAATGGAAATGGTCTCAGAGAACTCTATATCAGATACCAGAAAATGCCTTGCTGTAAGAACTTAAATACAATAAAAATTGAAATCCAAACGGCCTGGAATAGTTTAGAAAAAGAGATTAATTGCGAGAAAAGTTCTGGAAACTATAGAAGTATACACTGGAAATGAAACTTAATTTTTAATAAAGAAGTATAAGCTCACAAAACGATGTAATGATCCCTGCTTAATGATTGTCTTATATTTAATCATATAACTAAAATAGGTGTTTCATGCCAACAATTAAATTACTTTTCAAAGCAGGATCCAGGGAAAAATTATTACTGATTTTTTTCTTTGCCATTTTCTGCGCACAAAGTTTTGCGCAGACATTTGAAGTAAGTTATTCGCCATCAGTATATGCTGATAACTTTACGGGAAATGTAATTGTTTACCTCTCAAAAGATAATCAGGAACCCAAAAATGGCATGATTGGAGTGGATCTATTTCCCTGTTTCCGGAAATCGGTTAAAAATCTAAAGGCTGGGGAGTCTTCTCTAATCGGCGATGATGCCGTTTCTTACCCTAAAATGCTGTCAGACATTGAGCGCGGAGCGTATTATGTACAGATTGTTTGGGACAGAAATCTTGGTGGGAGACAAATTTCAGAAAGTGCCGGGAATTTATTCAGTAAAAGCAAAAAGATTATACTGACCAAAAATTATTCTGAGGTCATCAAAATTAACGCTACAGAGATTGTTCCGGAAAAAACTTTTACCGACACCCAGTATGCGAAAGAATTGAAAGTGCCGTCTGTTTTATTGAGCAATTTTCAAGGAATACCAATGACAGTAAATGCCGCGGTGGTTTTACCTGTAGAATATTTTACAGAGCCCAATAGCAAATTCCCGGTTTTATTTACAATTTTTGGTTATGGAGCAGATTATCATTACTTTTCTGGGCACAATTTACCGGCCAGCTCGCTTGAAAATGTTCCTGTTATAAAAGTTTTTCTGGATGGCAATGGTAAATTAGGACATTCTGTATACGCTGACAGCGATAATAACGGACCTTGGGGAGAAGCTTTAACAAAAGAATTTATACCTGTTTTGGAGAAGAGCTATAGATGCAACGGGGCAAGACTGCTTACCGGCCATAGCAGTGGCGGTTGGTCTTCCTTATGGCTTCAGACCCATTATTCAAAGATATTTACGGCTTGTTTCGCCAGTTCGCCGGATCCTGTAAATTTCGAAAATTTTCAAATGATAAATTTATACAGTGATGTAAATATGTTTTATCAAAATGATAGTAGCCCGAGGTTGTTATCTTCTGTTGCAGGAAATATTCCCTGGATGAAAATGAAAGATGTTTTTCAACTTGAAAATGTAATTTATCGCGGCGAGCAACTCAATTCTTTTAATTCTGTTTTTAGTAAGAAAGGTAGAGACGGTTCGCCTGAAAGATTGTGTGATCCCATCACAGGAAATATTGATAAGTCTGTAGTTGCAAACTGGAAAAAATATGATATTACAGCCTTTTTAAAGGAAAACTGGGAATCCCTTAAGAATGATCTAGATGGGAAAGTAAGGGTTGCAGTGGGTAATGATGACAATTTTTTCTTAAATAAATCTGTTCGCGCCTTAGAAACGGAAATGAAAAAACTGAATTCGGATTTTAAATTTGCTTACTATCCCGGAGATCATTTTACAGCATCTACTCCGGAATACAGAAAAGACGGAAATCTATTTTTAAAGGAAAAATATCTGGAATGGCTTAAAAAACACGCTCAAAAGTAATTAAAATCAAAGTATTTCACCTTTTCCTGCTATGTCTCAAAATAATAAATATATATTCCCTTTTCAAAATTTGAAAAGAGAATATATATTTTAGTAACTATTCAGGGTTTCTTTTCTATTACAAACGCTTTCAGTTCTGCTATTTTTCCGTTTTCGAATCGCCATATATCACAATAAGTGTAATGGTTATAACTTTCATTTTCGGTTTTCAGGCTGATTTCACCAGTCACGGTTACAAAGTCACCTTCTTCAATGGTTGTTTCAACAGTGAATACTGGCGGCTCCAAATAGGCTTCATTCATATAAGCCCGTACCTGTTCTTTTCCTTCGAGCGTACGGTCACCAACGAAAACCCATCGGGTGTCATGGATACAATAAGATAAAAAGCTGTCGTAATCTCCTTTCTTTACAAATTCGTTGGCCTGGTGTAAGATCGTTGCATTGTTCATTTTGTCTGTTTTTTAGTGATGAGACAAAAATAGAGCATTTACCGTCACTTTCGTATATTAGCATCTTATTGTAAGGTACTATAAAAAAGTGAAGTAATGGGAAAAATAAAGGAAACCTCGACTAATTTTGAAAATAAAAAAGTTTTGGCGGATGAGTGTTCTGAAGTCTATGCCGCAAATATTATCGGTGGACAATGGTCGCTGGTCATTTGTTCCTGGTTAACGAATGGTAAAATGCGCTTTGGCGAACTAAAGAAATCAATTCCAAACATTACCGAACGCATGCTTACCATGCAATTGCGTAAGCTTGAGGAGAATCATATTCTTACCAGGACTGTATATGCAGAAGTTCCCCCTCGGGTTGAATATGAATTAACGGAAATAGGGTACGAGCTTAAACCCATCATTCTTCAGATGGAACAGTGGGGAGAAAGGCATAAAAAGCTGAAAATATAATAGCAAAAGCCATACATGTTGAAAAATGTTTATTTCTATTTTATGAAATTTTAATTTTAAATCTTATATTATAGTTTCATAAACTATTCGGTAACAATAGGTATGGTAAACCAAAATGTGCTTCCCTGGTCTTCGATGCTTTCGACTCCGATCTGTCCGTGATGTCTTTCAATAATTTCCTTGCAGATGTAAAGTCCGATTCCAAATCCTTTCTTATTTTTCATATTTTCACTTTCAACCCGGTAAAAACGGTCGAAAATAAACGGCTGGTCTTTTACGGGTATTCCCATTCCTTTATCGGTTACGCAAACGTGCGCCATTCCTTCTGTCGTTACACAGGATACATTAATGGTACTGCCTTCAGGCGAATATTTAACAGCATTATTGATGAAATTGATAAGCACCTGCTCGATCTTATCTTTATCGGCTTTCACTGGAGTAAATTCTACCGGAGCAAAAGCAACGGTATGGGAAGTAATGGTCGCAAGCGACTCTTCTTCGGCGATACGGACAAGATCAGCCATGTCAAACGATGATTTGTTAAGCTGTATTTTCCCTTCGCCAAGCCGGGCTACATCCAGGAAGCCATTGATCAGTGCTTCCATACGCTTCACCTGTCTGTTTAATTTACCGGTAGCATTGGAGACCATTTCATCATTGTTTTTCTGTGCTCTTTTTGAGAGAAGGTAAGTGTAACCTCCGATCGCAGTAAGCGGATTCCGTAATTCGTGGCTTACCATCCCGATAAAATCACTCCGACGCTGTTCATCCAGCTTACGTTCCGTAATATCGGCCATGGTTCCTGAAAAATGCGAAACATGGGGATTTCCGGGTTTTGTATACAGATGGCCGGTCGCGCAGATCCAGCGGAGTTTATTATCGCGGTAGCCGATGACCGGATATTCCAGTTCATATGGTTCCCCGTTGATTACGGATTCTTTCACTGCTTTAATAACTTCGTGGCGGTGCGAATCGGCGATCTGGGTTAAAGCAGCTGAATAAGGCATATCATCATCAGGATGAAAACCGAACAGTTCTTTTAGCCTCGGAGAAGGGAAAAATTCTCTCGTCTGCGAATCCATATGCCAGGTTCCCAGATTGGCAGAAGAAATAGCCACCTGCAGTCTTTCTTCCCGGTCTTTCAATTGCTGCTGCAAAAGATAGCTTTCTGTAATATCGGCAAAACTTACGATGGCCCCGGTAATGTTTTCCTCATTTTCTGTAAGGGGAGTCGCATTTACACGCAGATACATAGAACCGCCCTGCCGGTTGGTAACCAGGAATTCGTAGTTTTTAACTTGGGATCCTGTACGAAGTGCCATGGTTACCGGATGCTCTTCAACAGGCAGCGGCGAACCGTCAAGCCGGCGGTTGTTCCATTCCGGGGATCCATAATGCAAAGCAGGGAGGGTTTCTTCATCAAATTTGAAGATTTCCCGGCCGCACTTATTGAAATAAATAAAGTTGCCTTTTTCATCGGTGATGCCGATGCCTTCTCCTACAATATCAAGTATCGTCTGTAATCTTTCCTTACTGTCTGTAAGTTCCGTATTGATTTTTTTTAACTCTTCTTCTGCATCCGTCAAATATCGGTTCGACTGTTCAAGCTTTTCATTCGCTATAAGCATTTCCCTATTGCTTCTTCTCAGCAATAATTTGTCGATAACCTGTCGGGCAAGTGTGCGAAGCGCTTTTTGCTGGACCTCATTTAAATGTCCGGGCTTCTGATCAATGACACATAACGAACCAAGCGCATGGCCTTCATCATCCAGAAGTGGCATACCGGCATAAAACCGGATATCGGGATTTCCGGTAACCAGCGGATTATTGTGAAATCTGGGATCCAGGCTGGCATCCTCAACCTGCATTAAAATTTCCGGATTCTCAATAGCGTGGGAACAAAAGGAATAACACCGCTCAGTCTGCCGGGTTTCTATACCATGATGAGACTTGAACCATTGGCGGTCTTCGTCTACAAGGCTGATCAATGCAATAGGAGTATTGCAGATAGCCGCTGCCAGCTCGGTAAGGTCATCAAAATCCTGCTCTGAAGCCGTATCCAGAATATGATAAGAACGAAGAGCAGCCAGTCTTTTCTGTTCTTCCGATGGATTTATATCAGACATGGGTAAATGTATTGAATAATAATTTGCACTTGTATTGGTATAAACAAAGGTATAAAATATAAAGATCAATACTCAATAAAGTTTGATGCTATGGCTAACATTTACAAGATTGGGACCGTAATTGTATGTAAAGGATTATTCGGCCTCTTATTTATTGGATATTACAATCAATATGGATATGTATAGATTGGTTAGGAGGGGCTGATTTTATCATTAATCTTTTGATAATTAACATTTAATAAAAAGAATTTAAGCGACGATGTAGAGATAGGGTCTTCAGTGGAATTTTTTTATTTAGAATTAAATTTTTTCTATTTACAGGAAGCCATTAAACGAAAAGGCCGTTCCCCGGGTTGGAAAACGGTCTTTGAAAAAATAAGTTGCAAGGAGTGAATGAATACTTTTCAAAGATAAAAGCTTTTTTACTGCAGTTTTTATGATGGAATTCATAAGGCAGCAAAGGAATTTGGATTATTTTTTAATAAGTTGCCCAACGGCTGTTTACACTTGTCAGGATTATTTTGCTTTTATCATAAATTGAAGCTTGCTCAAATTGTTAATTTTTATAAAACAATTGATAATCTTTCTAAACTGACCTGATAATTTCAAAAAAAATAAACTACTGAAAAATAAAATGATAGGATTTTATTTAAATTTTTTTCAATCTTTTTCCAACGCTTTTAGCAATTTCTGCATCTATAATAGTAGAGGCAATTGCCAAAGTAAGTAGATAGTCCATAGAAAATTTAAATAGTGGTGTTCCAGAATCAGAAAGAAAATGAAAACCATGATGACGGAATTCTGATCGGAGAATTTGAGTTTTAATTAAGAACCTGAAGAGTTCCGGTGATTGTGGTTTTTGAGGATATATCAGGTTCTTATTCCGCAGGCGAGCAGGTCAGTTTTTTAGCCATAAAATTATTTGATGCAAGTCAAAAGGATGATCTGACAATGCCTGCGGGATTTTAAAAAAAGAAGGTAGAAACACAATAAAAAAGCGATGTGAATGTTTAAGTAGTGGTCGAAAGTATCATGAAGAAGATGGAGTCAGGAGCGTCTGTGTAACAGCAGGCGCTTTTATTTTTCCATCTCTAAAATTAAACGCTCTGGAGAAACAATCTTGTCTCCTTCTATTTCCATGATAGTACTAATTAAAAGCACAGTTGCTCTGAAGATTTTATATGAAAATATTCAAATTTTGCCGGGGAGAAAAACATGGTGAAGAAATAGTTGATGCATTGAAAAATCTTTAATTAAAAACCGATTTTAGTTAAATATTGCAAATTTTTATGTATTCAAATAAAAAATCATTCTGTCATCGTTAAAATAAACGGTTTTCTTTTTGGGAAAATTATATTTTAATCCTCAGGTTATCATAAATTACCACTCAATTCTAAGGATATAATCATTTGCTTTCGTGATAAATGATTTTTTTACTTTTCATAAATTTTATGATAATTACTAAGAATAATTCTGTTGAATAATTGGCGATTTTTAAGTTATAAAATTATAAAAAGTATATTTATTTGATCGTATTTTCATTTAATTGATAGTAAAATGCCAAATGTTTTGTTTTGGGATGATTCAGTGAGAAAAAGAAATTCAGATACTTGTTTTAGGTAAAATAAAAATAGTTTTTTTACCGGTTTTATATTGTTTTCTAAAATATTTTACCGGTTAATTAATTTGTTTTCAAATTGTTATAGGGTTAGGTTAATTTTTTATTAACGAGTTAGATAATAATTATATATTTAAAGGCACGGGTATTTTTTCAAAGCTGTTTTCTTACACTGTTTTGCATAATTGATTATATAATTTAATAAAAATTAGAAATTTGTGAAAAGAAGAGTTACCTGTGACAAAATCAGAATTTTTCTGCATCCGACATCCGGAAAACAAATGTCCCATGGAAGATTCGGGAATAATTTCTGATCAATGATGTATCAATAAAATGAAGGTAAGACCTTTTAAATATACGAATGAAATCATTTATCACCGACAGTTTTTTACTGCAAAATACTTACGCTGAAGAACTCTACTTCAACTACGCGGAAAAGCAGCCGATCATTGATTACCACAACCACCTGACTCCTAAGGATATGGCAGAAAATACCGTTTTCGAAAATATCTCCAAAGTATGGATTGCGGGCGACCATTACAAATGGAGGGCAATGAGAACGCTGGGCATTAATGAAAAATTCATCACCGGGGACTCTTCCGATAAGGAAAAGTTCGAAGCCTGGGCCAAGACGGTTCCGTATACTTTAAGAAACCCGCTGTATCACTGGACACACCTGGAGTTGAAAAGATATTTCGGCATCGATGAACTGCTCAGTGAAAACAATGCTTCGGAAATCTACGATAACATCTCCTCCCAGCTTCAGACTCCTGAAAAATCGACAAGAGGTCTTTTAGAATTAATGAATGTGGAATCCCTCTGTACAACGGAGGATCCTCTGGATACTTTAAATTACCATCAGGACCTGGCAAAAAGCGGCTGGAAGGTTAAAGTTACCACTGCATTCCGCCCGGACAAAGCCATTTTGATCGAGAACCACAACTTTGCAGACTATATTTCAAAATTAGGCGAATCGGCCGGTGTTGAGATCACTTCTTACCAGACGCTTTGCGATGCATTGCTCAAAAGAATTGAATATTTCCATGAAAACGGTTGCAGGCTTTGTGACCACGGACTAAACAACATTTCCTTTGAGGAAACTACGGAAGCTGAGGTTGATGCCATCTTTGCCGACAAACTGGCCGGAAAGGTAATTGCCGAAAAGCAGGTAAACCAGTTTAAAACAGCCATCTTACTATTCTTAGGCGAAACGTATCACCAGTTCGGATGGGTGCAGCAGTTCCACTTGGGCGCTTTAAGAAACAACAATGCCCGGATGCACCGGATTTTAGGTCCAGATACCGGCTGGGATTCCATCGGGGATTTTGTGCAGGCGGAAACATTATCGAAATTATTAAACGCGTTAGACGGAAAAGATAAATTAACCAAAACCATTCTTTATAACCTTAATCCTGCCGACAACGAAATTTTTGCTACCATGATCGGGAACTTTAACGACGGGAGCATCAAAGGGAAGGTACAGTTTGGTTCCGGGTGGTGGTTTTTGGACCAGAAAGACGGGATGATCAAGCAGATGAATGCTCTTTCCAATATGGGACTGATCAGCTGTTTTGTGGGAATGCTGACCGACTCCAGAAGCTTTCTTTCCTTTCCGAGACACGAATATTTCAGAAGGGTACTGTGCAACCTCTTCGGAGAGGAAATCCAAAAAGGAGAGCTGCCTGATGATATGGAGCACATCGGGAAAATTATTTCCGATATCTGTTACCATAACGCTAAAAATTATTTTGATTTTTAAACTAAGATAATGTCTCTCGCAGATTTTGCAGATGACGCAGATTTTTTTAGTATGAATGATTTGTTTAATCCGCGAAAATTTTGAACCATTAAGAAGAATGAAGAAGTTAAGATTTGATTAAGGAAAATCAAAGATTTTATTTAGGGTGTTTCTTAAAGCGCAGCAGCTTAAGTCTTTCTAAACTTCTTAATAAAATCTTAATGATTTAATAAAATGTTTTTGAGTAAAAAGTCTTCGCAGACTTGCTAAGTGAAAAAGTTTATGCTGAGCCCGTCGAAGTACCCTTGAACTTAAAAACAGTTAGTAGTAAAAGAAATCTTTGCGGTCTTTGCGTTAAAAAACAGCATTATAAAAATTATGAACAAAATACTTACATTCGGAGAAATCATCATGCGGCTTTCCCCATCCGGAAACCGGACGATGAAGCAGAGCCACGGGATGGAATTCTTCTTTGGAGGAACCGAACTCAACGTCGCGGCATCACTGGCATCCATGGGCGGTGAGGTGAAGCATGTGAGCTGTGTTTCCGATGATTTCGTAGGGGAATCGGCACTGGCTTTTGTGAAAAGCTTCGGAATCGATACCTCTTTTATCACCAAAAACGAACATCCTCTGGGACTGTATTTTCTGGAAGTCGGTTCCGCGGTCCGTGCCAGCCGGATTGCTTACAACCGGCTGAATGGCTCTTTTGCGAACATTGAAGCCGGAAAAACCGACTGGAAAAAAGCGCTGGAAGGCTGCGGTTATTTCCATTGGACAGGCATCAGCCCGGGAATCTCGGAATCCGCTTACGAAAGCCTGAAAGAAGGTCTTCAGACAGCCCGTGATATGGGAATTGAAATTACCACAGACCCGGCATACCGCTCCAACCTCTGGAAATACGGTAAGACAGGAAATGAAGTATTAAAAGAGCTAGTCGGATACTCCACCATCTTCATTGGCGGAGTAGCTGAAATTAACGAAATTCTTGGCAGTCAGTTTTCGTCGGACAAAGAAGGCTTTCTTCATGCCTGCCGGGAATTAAAGCAACAGGTTCCTTCCATTCATAAAATCTTTGACAAAATAAGAATCGGGGTTACGGCAAGCGCCCAGCAGACCCAAGGCAGGGCGTTGGTAGAGGAAAACTATTTTGAAACCGAGCTCCTGGAAGTAAACCCTGTGGTCGACCGGATCGGAACCGGCGATGCGTTTGCAGCGGGCCTAATCTACGGCTTACAGCATTTTGATGATGAAAAAGCACTGCATTTTGCGAATGCCGCCTGCGCGATCAAGCACACGATTTTAGGCGATATCAACTACAGCAGCGCCGAGGATATTCTGGAAGTAATGGCTGGCAATTCCGGCGGAAGAATAAAGAGGTAGCAGCTAGCTGCTGGCTTTTAGCTTTTGGTAATTTCAGTAATTAGCTTTAACAATTAGCTAAACTAACTCTAAATAGAGGGTTGATAATAGAAAGCTTATTAGGCTGTACGAGCACAAGTTTATGCTGAGCCTGTCGAAGAGCTTGCGACCTTAAAACGTTTAGTAGTAAAAGAAAACTTTGCGAGCTTAAAAGCAGTTAGTAGTCATAAAATCTTTGCGGACTTTGCGTTAAAAACCAGGATTATAAAATAAAAATTAAAAATGACAAAAATTCAGACAGTTACCCAGGCAATTGTAAATCAAGGGGTTTTGCCGCTGTATTACAATGCGGATGAATCGGTAACAGTAGATATATTGAGAGCGCTATACAAAGCCGGGATCTACGCGGTGGAATATACCAGCAGGGGAGAAGCGGCGGCAATCAACTTCAGAAAAATGGTGGAAATCCGTAATACAGAGATGCCGGAGATGCTGCTGGGCATCGGAACCATAAAAAACAGAAAGCAGGCTGAAGAATACTTCGCGTCAGGAGCCGATTTTTTTATCAGTCCCGGATTTGTAGCGGAAGTCGCTGAATTTTTAATCCCTAAAGACAGGCTGTACAGCCCGGGGTGTATGACGCCTACGGAAATCATCGAAGCTGAAAATGCGGGCGTGACTTTCATCAAACTATTTCCGGGAAATGTTTTGGGTGCCGGATTTATGGGGGCGGTCAAAGAAGTATTTCCGAACCTGAAATTTATGCCGACCGGTGGCGTGGATACGACAAAAGAAAGCATTGAAAGCTGGTTCAAAGCCGGCGTTTCAGCCGTAGGTATGGGCAGCAAGCTCGTCAGCAAAGAATTAATGCAGGCCAGAGATTACGAAACCATCGAAAATGAAACCCGGAAAGTACTGGAAATCATTCAGGCTTTAAAATAATAAGACAAGACTGGAAAAAATTACGGCTTTGCTTTAAAAGCATTATTCAAAAAACAAAAAATAGCTAATTCTAAAATTAAATATGAGTTCAGTCATCTCTCTTAAACCGAGCAAGTTCCGATGGACGATTTGTGTCTTGCTGTTTATCGCTACGACGATCAACTATCTGGACCGTCAGGTATTATCTCTGACCTGGAAAGACTTCATTGCTCCGGAATTTCACTGGAACAACAGCGATTACGGAAACATCACGGCCCTCTTTTCTATTTTTTATGCGGTCGGAATGCTGTTCGCCGGGAAATTTGTAGACTGGATGGATACTAAGAAAGGATTCTTATGGGCTATCGCGATATGGTCGGTAGGGGCTGTCTTGCACGCCTTCTGCGGGATCGGTACTTCCGGAATCCTCACCGGAAACTGGCTGGCCGGTTTCCAGGGTTCGAAGGAACTCATTGCAAAAGTCTCCGATACCTCAGCCATTATCAGTACCAGCGTCACCTTATTCGTATTTGCCCGTTTTGTTCTGGCCATCGGGGAAGCCGGGAACTTTCCGGCAGCCATTAAGACCACGGCAGAATATTTTCCTAAAAAAGACCGCGCTTTTTCCACCAGCATCTGGAATGCAGGAGCCACGGTGGGTGCTTTGGCAGCTCCGGTTACCATTCCGTTCATTGCCAAGGCGCTGGGTTGGGAGTGGGCCTTTATCATCATTGGAGCATTAGGCTTCCTCTGGATGGGGCTTTGGGTATTCTATTATAAAAAGCCGCATGAGCATCATAAAGTCAATGAGCATGAACTAAAGTATATCAATCAGGACCATGAAGAAATTACTGTTGAAGAAACTCCGGTTCCGGAAAGGAAATTTTCATTCAGAGAATGTTTCAGCTACCGGCAGACCTGGGCATTTGCCGTTGGGAAATTTATGACCGACGGGGTATGGTGGTTTTTTCTGTTCTGGACACCTGCCTATCTAAGCTCGGTGTACCAGATGGATTCTACCCAAAGTGCATTTCCTTTGTTTGTCCTGTATATGATCACTCTGTTATCCATCATCGGCGGCTGGCTTCCGAAATATTTTGTTGAGAAAAAGGGGATGAATGCTTATTCGGGTAGAATGAAAGCGATGCTGATCTTTGCCTTTTTCCCGCTGCTGGCTTTGCTGGCGCAGCCTCTGGGCTCGATTACCTACTGGATCCCGGTACTGATTATCGGAATTGCCGGAGCAGCGCACCAGGCCTGGTCGGCAAATATTTTCTCTACCGTGGGCGATATGTTCCCGAAAAAAGCCATTGCGACCATCACCGGCATCGGCGGTATGGCAGGGGGCATCGGTTCTTTCATTATTAATAAATCTTCCGGTGTATTATTTGATCATGCCCACAAGGCCTGGTCAACCGTAAACGGAGTGCCACTTCTGGAAAAATACCCGCAATATATTAATGAAAGATTGCCGGAAGGATTTTTTGAAGATCTGAAAAAGTCAGGAGCTGTCGTTGTAGACGGAATCGATAAAGGCTACATGATCATTTTCTCGATTGGTGCTGTGGCTTACCTCATCGCCTGGGCCATTATGAAAGCATTGGTTCCGAAATACAAGGTGATTAAGTAGTTCTTTTGATCATTGAACGAATTTTAGACATAATAAAAAGCCAAAGCATAACAGCATTGGCTTTTTTATTTATGTTAAACATCAATGATTTAGAAATGTGTTGAGCCAGTGCCGGCAGATTTTGAGTAATAGTTTTAGAAAGTTAAATTTCGAATTTAAAGTACAGTTCAAATGGATGCTTACTGATAGCCAATCTTAATTTTAAGTAAAAAAATTCCTGAAATTATTTCTGCACCCTGAAAAATAACTTTTACCTTTGGATATGAACAATAGGAATCGCGGGAAAAATACAGGAGATGATGTCTTATTCGGTTCGGAAAAGCAGCTTGAAAAACTAAGGTTTGCTGTTCAGGACATGGAGTATTTGCTGGGCCGAAAGTATGCCGAAAGGGCAGCTTCAGAATTGGTCGGAAATAGGTACCGACTGAAAACCCGTCAGATCCAGGCTGTACGCAGTGCGGCAGCTTCAGAACTTCAGATCCAAAGCAGGAAATCAAAAGAGCTTCAGTTCCAGGATTTACAGGATAAGACCATCTACCTTGACGGTTTCAATGTACTGATTTTGCTGGAAAGCTTATTTTCAGGGGCATACGTCTTTCAGGGAACAGATGGCTGTTTCCGGGATCTTTCGGGAGTACATGGAACCTACAAAAGGGTGCAGCAGACCCAGCGGTCAATTGATTATGTAGCTTCGTTCTTCAGAAGATCGGCAGCGGCGGAAATGGTCTGGATCTTTGATCAGCCGGTTTCCAACAGCGGAAGAATGAAGCAGATGATTATGGATTTCGCCCTGGAGAATAATCTGAACTGGAGTGGCGCCCTGGAATTCAATCCGGATAAATTTCTGGTTGAAAATGCTGAAATTGCCGTTTCCTCAGACGCATGGATTCTGGATCATTGTAAAAGCTGGTTTAATCTAGTCGGTTTTCTGATTGCTGAAGAAAATCTTTCTGCCAGTCTCATCAAAATGTTCTGATTATGAATTTTGAAGAAATCATTTCTTTATTTTCTAATGAATGGAAAGAGAAGTACAAGGCCATTTTAGCGGGAGAGCATCTTAAAGCATTAGAGGAAAATATCCGGAAATTTAAAAACGGAACTTTAGATTGGGACCTGCCTTTTTTTAATGAAGAAATACATACGGACAGGAATAAAAGTTTCAGTATGTTCATCAGCATTCTTGACTCTGAAAAGCCAGTCAGTGAAAAGGCCAGTCAGCTGGAGAAAATTCCTTTTGAGCTTTGGCTGGATCTGTTGGGCCAGCGGCTGACCTCCGCGAGCCTGCGGGATGAAAATGCCGTTCCGCCGTTACAAAATATCCTGATCGAAGCCTGCGAAAGACCTTTTAACATTGAAATTACCATTGCCCAGAGAGCCTGGGAAAAACACGTAGGAAGAATGGACGACCGTTTTTGGGGAGAAATAAAAGGAAATAATCAGCAGAAGCAACAGAAGGTTCTGAATAAAATCCGTTATATCCTGGACAACAAAACCTGGTGGAATGTTTTTTTTCATTATAAGCATGGACTTGTGTATGAAGTTAGGGAAAGAGAAGGGCACGGCATCCGATGGAGCCATGGTGGAAACCGGCTGATCGGTTTTCTGGAAATTTTTATTAATGAATAATCACAAATAATATTTTCCGGAATACAAAAAAAGACTTTATAATTGTTGTTTTTTAAATTTTTTCACTACAGATAACTGTATTTTTAGAATTTTTTTTGATTTGTTACTGATTTTTGGCTTATTTTGTTTTAAATAAAATTATATTATTTTCACTGTTTAATTGAATTATTTAATTGTTTTAATGTTAATTATTAATAATAATCTATTTTAATACTTTTTTTATTAAAAATAATGCTTTATGCTAGGTGATTGCTTATTTTTATTAAATTTAACACCGAAATAAATAATCCATTTATGAAAAAATTACTACTCTCTTTTTTGTCAGTTCTGACAGCATTTATGGCGAATGCACAGGTAGCTTCCTATTCTTTCGCCCAGAGTTCAGGAACTTATGTTCCAATTACCGGAGGTACGGTTTTAGATACTGCCACCAGTCCTATGGACTTCGATTCACAAAACTGGACCCTTCCATCAGGAACTATTCCTTTTAACTTTAATTTTAACGGAGCAGTTTATACTGATCTGAATATTAACAGCAACGGGTATATCACTTTCGGGAGTTCCGTTCCTTTTACATATAATACCACACCTATTAGTGGTACGAATACCTATTATGCCGGGGCGATCTCTGCATTCGGCGGGGATCTGAGTGCTGCTTACGTATCCGGTTCTATTGCCAGCGAGCTGAGATATGAAACTTTAGGAACGGCGCCGAACAGGACATTTGTGGTACAGTTTAAAGAGTGGAGGCCATTTTCAAATTCCAGTACAACGGCGGTTGCCAAGATAAGCTTTCAGATCAGGCTGGAGGAGACCACCAATAAAATAACCATCGTTTATAATGACTGTAGTATCGCTGCCGGCACGTTAACGAATTCCGCATCAAGGCAGATCGGTCTAAGGGGTGCTAATGCTAATGATTTTAATAACAGGCTGAATCCTACTACCGTTTCTTTTAACAGTTCTACCGCAGGAACAGCAAACAGTTCCACCCAATGGTTCAGCTTTAATTCAGCTAATGCGACACCCGGTCTTCCTGCGAATGGATTAACATATACCTGGACGCCGCCTAGCTGTTTTGCGCCATCGGATATTTTCCAGACGGCTGCAACAACTTCAACTGCTGCCATTAATTGGGCAGTGCCTGTTCCTGCGCCAGGCACAGGATACGAATATTATTATTCTACCTCAAGCACAGCGCCAACATCTTCTACAGTTCCTTCGGGCAGCACCACAGCGCCTAACGCTTCCTTCTCCAGTTTAGCGGCGGGAACCACCTATTATGTATGGGTGCGTTCGGTATGCAATGCCTCAAACACGAGTGTGTGGTCTGCTGTAGGAACTTTTACCACCTTATGCAATCCGGTAACAACACTAACGGAAAGCTTTGATTCCTACACGGTAGGCAGTATTGTGCCTCCATGCTGGAATAGAATAGTTACAGGCGCTAATGCGGCGCAGACCATCGCTGTTGTAACCAGCGGCTCTACAAACAAGAATATTACCCAGTATAATAATACGGCAGGCCAGACAAATATCGTGATGCTGCCCCCATTAAGTACAATTAATGCAGGATTTCAGCTGAAGTTTAAAGTAAAGGCAAGTTCTGCGGCAGTTTTAGATGTTGGATATCTTACCAATGCTTTTAACCCAAATAGTTTTGTGGTAGTTCAGAGTTTAAATATTACCAATACGACGTACGGAAATAATACCAATGTACCGTTTCCTACTACAGTGCCTTCTGATGCAAGAGTCGCGGTAAGAATGCCTGCGCAGGCTACTGCTGCTACGGTATACTGGGATGATGTGGTGTGGGAGCAGGCAGCAGCATGCCTGGAGCCGAATTCTCTTGTTGTTTCTAATGTTGCTCAAGCAGTGGCAACGGTAGGCTGGACCGCTCCGATTACAGTTCCATCCAATGGTTACGAATATTATTATTCGATAAGCAACACAGTACCTTCCTCAAGTACAGCTCCGTCCGGAACAAGCGTTTCTACCTCTGCTACGATTTCAAATCTTTCTTCAGGAACGACTTATTATTTCTGGGTAAGGTCTGCCTGCAGTGCATCCGATAAAAGTGACTGGTCTCCTGCTGCTGCTTTTACCACGTTGTGTGATGCGGTTGCCACTTTATACGAGAATTTCGATTCTTATGGTACAGGGAATATCGTACCGTCCTGCTGGGGAAGACTTATTCTGGGAAATACAGCCAATCAGGCAATCAATGCGGCATCTCCGGCTTCAGGATCAAGAAATATGTTTCAGTACAATAATGTTGCCGGGCAGACCAGTATTGTCATATTGCCGCCGTTAAGCACCATCAATGCAGGATACCGATTACGATTTAAAGTAAGATCATCACTTCCGGCCATTCTCAACATCGGATACATGACCAATCCGACCGATGAAAGCTCGTTTGTTATTGTGCAGACTTTAAATATTTCCAATACGACTTATGCATCGGGAACGGAAAGTCTCATTACTTTCCCGTCAACGGCTCCTGCCAATGCAAGGGTTGCTGTAAGAATGCCGGCGCAGACAAACTCGCCCAACGTGTATTGGGATGATGTATATTGGGAACCGGCATCTGCTTTAGCAACTTCCGAGACAGCTGCCCACAAAAATACCATTACTTCTTATCCGAATCCGTTTACTGATATAGTGTACATTTCAGATATTAAGAATGTAAAATCTATGGCCGTAACCGATGTTTCCGGAAGAACGGTTAAAACTTTTGATAAACCTTCTTCCACCCTTCATTTAGGTGAATTGCATACAGGAATGTATCTGATTGTTCTGTATATGAATGACGGAACAAAGCAGACCATCAAAGCAATTAAAAAATAATTTTTAATTCCATATTCCTTTAAGGTGGTCGAAAGGCCACCTTTTTTGTGGTTACAATCTGTTCTGCTCGGCGGTTTTCGTACCGGTTTTGGCCTCTTTTACTTTTTGGTTTCCAAAATTGTATTTGAGATTGATCATGAAATACTGAGTATCCCGGTAATCGGTAAAGTATTGATTCTGGTCGGCGTATCGGGTCGAGATCGTATTTTTATCCGTACGGAAAATGTCATTGACTACCAATCCGGCTTCCAGGCGTTTATCAAACATTTTTTTATTGATGATGATACTTGTCTTCTGGGAAGCACTGGTATTGAAAGATCCTTGTATGCTCTTGGAATTATACTCATAAGAAACATTCAGATCCCAGGTTTTAGCTTTATCCAGTGTGATTTGGGTGGAAATATTGGTGTTGTAAAAGAAAACATCATTTTTATACAGGATCGTATCAGTTCCGAAGAAATAGTTTTCCTGATATTCGCCCATCCCGAAAAGATTAAGCTTCCAGAATGGCTTTATAGAAAAGCTTTTTGAGAAATTGAATCCCATATTTTTTCCGTGATCAATATTGGTATAGCGGTAAATGGTTTCAAACGTCTGTGGATTCTGAAAGGATATTTCCATAGACGGATCTTTGATATAGCTCAAATAAGCTTCGAAATTCCAGTCTTTCACAGTGTAGGTAAGGCTCAGATTGTGAATGATAGTTGATCTGAGGTTGGCGTCTCCCTGGAAATAAGAATATAAATTATAATAAGACCTGGACGGATTCAGGAAATCGTAGTTCGGTCGGTCGATTCTTTTTCCGTAAGAAAATCCGAGCTGCTGTCCTTCTTTTATATTGTACATGAGATAAAAAGTAGGGAAGAGCCCTGTTCTTGTGGTGCGGTTTTCTACACTGGGATTGTCGGATCTTGTTCTGATCAAAGTTGTTTCAGAGCGCAGCCCTGCTTTCATTTCCCATTTTTTCCATTTATATTCGGAAGAAAGATAGGCGGCGAAAATATTTTCCTGGTAATTGAATAGATTGCTTCTCGACAGATCCGGAGTGAGGATTCCCCCTGTTCCGTCAAAGAAGCTGAGATCGTTCCCATTTTTTACGAAACTGTATTTCAATCCGCTTTCGATGGTCAGTTTTTCATTAGAGTAACGGTAATCCAGCTGGGTAGAATACAGTGAAATATCCTGTACGCTGTTGTTGGCAAAACGGTTGGTGCTTTCCGGCTGGCCGGCGAAATCCAGAAGAGTCTCCACATCCTGGCTTTCCTTAAAATGTCTGGTGCTGAAATTATTCGCCCAGGTTAGATTATGGTTTCCCGATTTTCGGTCGTAGGTTAAATAAGCATTAAAGTCGTTATTATAGAGACTTCTTCTGTTGGAAGTTAGGTAATACGATTGCAATTGGTTGGTTTCCGTATTGAAAATATGGGTGGGGATCAGGAAGCGGCCGCTCCTGTCCGGCATATTATTACCGTCAAACCCGAACTGAACGGTTGAAAGGCTGTCTGCGGTGTACTGGCCGGAGAAATTGTATACATGCTGTTCGCGGACATTTGTTTTTCTTACCATATCACTTTCCCAGCGGGTTTTATCCTTATCAAAAGTAACCACGTCAAAATTATAGCGTACATAATTTCCGGTAACAAAATTATAGTTTCCCGTCAGCTGCCATTTATCGGTATTGTACGATTGTGAAGTTCCGACCAATCCCCGTGCGTAGGTCGCCTGGGTATAGCGTGTGGAGATTCTTCCCTTGTATCCGGAAAGAACGTTCTGCTTCATTTTAATATTGATGATGGCGCTTCCCTGTGCTTCATATTTTGCCGGCGGATTGGTAATTACCTCGACGGAAGATACATTGTTTCCGTCGGTGCTTTCGAGAAGCTGTTTCAGCTGTTCCTGGCTCATCAGTGTTTTTTTATCATTGATGGTTACCATAATCTGGGAATTTCCCCGGACGCTCAGCTCATCATTTTTTACCAGGATATTCGGGGTACTTTTCAGGATTTCCCAGGCATTCAGGTTTTGTAGCGGAGTTTTGTCGATATTAAATTCCATCCGGTCGATTTTCCTTTTCAGAATAGGTTTCTTAGCAGTTAACGTTACGCCTTCAATGCTTTTTGCGGTATCTTTTTTCAAAACAATGTGCAAAGATTCATTATTTTCCAGCATGATTTCATAATCTCTGTAATCCGGCTGTTTAACGATCAATGATACGGGAAATGCCGTAATTCCTTCAAGACTAAAGTTGCCCTCCTGGTCAGAGTAAATGGTATTTTTAGCATTACCCGTTTCGACACGGACCTCACTGATGGGTTCTCCGTTTCCATTTTCAATGTGCCCTTTAATGGTTTGACTCCATAAAATAATAGGGAACAGCAGGAAGATAAAGCCGAAAGCTTGTACCGTTGATGTTTTCATTTCAGTAATTTTCTCCAAAATTGAGGCGATAGCCCCGAAAGTTTTGTTAATGAACGGTTAATGCAAGGTTAATGGGTATTTTGAAAGAAAATTGATTGTATTTTTGAAGCAGCATAAACCGTAGACCGAAGAGAAATTCTCCGGTAATGTCTCAGGATTTTAAATAAAAAATTTACAAGCTAAATAACAACCTGCTAAAAAATGAACCGGAATAGAAACATAACCATCATCATTTTCTCTTTCAGCCTTCTGGTACTGATCGTTCTGCAGGGCTATTACATTTACAATTCATACCGCCTGGAAGAAAAAGAGCTGAACCGGAAAGCCAAAGCCATTGCTGAAAAAATACAGGAAAAAATGGAAGATTCTCAGACGGAAGTAAGTGAAGACAGGTTGGTGGAAGACTTTCAAAAATTAAAGAAAGAAATTGTTATCCAGAAAGAAGAGATTACCCATCCGGAAAAGCTCTATCATTCGCAGGCATTTTACAGCAGAAAGCTGCAAGAGCTGCTTAAGAAAAGTGTCGATAGCTCAGGCTTCAGGATTGCTATGAAAAATGAGATCTATTCCGTTTTCGATGAAGTTCAGAAAAAAGAACTGTTACCGGAAAAACATTCTATTATTCTGTACCAGACCCTGGAAGAATTAAAGAGGCCGATGGTGGTGTATGAAGGAAAATGGACGAGCCGCCAGACCAATAAGGATCCCCAACTAAAACTGGATGAGAAGAATTCCTATCTCGTAAAATCGAGGTCTACTTTTCAGGTGCTTAACCTCCAATTCCTGATTTTAAAGAAAATTATTCCGCTGGTCGTTATCAGTCTGCTTATTGTTATCCTGATCATTATCCTGTTCCGGAACAGCATCCGCAACCTAAACCGTCAGGAAAAGAAAATCATCCAGCTGCACACCACCATCGATTCGATAGCGCATGAGCTCAATACGCCGATTACTACCCTGAAGTTTTCCATTGCCCGCTCTTCCGATCCGGAGTCCAAAGCTTTACTGGAACGTCAGATCAGGCGCCTGGAAAATATTGTGTCTTCCATCCATGCGTATGATGCCGATGATATTTTGATTACCAAGAAGGATCTCAACGACTATTTTGCTGAGGTTAAAAAACAATACATGGGCATCGTCTTTAATACAGAACTTGACTTTTCTGAAAATAAACACCTGTATGCATATGATTTCAGGCAGATCATGGATAATCTTATCGATAATTCCGTCAAATATGGGGCTAATGAAATTGATGTTTTCGTGATGATGAACAAAACCATGGAAATTGAGGTCTCAGACAATGGAATCGGAATCCCGGAAGAAGAGCATAAAAATATTTTTGAAAAATATTACCGGATCAGCCGGGAAGAAAATAACCATACCAATGGCCTAGGTATCGGGCTTTTTTTAATCAGAAGAATCGTCGACAAATACAAAGGCCATATTGCGATTGCATCAAAGAAAAAAGGAGTTTCATTTAAAATTATCATACCTGATGAAGCCTAAAATTTTATTGGTTGAGGATGATCCGGACCTGGGAATGGTCCTGAAGCAATACCTGGAATTTTCAGATTTCACGGTACGCTGGATTCCCAATCCTGAAGAAATATTAAAAGATAAAAAGATCATCAGCGGTTTTCAGCTGGCTATTCTGGACGTCATGCTTCCTGTAATGGACGGCTTCGAGCTATCCAAAGAAATCCGTAAATCTTCAGAAATTCCTTTTTTGTTTTTAACGGCGAAAGGGCAGAGCATCGACCGAATTTTAGGATTGAAGTTAGGAGCGGACGACTATGTTACAAAACCCTGCGAACCTGAGGAGCTTATTCTCCGGATCAGAAATATCCTGAAACGGCAGCAGACCGTGCAGACGATCATCGGTATCGGTGATTATTCTTTTATCCCTTCACAGTTTCGGATTATGTTTAGAAATGAAACCATACAACTCACGGAAAAAGAATCGGAGCTTTTGTTGTTGCTTTCAAAAAACAATCATCAGATCATCAACCGGAAAGAAATCCTGGAAACACTCTGGGGCGAGAACGATTATTTCCTGGGAAGAAGCCTCGATGTATTTATGACCCGGCTCAGGAAATACTTTCAGCATGATAAGCGCATCCGTTTCGACGCCGTTAGAGGCATCGGCTTTAATATAGAATTTCCGGATTGAAAATATTTTTCTGCGTAAGATGATGTTACTCAATAGGTGAATTTCGAAAAAAGGTGGGTAATTTAAAATCTTGAAAACAATGCTGGTCTTGTAAATTTTTAATTTAAAGAATAATAAAGCTGCATTTAGACATTATAAATGCAGCTTTATATTGGTACCGGTGAGTAAATTGAATTAATTTTTTACCTAGCGATCCTTTAAATCAATTCTTTTAAATAATCAATTTGGGCAATTTATCATTTAAAATTATCTGATAGATTTTAGCCTATAAAAAATAGAAAACAATTTTTTATTATTGTGTCATTCTCGTGATAACTAAAGTAAATGACGATCTGATATCCAATGAACTATTCGTTAGTCCATTGCTATTATCAAATTCAAACTTCTGTTTTATTGCGGTAGGGGCTGTTAAAGTGAGATAGAATGTACCTTGAAAAAATGTAAAGAAATCACTCAGTTCACACATTCTATTTTGCTCAGTTAAAGGAGCATTACTCGAAGCATTAATTAAATATGATCTTGTACAGGTGAAATTTTTATCAAAATATTTTGTATTCGCAGTATTATCACCATCACCTCTCACACAGTCAACAGAATATTTTATTATATAGGTTCCGGCGGGTAAAGTGATGGTTGACTTATCAGTACCTAGTGAGGCTCCATCAATTTTATTAGTGGTCACTACAAGGTTAGGCACTACGTTATTAGAACTATTAATAGGAATTAATATGACATTACTCGCTGATGACTTTATAATATTAAGTGTCATAAGTTGAGGCTCAGAACCTGTAATTACCGTTCTTTGCCAACTGTTTTTTAACCAGATGTAATATCCTTTCGGAAATGTAGATGCTCCTCCTTTGTTATAGATCATTAAACCGTCAACAGGGTTTGATACCGGTACAGTGGTACTGTTTAGAACAGTAAGGTCATATTGGGGAAACAGTACACCTTTGGTTGCTGAACTAATGTCCAGCACACTGCTGGAACTGGGAGTTGTAGTATTTATTCCTACCTGAGATATAGCTTTTGCGTTGAATAACAATAGGATTGTAAGAAATATTATATTTTTCATGGCGTCAATTATTGATTTAGAGCTGATCTTTGAATATCTATTTTAGCATTGGTAATGATAATTTCGCCATTGTTGGGAGAATTACCGCCACTGCCTGACTGGTATGTTCCGCCGTTAGCATGCGCTAGTGAAGGCATAAGTTTAATAGTTGTGGACGACGTAGTGACAAAAGAAAAACTAAGATTGAGCGTATGAACTCTTGTATTAGCAATTGAAGTAGCATTGATACTTATTGATTTTCCATATTGAGTTCCCGTACTTGGATCAATCAGTTTCATGATATATTGATGAAGCTGTAACGGGCCATTGGCGATCCCTGCAGTAGTACTTTCTTGGGTGGTTGCAATATTAAAGCATACATTCACCAGGTATCCGCTATTACCCGGAAGCGTTATATATCCTGTACTGTTATCGTAGGAAGCGCCAATATCATTTTTAAGCACTGTAAATGCAGCATCATCAAAGTTTTTAAAGGTGCCATTGGGTGTACCCGCTAATATACTGTAATTTGTTGTTCGGTGGAGTATAAGGTAACTTACCAGATTATAGGTATCGGCTATCTGGTTCCACTTATTATTTTGCCATAAGTATAACCCCGGGCTGATTGAATTGCCTTTATTGTACACTAAAAGACCTTCTGCGGGAGATGCAACGGGTAAGGAGTTATTTAATATATCCACAATATCAATGCGAGGCAGCAATACTCCTCTGTTTCCCAGATTAGAAACTTCTAGAACTGCCGACGGATCAACTGTTGTCTTACCAATGGCTACTTGGGAAAAAAGGAGATTATATGTAATTAAAAACACTAAAAGTATATAGTTCTTTTTCATTATGTTCATTTTTAAAGTTTGGATATTTTTATATAGGATTCATTGGAGATCACATTTACCAGATCATAAAAAGTACCTCCCATCATCCGTCCCAGATAAAGTCTCAAGCCCCCGATTGTATTGGAGTTTGCATTAGGCGGTACCGAATAGTAATAAGACCAGGTTGCTAAATGATTGGTATTTACTTTGGATATTAAAGGAATTTCTTTTCTTGATGCATTAACAGCATGCGTAAAAGTACCCGTTGAATTATCATACGTATCATTGAAAAAGTCTATAAAATATCCCATTAAATAATAAGCGCTTGATCCTAATGGAGTCGTTCCTCCCTGTCCCGGCGGGTTTTCCTGTGGAGCGCTTAGATTAAGATTTACTTCTACCAGATAATTTCCCTGGGGTAGTATAAGTGAATAATAGTTTTGACCGGAGATCGTGCTTTGTACAATCTTAAAGCCGTTGATGTTGGACACTCCTGATATAGATAGGGGATTAACCAACAGTAAACTGGCTACACCCGAAACGGCATTATCCAATACTGATAAATTTCCGGACAGATCCGCATACGCTATTTTGGGGGTATCTTCAGCGTTTAAGGTATTTTGCCATTTATTTAAAGTAGAATTAAAAAAATACAATGCTTTTGAATTTGTATTAGAAGCTCCGTTATATGCTAGCAGACCATCAGCAGGAGAAGATACCGGACTGGCCGTACTCGTCAAATTACTGATATTAAGGTTGGGTAAAAGCATACCTTTATTTCCTCCGGAAATAGTGACTGTAGGATTACCGGTATATCCGCTTCCTCCGTTGGTTATTGTAACTCCGGTAATAGATCCGTTACTGATTGTGGCTGTTGCCTGAGCTTTTGATCCACCATTCAAAACTGCTCCGCCACCAAAAAAATTAATCGTAGGAGGTGAAGTATAACCTTTTCCCGGATTGGTAATCGTAACTGAATTTACAGCTCCCCCTGAAATAGTTGCTGTAGCAGTTGCAGGTATCCCGCTAAAATTTTCTATGTGCAGAATGGCACTCGGATCGGGATTGGTTGTATTAATTCCTATTTGCTGACTTTGTGCAAAGAATGAGGAAGTAACAAACAAAAGTTTTAAAGTAATAATTTTCATCTATGATATTTTTAATTTTAAACATATTCTTAAAACCCAGGTATATTGCGAGTTTTCAAAGATTAAATACGGACAGTTTTCAGTTAAAAATTTTTACCACGATCCTGAGATATCAAATCTGTATAAAAGAGTATTTTATCTATTCCTACCTGGGCTTTAGAAATGAAAGTAACACTCAATAATTATGGCAATAACGCTTTTTTTATAATTCATTTTGATAATTACAGTTAATTAAATAATATGAATTCTTATAATATGTACAATACTAAATCTGTCTGGAATAATCTTTACAATATATAGTGTCAATACTAATATTCTAAATCCTTTTTTTATCATTTGTAAATCAAGGGTTATTTTGATAACAAAATATATTTAATGATGCAAATTTAACAATATGTTGAAAATCATTTTGTTAAATGTAATAGATATATATCTACAGCTGTGTAGATATTTATCTAAAAAAGATAATAGCTGTATAACTGAGCTTATTTGATTAGGTGTAAATATTCTTATAATTAAAATCTCATAGTAAAAAATCAAAATCTTATAGATGTGCGGTTGCAATTTTGACATATTATCAGATTATCACTAACAGAAACTTGTCCTGAAGATAAATTAACATTTTTTCTGGACGTCATGCTTCCTGTAATGGATGGCTTCGAGTTATCCAATGGTCGGATATTCCTGTTTTATTTTTAACGGCGAAAGGGCAAAGCATCGACCGGAAAGAGGTCCTGGAACACTCTTGGGTGAGAACTATTATTTCCTCGGAAGAAGCCTCGACGTATTTATGATCCGGCTAGGAAATACTTTCAGCACGATAAGCGCATCCGTTTCGACGCCGTTAGAGGTATTGGTTTCAATATAGAATTTCCGGATTAAAAATATTTTTTCTGCGTAAAAACATTGCGTATTACCCGGATAATTTTGTCGGCGTAATATAAAAACAATGGAATCTTTTCATCAATATTTTACGCAGAACGAATGGGAATCCTGCCTCAAGGTACTGAATGCCTTAAAGGATGATCCTTTTATTAACCCTGATAATAACACTTTTTCAGGATTGATTACGAAAATCCATAAGAATGCGAAAAAGCAGAACCGGCAGGAAAGTTATTCCCGGATGAGGTCGCATGACCTGCAGATCGGTGCGGAATCGGTACTGATGCAGAAAGCATTGGTCGGGGTTTCTTCTTTTTATGACGATGAAAAAGAGAAAACGCAGCTTACCCGTCTGCAGATTCCTAAAAACTGCTACTGCTGTAACCAAAGCTATCAGTATGCCCACTCTTTTTACACCAGGCTGTGTCCGAAATGTGCAGAAGAAAATTATGAAAAACGTTTTGTCTCTGCCGATTTATCAGGAAGAAATGTAATCCTGACCGGCGGACGGGTAAAGGTTGGTCTTGCAACGGCATTAAAGCTGTTGAGAAATGGAGCAAATCTGGTTTTGACGACCCGTTTTCCTGCGTTGGCGCTGGAAACTTTACAGAAAGAAACCGATTATGAAGAATGGAAAGACAGGCTTTGGCTGTATGGTCTTGATCTGAGAAATTTAAAAGCTATTCAGGAATTTATCGATTTTTATAAATCAAATTCGATACGCTTGATATTCTGATTAATAATGCTGCCCAGACCATTAAATATCCTGATGAATATTACCTGCCGATCCTAAAACGTGAAAACGAAATGTTGGTTGAACTTAAAAATAATCAGAAATTAATCCCCAATACAACAGAAATCTCCACGGAGATCAGGAAACTGGAATATGCGCAGAATGAAGAAGCAAATCTTGCTTTGACGCGTTTCGGACAGCCTGTCGATCATCGGGATAAGACCAGCTGGAATTCGACTCTCGAAGAAGTTTCGATGTATGAATTGGTGGAAGTAAATTTAATTAATCATATCGCTCCGTATTTTCTGATTAAGGAACTTAAACCTTTAATGAAGGCTTCCTCTTTTAAAGAGAAATTCATTGTAAATGTAACGTCTTCAGAAGGTATTTTCAGTTATACCAACAAAACGGTATTCCATCCGCATACGAATATGACGAAGGCAGCGCTCAATATGATGACGCTGACGTCGGCTAAAGAATTTGAAAAAGATCAGATTTATATGACGGCGGTGGACGTCGGCTGGATTTCCACAGGAGCGAAGGAAAGTTTACGGAAGAAGCAGTTCGAGCAGGGGTATGTTCCGCCAGTGGATTCGGTGGACGGTGCCGCAAGAATTCTGCATCCGATTGTGGAAGGAATCAACGGAAATTATTACAGTGGGGTTTTGCTGAAAAATTATAAAATTAACAGCTGGTAAAATAGGGGGAGCGTTAGCTCAGCTGGAAGAGCACCTGCATTACATGCAGGGGGTTGCAGGTTCGGGTCCTGTACGCTTTCCCAAACGGAGATTATAGTTTAACCGGAAAAATTTATTCCTGCTAAGAATGGATGCGGGTTCGAATCCCGCTGATCTCCCCAAACCGAAACGGTAGCTCAATGGAAGAGCATTGGCCTTCCAAGTCAGGGGTTGCAGGTTCAAGTCCCGCCCGTTTCTGAGAACGCATGGTCTAAAGGAAAGACGCCAGCTTTCAGCGCTGGAAATGCAGGTTCGAGTCCTGCTGTGTTCCTAAAATGGCGGCAATAGTATTAAAATGGGAAAATACATCTTGCTAAGATGAGTTGCAGGTTCGAATCCTACTTGCCTCCCTAAACCGAAACGGTAGCTCAACGGAAGAGCTCTGACCTTCCAAGTCAGAAGTTGCAGGTTCGAGCCCTGCCCGTTTCACAAGGGGTACATAGTTCTAATATGGAAGAACATTGACTTCACTGATCAGAGGTTGCAGGTTCGAGTCCTGCTGTACTCCCAAAACGGAAGCAGTAATTTAAATGGAAAAATACCTCAAACACAGAGAAATTGCGGGTTCAAATCCTGCCTGTTTCCCTTTTTAAAAAAATTAAAATGATGAAGGAACTTAAAGAAATTTTACAGACGATCCTCAAAGAAAAAAAAGGATACCTCACCTTTCTTACCGGCGCCGGAATTTCTGCGGAAAGCGGATTGCCGACTTATCGGTCTATTGATGGCATCTTGATCAAAGGAACCAAATATCATCGTCCGGAGGAATTCGGAACGTACAGATATTTTAGTCAGAATCAGGAAGAAGTCTGGCAATACAACCTGTTCTGGAAAAATATGATTGAAGAAGCGAAACCTAATGCCGGACATTTTGCGATCACGGAAATAGAAAAGCTTTTGGGAGAACGGTTTAAATTAATCACCCAAAATGTAGATGGACTTCATCAGAGATCCGGAACACGGAAAGTTTACGAAATTCATGGAAGCAAACAGAAAGTTCGCTGTTCCAAAGGATGCAGCGAACCTTTTGATTTTCCTGAGAATATTCAGGCTAAAGAATATACGGAAGATTTAACACCGGACGATATCGACGATCTGAAATGCAAAAAGTGCGGAAACTGGCTCCGCCCTCATACCTTATGGTTTGACGAGAGCTACAACGAAAAATATTATCATTTCGATACGGCTTACCATATTGCAGACAATACGGATATTTTATTCGTGGTCGGAACTTCGGGATCTACCGCTTTGCCTATAAATATTGTTGAGACCGTAAAGATCCGCGCAAAATGGATCGTATTAATCAACCCGGATAATGACACACATTTCGATTATATTTTAAGAGGAAGCAAAACCTTATGCTCCATTCAGGAAAGCAGTTCTGTAGCGCTTCCGCAATTGAAAAGGATAATTGAAGAAATTTTAAAATAAAAAATAACGGTTACAGAGATTCCAAATCATAAATCTTTGTACCGGAACAAAAGAAAAATTTAATAAAAATGAACACTTATATCGATATTGGCGTTAATTTAACCAATAAACAATTTAATAACGAACACGATGAAATCATCAACTCTGCTCTTGGCAGCGGCGTTCAATGGATGATCCTCACCGGAACCAGTGTAAAAGGGAGTAGGGAAGCAGCTAAAATAGCAGAAAATTATGAGGAGGTGCTTTTTTCGACGGCCGGAATTCATCCGCACGATGCAAAAACTTTCAACAGCGAAAGTATTAACGAACTAAAAAAACTATTGAAGCAGAGCCATGTGGTTTCCGTCGGTGAATGCGGACTGGATTTCGACCGGGATTTTTCACCAAGGCCTGTTCAAGAAAAATGCTACAGCGCTCAGCTGGAACTGGCTATTGAAGTCAATAAACCATTGTTTCTTCATGAGCGGTCCGCTTTCAAAAGATTTAACGAAATTACGGATGAATATGTCTCCCGGCTTCCGAAAGCGGTTGTGCACTGTTTTACCGGAACTTTACAGGAAGCGAAAGCGTATCTGGATAAAGGGTTTTATTTAGGATTTACCGGAGCCATCAGCGATCAGAATAGATTTAAACATTTGGAAGAAGTGATTCGTTATGTTCCGCTAGACCGGATGATGATCGAAACCGATGCGCCCTTTATGGTTCCGAAAAATATGCCGCGGATGCAGAACCGTAGAAATGAACCCGCATTTTTGCCCTACGTTGCCCAGACCATTGCAAACTTGAAAAAGATAAGTATTTCCGAAGTTGCTGACGAAACCACGGAAGTTGCCTTGGATTTTTTCGGAATCGATTTTATTTCAGAATAACTTAATCCTCGATTTCAACCGATAAAAAAAACGGGTCTGATAATGGAGAAGCTCGAATATCTCGTTGGCATTCGTATACTTTTCCGGGATTTTTTTATTGTTGATCTTGCTTAAACCTCTTCTTTTCATGGCTTCATAAATAACCCTGGCAAATTGGGCTCTGGCGCTTTCCTTCGATTTAAATTGGGAAATACCTTTGGCATGAAGTCTGTAAAAGTAAAGATTTTCTTTAACAAACGCAGGATCACCATGTTCAAGAATTTTAAGATACAGGTCCTGGTCGACGGCACTTTTAAGAGCAGGATCGATTCCATTGGTTTTGCAATATGTCTCCTTTCTAAAAGTAAAGAAGTGAGAAATCTGAATGGGACAGTTGAAAAAATAGGTATTGTTGTAGATTTTCTTGATCTGTGAAAATGTTTTGACAGGGGTCAGGTGTTCATCGCACATCATCATGTGGGAGTGAGTGGCAACGATCGCTGGCGTATTTTCGTAGGCAGCGGCAGATTTTTCCAAGGCAATAGGGGATAGGGCATCATCGGGATCAAGGAAACCGCAAAGGTCGCCTTCAGCATATTCTACACATTTACTTTTTGTAAAACCGCAGCCCTGATTACTCTCATTTTCATACAATTTGAACCGGGAATCCCCCTGGATAATATCTTTGATAATGACTACCGAATCGTCAGTTGACCGGTCATCCACAATAATTACTTCCCAATGGGTAAAAGTCTGAGAAATGATAGAATCATAGCAGGCTCTGAAAAACCTGCCATTGTTGTAATTGGCTATTAGAACTGAAAACTTTTTCAAGATGTTTTGATTTATTTCAGGCCACAAATTTATTATTTTTTATGAGGACATCATACGCTTTCACTTAGAGACATTTTAAAATATTGATGATCAGTAGAATAATTTTAAAAATAGGGTTAAAATCTTTATGAAACAGGTTTAAGGCAATTTTATTCACATTAAAAAAGAGTGCTTTACCCAGGTAAAACACTCTCTTTATGAAAGTTTAGAAGTATAAAACTTACAAAATATAATTAAAGGCTCTTGATGGCTGATTCCAAAGCTAGCTCAATCATTGGTTTCAAAGCTTTTTCTCTTTGGTCGGCAGAAATATTCTCATGGGTCGGAATAATATCCGAAACCGTAAGAATCGTTGCTGCATTTTTCCCCAAATGTTTAGCATTGGCAAACAATCCGAAAGCTTCCATTTCTACCGCAGGGCAGTGGTATTGTGTAGCAATCGCAGGAACAGCAGGATCCTTTCTGTAAAAAATATCACTGCTGTGAATATTGGTCGCCTTTGTAGTAAGTGACATTTCTTCCGCAGCTTCATTAATAATGCTGAAAATATTCCCCTGATGAGAAAGAATATCCTCTTCAATTCCCCATGCATATTTTGCATAAGTGCTCTCGCTGGCTGCATTTTCAACATTAAGAATGTCGAATACTTTAAGATCTGTTGTATAGGCGCCGCAGGTCCCGATTCGGATAATCGTATCCACTTCATATTCCGTAAACAGTTCAAAAGAATAAATACCGATGCTCGGGAATCCCATTCCACTGGCTCCCACGGTAATTTCTTTACCTTTATAAAGACCGGTGTAATAGAAGATACCTCTTGTCTGACTTACCAGCTTTGCATTTTCCAGAAAATTCTCAGCAATATATTTGGCACGTAACGGATCTCCGGGTTGCAAAACAACTTTCGCGATCTCTCCCTTTTGGGCACTGATGTGGATACTCATAATTTTTTATTTGGAACGACAAAGATAACAAAATACGAATTCTAATGCATCCTATAATTACTAAGTAGATTTCCACGATGAATTTACATACTATATATAGGTATAAGAATATTTTATTAATATGATTAAAAATACTACTCTCCGTGATTTCTCATTCTAATATTTCCTTTTTTTAATACTAAAAACTTCCATCCATATTTTATAAACACTTTCAACTCCATAACTCCACACCCCTCCAACTTTCAATTTTTATAGGAGCTGAATCCGGCTCTTTGCTTTTACTCCTCGCGCCTGGCTTTCCAGCGGCTGATCCTCCAGCTTTGCCTTTGCGTACTGTGGGGTAGCCGCTACGATCCGGGCTATGGTGGTCGTCTTTTATGACAGGCAGTCTATAACAATCTGTCTTTTCCCTTTTTCTTTAATATGAATGCATCTATCTTTTATACTAATTAGGAACACCTATAATAAACACCAACCTCAAATAGCCTTAAGTCCTGCAGGGGCGGTTTACATCAGTCCCGGGCGCAGCCTGGGGTAAGAACAGTTATTTAAAAAGTCGAGCCCTGAAAGGGCTTTATCAATAGCCCGGGGTTAAAAACCGCGGTAATAATCCAGCCCTGAAGGGGTGTGATCTTGTATGCAGTTATTATGGATCTGCGGTTATCTATTTTATTTATCCATTTACTTCATCCCTCAATACTTCATTCCATGCTTATTATTCCTTCTCAGTTTACAGTCTTTCCTTTTTCTTCATTCTCATGATTACTTTCTTCCTTTCCCAAATCTCCATTCTCTCTTGCTCTTCCTCTTTCTTTACTTCCTTCCCGCCAACCCTTTCGCATCCTTCCGCGATACCCTTTCATCCTCCAACTTTCCGACCCTCACTTCCCCATACCTCCTTCCAGAAGACCCTCTCACACTCCAACGCTCCAACGCTCCAGCACTCCCGCCCTTAAACTCTTCCAACATTCCCGTCCTCAAACTCTTTTACTCTCCAGCTTTCTTCACCTTTCCTTTAATCTAAGGCAACTTTCCCTCAATGTGGATAAGTCTGAAGCTTGTTTTAACTCCTGTGCTGTTAGGGCCTTACCCTTCCTACTTACCCACAAAGAGTAATTTATATGAATATTATGTTAACAATATTTGGAGGATTGGGTAATAAGTTTCTATCTTTGCCCCACTGAAAACGAGAGTAGTTCAGTAAGCGCAGAAGAGCTTTTAGATAAGCGGATATTATTTTAAAGAAAACTACTTTATATAGAGATGGAGGGTTTGTTTTTTATTTCTTTTGGAATAAAGAATAAATACTTTTCTATGGTTATGGAAGATACGGTTTAATCGGTTTTAGGATCAAAAACTTTTTTTAGAAAAGAGTTGCGGGAATAAAAAAGATTTGTATCTTTGCAGTCCCGATTAAGGGGAGCGCAGGAGTAGAGGGATTGAATGTTTAGAGAGGGTTAAGGTTAAGAAAAAAAACTTTAAAATTTCTTTTCAAAACATTTGGTCATTTAAAAATAAGTTATTACTTTTGCACTCGCAAATACGAAAGCAACACTGACAGAAACGATTGCTACGTTACAAAGCGAGAGATAAAGAAGATCATTGACATACAATATAACAACCAAGTAAGGAAAAACTAAAGCGTAAAAAAACTTTGAGTGAGCCTGGAACAAACATACAATGGAGAGTTTGATCCTGGCTCAGGATGAACGCTAGCGGGAGGCCTAACACATGCAAGCCGAGCGGTATTTGTCTTTCGGGACAGAGAGAGCGGCGTACGGGTGCGGAACACGTGTGCAACCTGCCTTTATCTGGGGGATAGCCTTTCGAAAGGAAGATTAATACCCCATAATATAATGAATGGCATCATTTATTATTGAAAACTCCGGTGGATAGAGATGGGCACGCGCAAGATTAGATAGTTGGTGAGGTAACGGCTCACCAAGTCGATGATCTTTAGGGGGCCTGAGAGGGTGATCCCCCACACTGGTACTGAGACACGGACCAGACTCCTACGGGAGGCAGCAGTGAGGAATATTGGACAATGGGTTAGCGCCTGATCCAGCCATCCCGCGTGAAGGACGACGGCCCTATGGGTTGTAAACTTCTTTTGTACAGGGATAAACCTACTCTCGTGAGAGTAGCTGAAGGTACTGTACGAATAAGCACCGGCTAACTCCGTGCCAGCAGCCGCGGTAATACGGAGGGTGCAAGCGTTATCCGGATTTATTGGGTTTAAAGGGTCCGTAGGCGGATCTGTAAGTCAGTGGTGAAATCTCACAGCTTAACTGTGAAACTGCCATTGATACTGCAGGTCTTGAGTAAGGTAGAAGTGGCTGGAATAAGTAGTGTAGCGGTGAAATGCATAGATATTACTTAGAACACCAATTGCGAAGGCAGGTCACTATGTCTTAACTGACGCTGATGGACGAAAGCGTGGGGAGCGAACAGGATTAGATACCCTGGTAGTCCACGCCGTAAACGATGCTAACTCGTTTTTGGGCTTTCGGGTTCAGAGACTAAGCGAAAGTGATAAGTTAGCCACCTGGGGAGTACGTTCGCAAGAATGAAACTCAAAGGAATTGACGGGGGCCCGCACAAGCGGTGGATTATGTGGTTTAATTCGATGATACGCGAGGAACCTTACCAAGGCTTAAATGGGAATTGATCGGTTTAGAAATAGACCTTCCTTCGGGCAATTTTCAAGGTGCTGCATGGTTGTCGTCAGCTCGTGCCGTGAGGTGTTAGGTTAAGTCCTGCAACGAGCGCAACCCCTGTTACTAGTTGCTACCATTAAGTTGAGGACTCTAGTAAGACTGCCTACGCAAGTAGAGAGGAAGGTGGGGATGACGTCAAATCATCACGGCCCTTACGCCTTGGGCCACACACGTAATACAATGGCCGGTACAGAGGGCAGCTACACAGCGATGTGATGCGAATCTCGAAAGCCGGTCTCAGTTCGGATTGGAGTCTGCAACTCGACTCTATGAAGCTGGAATCGCTAGTAATCGCGCATCAGCCATGGCGCGGTGAATACGTTCCCGGGCCTTGTACACACCGCCCGTCAAGCCATGGAAGTCTGGGGTACCTGAAGTCGGTGACCGTAAAAGGAGCTGCCTAGGGTAAAACAGGTAACTAGGGCTAAGTCGTAACAAGGTAGCCGTACCGGAAGGTGCGGCTGGAACATCTCATTTTAGAGTCTCGTTCATACGAGAATAAACAAAATTACGGACATGAAGATGTCCACAGGACTTACTTAAAGTTCAAGCTTTAGTTTTTTATTGGTTGCTTATATTAAAAATACAAAACCCACTAGAAATTAGTATAAGGGATAAGAGATTGAGAAGAGAGGTGAGAGAAGGGAATGACTATAGTAACTATATCATTCATCACTTATCATTTATCACTCATAACAGAGTCTCGTAGCTCAGCTGGTTAGAGCGCTACACTGATAATGTAGAGGTCGGCAGTTCGAGCCTGCCCGAGACTACTAATTAAGTTGAAGGTTTAAAGTTTATGGTTCAAGGTTAAGGCATTGAACATGAAACCTTAAACATTAAACTACTAGAGGGGGAATTAGCTCAGCTGGCTAGAGCGCCTGCCTTGCACGCAGGAGGTCAAGGGTTCGACTCCCTTATTCTCCACAGTTTTGGAAGTTTGATTTAAAAGTTACGGATGGAGCCAAAAACAACATCTGTTCATCAGACGGAAGAGAAGATATTAAGATCATTGACATTAACGGTAAAGACATCACAAAGAGAAAACCGAGCACTTATAAGTGCTTGAGTAACCTAAAAATAGGAAAGAAATCGTTAAGGGCGTATGGCGGATGCCTAGGCTTTCAGAGGCGAAGAAGGACGTGGTAAGCTGCGAAAAGCTCGGGGGATTGGCACACACGAATTGATCCCGAGATGTCCGAATGGGGCAACCCAATACATTGAAGATGTATTACTCTAATTTATTAGAGAGCAAACCCGGAGAACTGAAACATCTAAGTACCCGGAGGAAAAGAAATCGAAGAGATTCCGTAAGTAGTGGCGAGCGAAAGCGGATTAGCCCAAAAGCTTTTATATGTTTAATAGAATGTTCTGGAAAGAACGGCCATAGAGGGTGATAGCCCCGTATATGAAAGGCATACATAAGTGATAAATGAGTAGGGCGGGACACGTGAAATCCTGTCTGAATATGGGGGGACCATCCTCCAAGGCTAAATACTCCTGAAAGACCGATAGTGAACAAGTACTGTGAAGGAAAGGTGAAAAGCACTTCGAATAGAAGGGTGAAATAGAACCTGAAACCGTACGCCTACAAGCGGTCGGAGCAGATTAATTCTGTGACGGCGTGCCTTTTGCATAATGAGCCTACGAGTTAATTTTACTAGCGAGGTTAAGGACTTCAGGTCCGGAGCCGGAGCGAAAGCGAGTCTGAATAGGGCGCATAGTTAGTAGGATTAGACGCGAAACCTTGTGATCTACCCATGGGCAGGTTGAAGCTTTGGTAACACAAAGTGGAGGACCGAACCGGTTGACGTTGAAAAGTCTTCGGATGACCTGTGGGTAGGGGTGAAAGGCCAATCAAACTGGGAGATAGCTCGTACTCTCCGAAATGCATTTAGGTGCAGCGTCGTATATAAGTTTATTAGAGGTAGAGCTACTGATTGGATGCGGGGGTTTCACCACCTACCAATTCCTGACAAACTCCGAATGCTAATAAATGTTCTACGGCAGTGAGGGCATGGGTGCTAAGGTCCATGTCCGAGAGGGAAAGAACCCAGACCAACAGCTAAGGTCCCCAAATTTCTGTTAAGTTGAAGCAACGCGGTTGGACTGCATTGACAGCTAGGATGTTGGCTTGGAAGCAGCCATTCATTTAAAGAGTGCGTAACAGCTCACTAGTCGAGCGGTCCGGCATGGATAATAATCGGGCATAAACAGAATACCGAAGCTATGGATTTGTAATTATATTACATCTGGTAGGAGAGCATTCTATCGGCGTAGAAGCTGAGTCGTGAGGCTTGGTGGAGCTTATAGAAAAGAAAATGTAGGCATAAGTAACGATAAAGGGGGCGAGAAACCCCCTCACCGAAAGACTAAGGTTTCCTCAGCCATGCTAATCAGCTGAGGGTTAGTCGGGACCTAACGCGAACCCGAAAGGGGTAGTGGATGGACAATGGGTTAATATTCCCATACTTGCTCACACTAAAAAGGGGACGGTTCGATGTAGCTACTAAAGACGGACGGAAGTGTCAAGGCCTAGCCTTCGGGCGAAGCTGCTGTAGTGTAATCGGATCCAAGAAAAGCCGAAGTGAAGCAACCCGTACCAAAACCGACACAGGTGGTCGAGGAGAGAATCCTAAGGTGCTCGAGTGAGTCGTGGCTAAGGAACTAGGCAAAATAGTCTCGTAACTTCGGAAGAAGAGACGCCAGCAGCAATGCTGGCCGCAGTGAAGAGGCCCAGGCGACTGTTTATCAAAAACACAGGACTCTGCTAAATCGAAAGATGCTGTATAGGGTCTGACACCTGCCCGGTGCTGGAAGGTTAAGGAAGGGCGTTAGCGTAAGCGAAGCGTTTGACTGAAGCCCCAGTAAACGGCGGCCGTAACTATAACGGTCCTAAGGTAGCGAAATTCCTTGTCGGGTAAGTTCCGACCTGCACGAATGGTGTAACGATCTGGGCACTGTCTCAGCCACGAGCTCGGTGAAATTGTAGTATCGGTGAAGATGCCGATTACCCGCAATGGGACGAAAAGACCCTGTGAACCTTTACTATAACTTCGTATTGACTTTGAGTAAGTAATGTGTAGGATAGGTGGGAGGCTTTGAAGCAGGCACGCTAGTGTTTGTGGAGCCGACGTTGAAATACCACCCTTTACTTACTTGGAGCCTAACTTCTTTTAGAAGGACATTGCGTGGTGGGTAGTTTGACTGGGGTGGTCGCCTCCAAAAGAGTAACGGAGGCTTTCAAAGGTACCCTCAGCACGCTTGGTAACCGTGCGTAGAGTGTAATGGCATAAGGGTGCTTGACTGTGAGACCTACAAGTCGATCAGGTGCGAAAGCAGGACATAGTGATCCGGTGGTTCCGTATGGAAGGGCCATCGCTCATAGGATAAAAGGTACTCCGGGGATAACAGGCTAGTCTCCCCCAAGAGCTCACATCGACGGGGAGGTTCGGCACCTCGATGTCGGCTCGTCACATCCTGGGGCTGGAGAAGGTCCCAAGGGTTGGGCTGTTCGCCCATTAAAGTGGCACGCGAGCTGGGTTCAGAACGTCGTGAGACAGTTCGGTCTCTATCTATTGCGGGCGTTAGATGTTTGAGAGGGCTTGATTCTAGTACGAGAGGACCGAATTGAACAAACCTCTGGTGTATCAGTTGTACCGCCAGGTGCACCGCTGAGTAGCTATGTTTGGAAGAGATAAACACTGAAAGCATATAAGTGTGAAACTCGCCTCAAGATGAGACATCTTTTAAGGGTCGTGGGAGATGACCACGTTGATAGGCTACAGGTGTAAAGTTGGTAACAGCATAGCCGAGTAGTACTAATTACCCGTAGATTTATTGCCTATTGGTTCTCAATAAAGCCTTATAAGTGCAACCAAGGTTTTGCCTTTGTGATGAAATTTACCGATAAATTGATTTAAGGTTCAATGTTTAAAATTCAAAGTGATAAACTTTGAACATAAAACTAAAAACCTTAAACCTATATACAACCTTTAGGGTGGTTTTAGCGGTGGGGCTCACCTGTTCCCATTCCGAACACAGAAGTTAAGCCCACCAGCGCCGATGGTACTGCGAATAGCGGGAGAGTAGGTCGCCGCCAGTTTTTATTAAAAGTCTCATGCATTTATTTGTATGAGACTTTTTTTTTGCTCAAGATTCAAGATTTAAAGTTCAAGGTTCAAGGTTTAAAGTTTAAAGTTTAAAGTTTAAAGAGGATGCTCCCAAGAAAGGAAAAATACAGCAGCAATCATAGCACCACAACCTATACAAAGTCTTACCTCATCATTCATCAATTATCAATTATTACCAATTGCTTATTGCTCATTACTTATATTTATCGCTCAATAAGGATCTAATCATATTATAAAATGATTTTATTTCTCCTTTCACTTCAACAAAATCAAATCGTTGGATATGTTTTCTAATTTATTCTATTCATTATCTTTTAATTCAGAAATAAAATTTAAAATTCATAAATTATATTTTTTATTTTTGTTAGATGTTGCAGCCGAAATCTCCATTTTTAGACACTTTATTCTTATTAAGAAAAGAAGAGTGCATCACTATTTTTACCAGTCTTCAGGAAATTTCTCAACAAGAGGAAAAGGACGCTGCGGACTATTTTGAAACGGAGTTTGAAAAGGAACGACTGGATTTTCTCTCTGATAAAATCAGCTTTGATAGTAAAAGTGCTGTTTGGGCTGCAAAAATTCTTTATTACAGTGCTCAACTGCATTTGATAAGAGAAAATACAGAAAAGGATTTACACATGTTGATTCCTTCTTTTACAGGAAACAGAACGATTTCAACGTTATTATCAGCCGATCTGTCATTAAGGTTTTTACCCCAGGTTATTTCCGCTCTGCAAAATACAGATCCAGAAGATCCTTTAATTGGGATCCTCGAAAATATTTTAAAACAATTTCATTATTCCGCGGTGGGATTAGATCTGCATCTGTCTGGTATGAGTTGGGAAGAAGAATTAAAAGACAGGACCTACCGAAAGTTATACCTTGAAAGAATTGTAGAAAGAAAAGCATATTCATTAGCCGAAATTCCATATATCAATCAATTACTGATTGCGGAATTCGGACTTTATAAAGATGTTTTCTGGAAAGAATTAAAAATTGTAAGTAAATGAGATTAATCAAATTTTTTAAGTAATATCTTTCTAATTGAATAACTAATACCGTAGAATTTACACTTTCTGTTAAAAATTACATAACATAATGACTCAAAATATAGAAAAATTAAACACCGTTCTTACCTACGTAAAAGATACTTTTGTCGGAAAAAATGACGTCGTCGATTTACTGGGAATTTGTCTGCTGGCAAGAGAAAATGCCTTTTTGTACGGACCTCCCGGAACCGCAAAATCTGCCATTGTCAGGACTTTGGCTAAAACTGTAAAAGACGGGAAAAACTTTGAATATCTCCTGACCCGTTTTACCGAACCGAATGAAATATTCGGCCCTTTCGATATTCGTAAATTAAAAGAAGGAGAATTACTGACCAACACTGATGGAATGATGCCCGAGGCTTCACTGGTTTTTCTGGATGAAATTTTCAATGCCAACTCCGCAATTCTGAATTCTCTGCTGATGGCCCTCAACGAAAAAATGTTCAAAAGAGGAAAAGAGACAAAACATATGCCGGCACTGATGTTTGTGGGAGCCAGCAATGTGCTGCCTGAAGATGAAGCATTGAATGCTTTGTTCGACCGTTTCCTGATCCGGATCAATGTGGATTATGTGAGCCCGGATCTTCTGCACCAGGTACTTTTAGCCGGAAGAAAGCTTGAGAACAATACCGGAGCTGAAGTGCCGGAAATCCTCTCCCATGAAATTCGTGAGCTTCAGGACTTGTGTAAAACGGTAGATTTAAAACCTGTTTATGAAGTTTATTTAAATACCATAATCAATCTCCGGAATACGGGAATCGCCATTTCGGACCGTAGAGCCGTAAAATTGCAGAATCTGATCGCGGCAAGCGCCCTGATTTGTGGCAGAAACGAGGCCATATTATCAGATTTATGGGTATTGAAACATATCTGGGATACGGAAGAGCAAATTGAAATTCTCGAAGGAATTATCAACCGGACGATTGAAAAAGACGACCACCTGAAATCCCATCCGCAGGCAATGCAGAACAAAACGCCGAATCCGGAAGAAGTGATGAAAGATGTAAAAATCTTAATGGAAAAATGGAATGGAGGATCTTTAAGTTTTGAAGAGCAGAATGTGATCAAAGATAAATTAAGATACCTTCAGACCCGTTGCGACTGGATCAAAAATCCTGAACAGAAACAATACATTCAACAAGAAATCGAAAGTCTATGGCAAAAGATTCTTCAGACGGTCTAAAAGAATTCTGGGCAGAAATTCCCCGTGAAGATGAAGACTTTTTAGGTTCGGTACGGGATTGGAAAAATGTTCAGATTGCATTGGAAGAGGATGTCATATGGCTAAAAGGTTTCACAGATGAGCAGGCGGTTTCTGCAGAAATTCAACAGCTGCCTAATTTTCTGATATACGAATTAAGGGACGGGCTGTTATTCAGGAAAGATGCCCTGATTCCAAGCAAAAAAATGAGAACGGCTTTGCTTTGGACTCCCATTGATAAAGCGTTGCGTTTAACTTTTCCATCATTCAATCCTAATTTTTTTAGAATTGATGAGAAAATTGAAGTTAAATTAAAACCAGGCGAGGAAGAACATCCTGCAACAGCCTTATTATGTTCGGTAGAAGAAATCAGAGAAACTATCATCACGCTGCCAAAATTTAAATTAGAGAAAATCGACTGGAGTATTATTAATGACCAGGCTTTATTTATTGGAAATCCCTTACTGAGTTTACCGGGAAAAACCTTTTGGTCGAAAGACGGTCATCTTTTACCGGCAGGTTATGATTTTGAGTTTAAAAACCTGAGTTCTTTATTGCAGAGAAAATACAATACGGGACGCGATCAGTGGTTGTTGTGGAATGAAAACGGAAGTGTTCTCCATCTGAATAAGGATGATTTCCGGAAACTTTCTGTAAGTTCATTCCGTTTGACTTTAAAATCACAGGAATGGATATAGTTGCTTATTTTCAATCGTATATCAACTATTTTTGGGAATGGACAACGGATGAAGATATTCCTGACGATACCCGGTATAATGATAACAACCTTCTCTTTCGATCCCGAATGTAGGAGCGATTGCTTATAGACCTTATGTCATTGAAATCCTCAAAGAATTAAAAGAGTCTGGGTTTCCTCCCTTTGGTTCTTTGCTGCTTGTTTTATATGCGCTTCATGATGGCTACCTGAATCTGGATGGTGTTTTTTATCATCTGAACAGACAAAAGGGTATGTTAGCGGAAAATAGTTCGGACGTTAATCTTGCCATAAAATTTTTAGAAAATATAAATACCATCGGAGGCTCCTTCAAGAAAGGACGGAATAAGATCATTCTTTTACAGACCATTTTTAAAGACAGTCACAATCAGATTTCTTCCGTCAATTCAGGGTTAATCTTAAAAATATTTGAAACAAAGCCTCAAATCATAGGCGAAGCTGCTGTTAAAAAGGATCTGACTTCAATCGCGGTCAACAGAGATATTAAAACGTTAGCACTGCTTCAGAATAAATTTCCGACTCCGGAATCCATCATAAATGCTATGAAAGGGTTTACGGATCTTCCCGAACTGGAGGATGAAGTAGTGGAAGAAGAAACGACAGTGGAAACCGGAAAGGATTTCATTCAGGAACTCGTCGAAGAACCGAAAACGTTTCAGGTCGGAAGTTTAATTAAAAGAATATGGAGCGGACTGAAAATTCCGATGCGCCATCTTTCACCGGGAGAGCAGCCGATCGGGGGAATTTCGGATATGACGAATAAAGGCGAGCTGCACCGGATGCTTTTGTCTGAATTTGCCAATGAGGATGATGTCTTTATGAACCGTGTGGCCAACAATGAAGCATTGTATATCCAAAGAGAGATTCCCCCCGAAGAAAATATTTTTGAAAGAATTATTTTAATCGACACTTCCCTGAAAAACTGGGGAACGCCGAAAGTTTTGGCGTTTGCATCGGCCATTGCAGTCATCAAACATCCGAAAGCCCATTCGGAATGTAAGGTTTTTGCATTGGGACAGAACATCATCCCGATTGCTTTGGATAAAGTAGATGAAATAGTGGAAAACCTAAATCAGGTAAGTCCGGTTTTGGAAGTTTCGCATACGCTCGAAAGGTTTTTCCAGGAAGAGCATAAAGAAAAAGATCTGGAAGTATTTTTTATTACCAATCAGGAAAATGTAGCAAATCACAATCTTCAGAAAGTAATTCATGAAAACAGGGACCGCCTGAAATTTCTGGTAACAACTTCCGCAAATGGGGAGCTGAACTTTTACAAGCATCACAAAGGCACACGGAAACACATCCAGAAAATTATGCTGCCGTTGCAGGAATTGTGGGCCAATCCACCTGAACGGAAACGGAGAACGGAAAATAAGCTTTCAGGAAACGGCAAAAAAGCGGATGTTCCGTTTAATTACCCGCTATTGTTTCCTGCACCGATCAATAAAATCGCCACTTTTCTGTATGAAGGTGAATTTTATATACTCAGCAATAAAAAACAGCTGCTGAGAACTTATCTCTCGGATAATTATTACAACCGGGATTACTATGATACCTATAAAACCCATCATGGATGTGAAGTATTAGTTGATGGTATTTCCGTAAAACCGAAAGGTCAGTTTGCATTAGCGAGAAATAAACAGGGGGATTTTATCTTATGTCAGTATTTGCCCGATAAAAAACTGATTTCCAAATTAAATTTAAATACCAAAGAATATTCTGAGCTGAATCTAACGGGTAAAAGAGAATTGCCAGATAGTCTTAAATTAACTTATTTTAGTAAAAAGTTTTATTTGCGTAATAGAACATCACCTTGGATTTTTGAGATAAGTATTGATGGCAATATTAGTTTGGAAACAGTTAAAAATGATTTTGAAATAGATAAAAATATCTTAAAAGCTGAAAAAGAACTTAATAAATTAACTCACAGCGGACTGAAAATCCTGAATAATTTTCATAACATCGGAATCAACACGGAAAAAAAACTGATCGTTTCAAATAATGAGCTGAACAAATACAGCGAAGATTCGATCACGTTTTACAGAAACAATCATCCGTTGAAAATTTACACCGAGCAGAATAAAAACAAATTCATTTTTTCAGATGGAAGTGAGATTATTACGGATTCCCGGGGAATGCTTACATTTAAAAGCAGCAACAAAAAGATACCGGAATTTTATATTCCTTCCACAGAATATGGGAATCTGGCATTGGCAACGCATACCGAATTCGGAGGTTCCGAATATTATTTGCCGCAGAATACCCTGCTGAAAGTAAGGACGATGGAAGAAATGTACGCCGATTATATGGAACGGTTTATCGATCAAATCTGGGAATATGGAACTTAGAATCAAACCTTTTCCGAAAAACAGCTATCCAAAAAAAGGACTTTTGATTAAAGGGTCTTCACCGCTCGTGTGGCTTCGTGAGATGGAAATTTTAGGAATCAATCTGAATGAGGTTCTGTCATTTCCGGTTCCTGCTTCCGAACCGAATGCCTTGTATGGATGTTTCCTGGTTTTCGAAGATTTAGCTCCGAGTGAAATCGGCAGAAATGCTTATTTCCAAGGGGTCGACGACAAATTTTTCATTCCTGAAAACACCCTGTTTTATCCGAAGATCAATCCTGAAGACTGGCAATTGGCCGATGCGACATTTCTTCTCATGCATCCCGAATTCGGATTGGTCAAGCTGAATGAAGAAATCGACTGGCTGTCAATAATTCAGAACCCAGAACCTTCGGGAGATCAGGTAAGAAAACCTTTGAAAGGAGTACGCATTCCGCAGAAAATTGAAAGTTTTACGGTGGAAATGGATGATGAAAAAATCCTGGAGGCACTGCAGAAACCGCAGACTGAAGAAGAATGGATGAATAATCTTCCCTTTGATCTGAAAAAAGTAATGGCCGGAAACAAAAAGGAAATTGAAAAGTATTTAAAATATATCGAAAAATATCCGGACCGGGCAGTTGAGCTGGGGGTTCCCCTGGATATTATGGGAACATCGAGAGGCGACGGTTTCGGGATTTTCAAATTTAAAATTCCCTGGCTGGAAAAACTCTTCGGTAAAAAAGAGGACGATTCTTTCAATGAAAAATCTTCAGGGAAAAGTTATGGTTGGGTATTCTGGGTTATCCTGTTAATGCTCGGGCTGGCAAGAGTGTTTATGACTTTTAACCAAAATCAATCCAAAGAATCGCAGACAGTTTCCTCAGGCAAAATTCAGCCTCCCGAAAAAACCATGATGGCTCCTGTAGTAGCTTATAAGTCAGGGGTTACGGATATCGATCTGAAAATCGATTCACTGTATGGAAAAAAGCGGAGAGAACTTATGAAGGAGCATATGAAGGCGTCATTAAGCATGAGCAAGCCTGACGAAAAAAGCTATCAGGAATATCTGGAAAACGGCGGAAGACCAATCGACAAAATTCAGGATGATATTTTCAGGCTGAATGATAAAACAGATGCCGCAACAGATTCTCTTAAAAGGGTTTACCGGAAAAAAATTGTAAAATATCTGGCTCAGAACGAGCAACAGATCAGAAAAAAAATAGCAGATTCCATTCAGAAAACAGGATCGGGAAAACCGGCGGATGAAGGAATTGTAAAAACCATTATGAAAAAGAAAGCCGTTTTGATAGAAGATTCTCTTGGAAGGCTTTATGGAACAAAAGAATATCCGCAGGTTCCGCCTCCTATTGTATCAGTAAATGCCAAAAACAATAAAGCAGAAGAAAAAAGTATCTCTTTTGCTGAAATTTTCTGGCTGATTGTGGCTATGACGGGTGCAGTCGGACTGTATTCCTTCGTGGTTAAAAAAAGATCCCTGAATGTAGGTGGGGAAAATGTTCCTGGCGGAATTAAAATTTTCCTGATGGGTATTCTCGTTGCCATGCTGGCTTATATCTTCTATCCGCTGATCGGGATGTTCGGCTACAACTGGTTTGTGTGGATTCTTATCATAGGAGTCGTACTGCTTCTGTACCGCCTTTTCAGTGAAGACAAAACCATTTTAAAATCCGATAAGCATGAATAAGCAGCAATTTATCGAAAAATTCATGGCCGCGTTCTTTATTCTCATCATCATAAAGGTGATCGGAATTCTGGCGCAGCTTTTCCATCAAAGCTTCTGGAGTGTGATCGGTACGCTGGTCATTTTCATTATTGTCGCTTTCATCATTCTTGGGGTGATCATGCAGCTCGAAAAAAAGGAAAAAGAAAAGAATTCTTCCGGCAGAAAAGGGGAAAGAGGAGGAAACATTTATCTGGAGGCTTCTGTTTTTGATAAAATCAGGAATAAATACGAAGAGCTGGCCCAAAAATACATCAGTGAAAAAGATTACAGAAGGGCAGCAAAAGTATATATAAATTTGCTGAAAGACTACTATCGTGGAGCGAAAACCCTGGAAGATGGCGAATTGTACAATGAAGCTGCAGTTATTTATCTTAAAAAACTGAAGAATAAATCTGAAGCCGCAAGCTGTTACGAAAAAGCAAAACAATATAAAAAAGCAATCGATCTATACAAAGAGCTCGAGCAAAAAGAAAAAGTAGGAGATCTGTACAGGCAGATGAATGATGCTAAAAATGCCAATATTTATTATCAGATGGTTGCTGATGATTACGTAAGCAACAACCAGATGGTAAAAGGCTCATTGATTTACCGTAAAAAAATGGAAATGCCTGATGAAGCACAGCAGATTTTATTGAAAGGTTGGGAAGAAGACCGCGATGCATTCAATTGTCTGAACAATTATTTTGCTAATATTTCAGATGTTAAAAAATTAGATCAACAGATCCAGGAACTTTATGAGAAAACGTCTTCTGAGAAAAAAACTGTTTACCTAGAAGCTATGAAGTATGAATTTAAGAAAGATCCGAAGCTCCAATCTACCACAAGAAATATTGCCTACGAAATTATTGCCGAAAAAGTAGCTACCCGTTCGGAAATCGTAAATGAGCTGAAACATTTCAACCCGGAGGATGAAGTGATTCTGAAAGATATTTCGAGATACAAGATGGGAAGAAACAGAATGTTTAGGAATTAATTAATTTGAAAAATAACACAGTTAAATATCTTCATTTAGAACGCGACGGCAAAAGTGCTTTTGAAATCGCTGAGGAAATTACTGCTGCAGCCATAACACCATTATATGCAATAAAAAAGATAAGAGAAATATTTCCGCACCTTTCTCTGATGGAATCAAAAGAAATTGTGATTATTGCCACTACCAAATACAAAAGTTTATATGATTATCAGGGAAGCCTGTTGCCCGATCTGGAAGAATTCGGTAGAATACTTGATGAAGAAGAAATCTATAAAAAACTACGGGAATAAGGCTTCCGAAACCATTCGGTTTTATGATCAGGATCAATAAACACTTCTTTGGCTTCAGAAAAATATTTATCTTTGCCGCAACAAATTTATGACAATACAAAGAGCACATATCAGTTTAAATCTATGCGATCGCCCTGTACTAAAGGGATCGTTTGGGTATGAAGGAATGATATCGGATGAGGCGAAACGTGCTTGCTTTGAAAAATATTTACAATAATCTCGTAAAAATTAAATCAAAATACTGCAGAAACGCCTCGATTGTCGGGGCGTTTTCTGTGTTTTTAGGGCAGAAATTATTTAGAACGAAAAAAAATAACCATAAAAGTGAAAAATTTTTAATAACAAATGAACAATTAATACGAAAATAAAGCGTGATCAGTAACCCAATGAGAGACAGTCATTTAGGTATCTAAGGCATCTGCAGAATATTGCGGACAGAAATTGTCTACCTTAAATGTTAATATTAAGTTACTGATTTTCAAATGTTTAATTGAAAAATAAATTTGTGGATTAAAAAATTTCGTCATTACTTTGCAACCGAAAATTGAAAGCAACAGGTTTTCAGCTATCAAAAAAACTTTTTTAAAACAAGAAAAATAAAATGAAACAATTTAACAACATATTCAATTTATCTTCAAGAGAACACGGCACACAGCCGATGGGGCAGGGATATGCGTGTGTTATTCTTCTTGACAGTGAACTGATGGGTAAAAGGTGCTTATATAAATGGGTCGGCTAATGAACCGACACGTGTAAAAATATAGAGCGCCTCCCGAAAAGAGGCGCTTTTTTTATGCCTAAAAGATAAAATAAACGATCCCGTAGCTCAAATGGTTGGAGCATCGACCTGATACGTCGAAGGCTGAAGGTTCGAATCCTTCCGGGATTACAAAAGTGAATGATCAATTGTGAATAGTGAATTTTGATCTGCAAGTGAATAGTGAATTTACGGCCAAAGTTTAATCAAAAGCGTAAACGAAAAAAACTTAACCGCAATTCCACTCCTCTGGAGGGGTGGCGAAAATTCAAAGAATTTTTTGACGGGGTGGTTTCTATTAGTAAATGGTGAATGGTCAATTTTGCTCTGCAAGTGAATTTTAAATGGGTAAAGATTGACCATTGATCCGCAGGAATTGGCCATTAACAAGCAAAGCGGATTGACCACTCACACCAAAGGTTCCGTGGCTCAATGGATAGAGCATGGGTTTTCTAAACCCAGGGTTACAGGTTCAAGTCCTGTCGGAATCACAAAAGGTCTATGAAACGATCGGCACCGGCTGTCTCCCGGGAAAGATAATAAAATGGACCTGAAAACTGGAAAGATAACGGTGGTTGTTTACCCGCTTTGGACGCGGGAGGTCGCAGGTTCGAACCCTGCTTTCCAGACAAAAAGTGAATGGTCAATGGTGAATAGTCAATTTTGCTTCGTAAGTGAATGGTGAATTTTACAAATGCAAGATTGACATTGACCCGCAGCAATTGACAATTGACATCATATGAATAGTGAATTCTGCTTCACAAATGAATGGTCAATTTAAGGCTAAAGGTTAATCAAAAAACCCGCCTGTAAAAGCTTAACCGCAATTCCACTCCCTTGGAGGTGTGGCGAAAATTCTAAAAGAATTTTTGACGGGGTGGTTTTCTATCAGTGAATGGTCAATGGTCAATTATGCTTCACAAGTGAATTTTAGAAACGGGTTAAAATTGACCATTGACAAGCGCAGCAGATTGACAATTCATATAACGCTCCATTCGTCTAACGGTTAGGACGCCTGCCTTTCGAGCAGAAAACAAGGGTTCGATTCCCTTATGGAGTACAAAAGTGAATGGTGAATAGTGAATTTTGCTTTGCAAGCGAATTTCAAAAGTCTCAAATAACGATTTCGTAGCTCAATGGTTAGAGTATCGGTTTCATAAGCCGAAGGTTGAAGGTTCGAATCCTTCCGAAATTACTAAAGTGAATGGTGAATATTGAATTTTGCTTTGTAAGCAAATTTTAGAAATGGGTTACAATTGACTATTGACCCGCAGGAATTGACAATTAATAAGAAAAGCGGATTAATCATTTACTATTTAAATTACAAATAATCTCATAGCTCAAATGGTTAGAGCACCGGTCTTTTAAACCGGGGGTTGAAAGTTCAAATCTTTCTGGGATTACAAAAAGTGCATGGTCAACGGTGAATTTTAAAATTGACAAGCGAAGCGAATTGACCATTGACCATTGACATAAAAATAATTGTTTCAAAGAGAGCAAGAAAAGCCTGCCAAGCGCAGACGATCTTTAAGCCAAAAAAACACAAAATATAAAGGCGGGCTTTTTCTTAACCTCGGGAATAAAACAAAATGAAAAAGGTAACATAATATAATTTTTAAGTGAAATAAAGTCTGTCAAAGCGCAGAAGTTCTTACATCAATAAAAAATTTAAGACAGACTTTGTTTTTAGTGAAGATAAATATCAATCATCATTTATCATTCATCAATGATAAAAAAAGAGAAAGCAGGTAAAGATTAATCATTACCAATTCTCATTACTTATAAATCGATGGTTCGCCGAAGCGGGAGAGTCGGGGCGGTCTGCAAAACCGTTGCGTAAGCTGAGTGGGTTCGAATCCCATAACCATCTCAAGTAACTAAAATGAGATAGTTCCAGAGAAAAAGAAAAGCCTGTCGGGCGTAGAAGTTCTTATATCAAATCAAAAATAAGACAGGCTTTATTTTTCTTCAAAAAACTAAAAAACCAGAGATGAGGATGAAATATTACTCATTACTCATAAACAAAGGAAACACGCCGAAGTTGGAGAGTCGGGGCAGACTGTAAATCTGTTGCTTTACTGCTGAGCAGGTTCGAATCCTGCTGCTTCCACCAACCGCTGATAATGTAACGGCAGCATGCAGGAAATGTACTCTTGTTGTTCGGGTTCGATTCCCGGTCAGATGGTCAAAAGATAAGTGAACAGTCAATGGTCAATTTTGCTTTGCTAGTGAATTTTTTATCATTCATAAGTCAGCAGATCGGAGTTCACAATCAAATGCTCTATTCGTCTAACGGTCAGGACGTCTGCCTTTCGAGCAGAAAACAAGGGTTCGATTCCCTTATAGAGTACAAAAAACAAATGATGAGAAAAAGTGAATGGTGAATGGCCAATTTTGCTTCGCAAGTGAATTTTATTATTGATAAGCAAAGCAATGGATGTTCATTATTCAGTAAAAAATAGGAAGGGAAGGCTTTGTCAAGCGCAGACGATCTTTACAAAAGCATAACAGGTAACACTTTAACAGACAAGCCTTCTCATACCTTTATTCATCATCATTGATGATACTCATTGATAGCAGCCGGTACAGATCGTTGGCCCGTTATCAATAATACCTAATATCTGCGGGAATGGTGGAATTGGCAGACACACCTGATTTAGGCTCAGGTCTTTGGGGGTTCGAATCCCTCTTCCCGTACAAAAGATAATTGATGAATGATAAATAATGATTGATGATACAACTTAAACAATATCATTTATCGCTTATCAATCATCAATGATTATCCGGAAGAGTGGTGTAGCAGGTCTGCACGTTAGTCTGAAAAACTAAAGGTACAGGTTCGATTCCTGTCTGTTCCGCAAAATATGAGTAATAAGCAATGGGCAATGAGTAATAATGGGGAGTGCAGATGCTAAGATCATCTTAATATTACCAATTACCTATTACTCATTACTCATGAAAAAAACTGATTCATAGTGTAATTGGTCAGCACACAAGACTTTGACTCTTGTTGTTCAGGTTCGAGTCCTGATGAATCAACGAAACGTAAATGGTGAATGGTCAATCTTGCTTCGCAAGTGAATGGTCAATTTTAAAATGATTAAGATTCACAATTGACCCGCAGGAATTGACGATTGAAATGAAGTGAAGGGTGAATTTGCTTCGCAAGTGAATGGTGAATTTTAAGGCTACACTTTAATTAAAAGTACACTTGGGCAAAACCCTTAACCGCAATTTCCCTCCTTTGGAGGGGTGGCGAAAATTCTAAAAGAATTTTTGACGGGGTGGTTTTCATCAATAAAAATTGACGAACGAAGCGGATTGACCCGCAGGAATTGACCATTGACAATAGTAACAAATCAACAATTTAAACATTAAAAAACATGTAGAAAAAATGGAAACGCAACAAGAAACATGGCAGAACATGAACGGAAAAATCTTTCAGAATTCTATTACCCAGCTGGTAGAAGAAGCCATCATCCGCGAACAGGCCAATGGCCACCGACTGAAAGTATGTGTGGGATCAGACTCCCACGTATATGGAGATATCATCAGCTATGCTACGGCAGTCGTTCTGGTTCGGGAGGGAAAAGGAGCGTTTACCTTTATCAGAAAAGAAAAAGAATTCCAGCGGATCAGCATCAAAGAACGAATGCTGAATGAAGTCAACAAATCCGTAGAAATTGCCTATGCAATCTGTGCGGTGCTGGATGCTTATGGAGTGGAAATGGAGGTACACGCAGACATCAATACCGATCCGGATTTCAAATCCAATGCCGCATTGAAAGATGCCATGGGATATATTCTCGGAATGGGATATGTATTCAGAGCGAAACCTTTTGCCTTCGCAAGCTCCAACTGCGCCGATCTTATGGTGTAATGAAGCGGGAAGCAGGATGATGGAGGCTGGAAGTTAATTTCATCATCCGGCTTTTATTTTCAATCTAAAAAATTAAAATTATGAAGACTATTTTAATCATGAACGGTGAAAAATACTGGCCGGATTATTTCAGAGGATACGATGTCATTCAGAAGAAAGTTCAGACATCGGAATTTGTGGTAAAAGATTCTTCCCTGTATGTAATTGATGCAGAAGGAGTCTGTAAACCGGATATTGTTTTCTGGAGATTAGGCGCTGTCAATCCTCAGGCAAAACACAGAAGTATGTTGGAATTAATTGAATATTCGGGAATTCCGTGTGTAAATTCAGCATCAACCTTATTAACGGGGTACGACAGACTGTCGATGCTGAACAAATTGAAGAAGCTTGGGTTGCCGGTAATTAATTTTAATGTAGCTACCCATATTACCCAGCTTAAAAATATTGGGATGGATTTTCCTTTCGTTGTTAAAGTGGGAAACCATCATGGCGGATATGGGAAAAGTCTCGTTACAAATGAAGAACAATGGAATGAACTGAAAGATCTGCTGTTTATTCATGAGGATTATGTAACTGCAGAAAGGTTTATCAACTATCAATATGATATCCGTTATCTGGCAGTACAAGACAAAGTATGGGCAATGAAAAGAAGAGGCAGGTATTGGAAAGCCAATTCTTTAACCCAGGATTATCAGCTCATCGAACCGGAGAAAGGATGGATTGAAAAAGTAAAAGAATTGCAGGGAAATATCAAAGCCGATATTGTGGCGATTGATGTCCTTCAAACGGAAAGCGGAGAACAATTCATTTTAGAATACAATGATATTCCCGGACTCTCAGGATTTCCTGAAGAAGCGAAAACAGAGCTGGCAGAAATTGTGAAAAGTAAATAATATAAAAACTAGTAACCATGTATTTTCTCATTCAGTCTAATATATATATCTGGATCCCGATCATTATAAAATCTTTGACGCTTTGGAAGAATTGAATATTGATTACGGAGTCATCAATATTCCTCCAACGGTAGAGACATTAGATTTTGAAACAGACCGTAATGATGTTTTTGTATATGGTTCGGTAACGATTGCCCGACTGGCAAAACAGAAAACCCACTGGTTTCCCGGCTCTTTTTACGGAGGCAATCATTTGTATGAAATCTATTCCGGGTATTATGGCGACAACCTTCTCAACAGTAATGTATCCGTTCAGAAAATTTCAGAGAAAATGATCTGGGAAAAAGATGAAATAAAATTCATTAAGCCTTACCGGGAAGCAAAAATTTTTACGGGCAGGGTTTTCAGCGAAGCGGAATGGGAAGATTTTGTTTTCGAAGCCTTTAAAAGTCCTTCCGGCAGAATTACGGAAGATTCTTGGATTCAGATTTCTAAAGCGAAACAGACGATCAAAGAAGCGAGACTCTGGATTGTTGGCGGGCAGATTATTGATGCCGGATATTATAAATTTAATGATCAGGCGCCCTTTGAAATGGTATCAGAAGACGGAATCTGGTTTGCCAAAGAAATGCTTCGGCTTTTTAATCTTGAAGAAGCCTTTGTCATGGACATCTGTTTAACGGATGAGGGCTGGAAAATAGTTGAAATCAATTGCATCAACAGTTCAGGATTTTATCCCAATACAAACGTGAAAAGTATCATCAAAGCATTGAATATTTACTTTTCAACATAAAAAAATAAAGCAATGGAATTGACAAAAAGATTACTGTTTCTTGATGACATCAGGCGTCCGAAAGACGCTTATCGATATACGAAACAGGAGATTTTCCAAAGAGAGGACTGGCATATTGTCCGCAATTATCAGGCGTTTGTCGACAGGATTCTGGAAAAAGGCCTTCCGGAAATGATCTCTTTTGATCATGACCTTGCTGATGAACATTATTTGGAAACAGACGGTGGAAAATTTGTTGAAAAAACAGGTTACGATTGTGCCAAATGGTTGATCGAATACTGTATGGATCGTTACCTGGCGCTGCCGGAATATTATTGTCATTCCATGAATCCGGTGGGGAAACAGAATATTGAAAGCCTTTTAAACAATTTTAAAAATAATAATGGATATTTTTAGATGTATACAGGAAATAAAAATCCATCTGCAGCTCAGTTTTGACAAGGTCGACAGATGGTTTGATAAAGATAAAAAAACGCTGGCCTATCAGCCTTCAAACGGAGGCTGGACGGTTCAGCAGATTCTGGAGCATATTTATCTGACGAACTTCTACCTGCTAATCCTTATAGAAAAAGGCTCAAAGAAAGCCCTTCGGAATAATCTCCGGCTCGATTTAGATAGTGAAATAAAAAAATACAGCTTTGCTAAAGAAAAGTTTGAAAAAATAGAAGAGTACGGTGCTTTTGAATGGATTAGGCCGGAACATATGGAGCCTAAAGGGGATTTGGCATTGCACGAAATCAGAAGTTTAATTTCTATGCAGTATAAACAATGTCTGATTTATCTGGACCGGATGAAAAACGGCGAAGGACTCTTATGCAAAACGATGATGACGGTAAATGAATTGGGAAAAATTAATGTGTATGAATACATCTATTTCCTCTCGCTTCATGCCTCAAGACACCTTGCCCAAATGGAGAAGAATGAAAAAGAAGCGATTTGAGTTTTTGACTGCTTAGGTTATCTATTTTTTTCAGACAGCAATAAAACCTAACAGGTTGTAGGTAATAATAAATAAAATATTAAAAAAATGATTTTCAAAACATATAACTCGATAGAAAATGCTTACCAGGCCCGCGTGATTGATCAGATCAGGATTCAGGGCTTTGGGGATGAGGTTTTCATCGTGCAGGAAAAGGTTCATGGGGCCAATTTCTCTTTCTTTACCGACGGAAAGGAAATCAGGATCGCCAAAAGGACTGCTTTCATTGAAAAGGAAGAAAAGTTTTTCAACGCCCATCAGGTGCTGGAACGCTACAGGGAAAAGGTCATCGAAGCATTTGGAAAAGTGAAAGACCTGTATCCCGATATTGAAACCATAGTCATCTACGGGGAACTGTTCGGCGGAGGTTACAAGCATAAAGCAGTAGAGCCCGTACCGGATGCGGTAAAGGTGCAGAAAGGCATTGAATATGCTCCTCATAACGAGTTTTACGCCTTCGACATCAAGCTGAACGGAACCACCTATCTGGATACGGAGATGATCAACGGGATTTTTGAGGAAACCGGATTTTTCTACGCCAAAACCCTTTTTCAGGGAACGCTGGAAGATGCTCTGAATTTTCCGAATGTTTTCAATTCCAGAATTCCTGCATGGCTGGGATTACCAGAAATAGAACATAATATGTGCGAAGGAACGATTGTGAAAACTCTAAAAACCAGATATTTTGGAAACGGAGCAAGGGTTATCCTGAAAAACAAGAATGAAAAGTGGATTGAAAAATCCAAAGTGGTACGAAAGCAGGAGAAAAAAGTTCAGAAGCAGATCCGTTTCAGCGAAAAAGCACAGCACATCTGGGATGAGCTTCAGCAATATGCGACCGTCAACAGACTGAATAACGTCGTAAGCAAAACCGGCGAATTCGAGCCTCAAATGGCAGGGAAGATCATCGGTCTTTTTGCACAGGATATCCTGGAGGATTTCGGAAAAGATTTTCCGGATGCGTTCAATCATATTGAAAAAGAAGAACAGAAAAAGATCAACAAGAAGCTGAATACTTTGGTCATTGATGTGGTGAAAGAAGAGCTGATCAATCCGAAGGCAGAAAACTGCTGATCCGGTCTATACCGGAAGTGATGAAACTGAAAAGATAACCATTAAAGTGATCAACATGAAAAAGATAAGTACATTATTTAAGAAAGATATAAAAAACTTGGGAAGGGTAGTTAACGAAATCAATCCGGAGAACCATTGGGTTCTCAATGGGGAGGCTGTCGCTACGCAGAAGTTTGACGGTTCCGCCTGCGCGGTCATCAACGGTAAGCTGTTCAAAAGATACGATGCCAAAAGAGGAAAAACAGCTCCGGAAGGCGCAATCCCGTGTCAGGAAGCAGATCCGGTGACAGGGCATCACCCGCATTGGGTAGCTTGTCATCCTGCCGGAAAAGAAGACGTATACTTTTGGGAAGGTTTCCATGCTTTGGCTGAATCAGGCAAAGTAGAAGATGGTACCTACGAACTGATCGGTGAGAAAGTACAGGGAAATCCTGAAAATATCATAGGTCATTTGCTGGTAAAGCACGGAAGTGAAATTCTGAATCTGGAAAGACTGGATTTCGAATGGATCAAAAGCTTTTTAAGCAATCTGGAAAATAACATGGAAGGGTATTGTTTTCCATCATACTGCTGACGGCCGGATGTGTAAGATCAGGAAGTCCGACTTCGGGATCCGTAGAAAAACGGCTAAAGAACCCGTTTTTAAATAAAACTGAGTTTCGGTAAATATTTTATCGGAACTTTTTATGTGTTAAACTTAACCTTAAAAGTAAGATGATTAGACAGCTGTTTGTCATTCCGTATGAATCCAGGCAAAGTCTAGAGAAAAAATTACGTTTAGATTCCTGTGGAATCATAAGCTATATTTACATCTTTATGGTTATTAAAAATTAGAAAAAATGTTACAGGCAGAAATAAAAAGTCTTTTTAAAGAAGACATCAGCATATTAATAAAAGTCCCGAATTCAGCAAAGCATTATCTGTGCGATTGTGGTGAAGCGAGTTTGTTGACGGTAAAAGAAGTGCAATCGGTATCGGCGGTATTTATCAGTCATACCCACATTGACCATTTTTCAAACTTTGACGGCATTTTCAGACACCAGATCGGAAGCGGGGAAAAAGTGGTGATCTGCGGACCGGAAAATATTCATCAACAAATTGAAGCAAGGTTAAAATCCTACACTTGGAACCTGATCGACGAAAACGCCATCGAATATGAAATCCGCGAAATCGTTTCACCCGAAGAAATTAACGTGTATAAAATCCGTCCGCCGCATTGGAATCTTGAAGAGGTAAAAACACAGGATTTTCTTTTTGAAGATGAATATGTAACAGTCGATTTCGCTATTCTGGATCATAAAACGGATTCCATTGCTTACCTATTTAAGGGAAAAGATTCAGTGAGTTTTAATGAAAACGTTTCTGAATTCAAAAAAGGAAAATGGATCAGCGAACTGAAGAATGCTTTTGAAAAGAATGAAACCAATAAAGCGATTGAAATAGAAGGAACGGTTTACAAAGCTTCGGAATTATTCCATCTGCTGACCCGGAATGAGGGTTATAAACTCGGTGTGATCATGGATCATGCGGCAGAGGAAGGCAACTATGAAAAAATAAAGACGGTTTTCAGCGGCGCGGATCTGGTGTACATCGAAACCTTTTATAAAGATGAAGATCAGGAATTTGCAAGATTGAACCATCACAGTTTCGCTTCTGCTTCCGGATCGATTATGAAAGCTTGTAAAGTAAAAGAAGCCATTCCTGTCCATTTTTCAAGAAGGTATACGGAAAACGACAGGCTTGAAATTGAAACTGCTTTTTACAAGGCGTTCAAAGATTAATTAGAACAATTTTAAAGCAGAAACTAATAACTAAAAATTGAATTATGCAACTTAAAATACCTTTTCATTTTGATATGGAAACAGCGGATCCCGATGATGCCATGACGCTTGCAATTTTAGCAACGCATCCCAGGGTCCATCTTGCAAGTGTTTCCGTACATCCGGGAGGGACGGATCAGATCGGTTTCGTAAGAAAGATCCTTACTATTCTGGACCGTGAAGATATTCGTATCGGAGCCGGTTCTCCTAAGTCTGATGCCCAGCGTGTTTCAGGATTTCATCGGGATTGGGTCGGAGGTTTTAAAGATTCGGAAGCAGATGGTTCTGCGGTCGATATTATGACCGACACTCTTCGTCAGTTTCCAGATAGTACGCTGTTGACAGGGGCAGCACTTACAAACCCGTATGCTTTATCTGAAACCGGGATCTTCTTCGACCGCTGGTTTTGCCAAGGAGGTTTTGCAGGGGACAATGTCGTTCCGAAAGAACACCGGCTGGAAAAATTTGACGGGAAAACAACCTGCGCAACTTTTAATCTGAACGGAAATCCTCTGGCTGCTGAAAAACTGTTTTCAATCCCGATAGCCGAAAGACGTTTGATCAGTAAAAATGTCTGCCATGCGGCGGTTTTTACTAAAATTGATGCGGAAATGTTGATCCCGTTCAGAAACTATAATAAAGGGCTGGATCTTTTTTTGAAAGCAGTAGAAATGAAAGAGAAAGCACTTCATGATACGGTAGCCGCTTTACTGGCTATTGATCCTTCCAAAGCGATCTGGGCAGAGGTTATTCCTTACAGAACCCGTGGCGAATGGGGATCATGGAAAGCGGAAGAAAATCTTGGAAAAAGTTCTTCACTGATAACAACATTCATTCCTGATCTGAAAGATCTTTGGATGTTAATTAAACCTTAGACTCCTAAAAATGTATAAGTTTTTAGAGCAATAAACTCTTAAAATTTATTCTAATGAGACTAATAATAGTATTAAACTTATAAGAAAAAACAATTAAAAAAAATGAAACCCAATATATTTTTTACAGCAGACCATCATTTCGGTCATGAAAATATCATCAGATTCTCCGAAAGACCTTTTGAGTCTCTGGAACAGATGAACGAAGAACTTATCAGAAGATGGAATGAAAAAATAAGTCCCGGAGATACGGTTTATCACCTGGGAGACATCAGCTTAGGCAAGCCTGATTTTACCAGAGCAGTTCTGGACCGTCTGAATGGAAATATCCACCTGATTAAGGGCAACCATGAAGGAGCGGCCTTAACCTATCCGAAGAGATTTGATTCCATTCGGGATTATCACGAGCTGAGGATCGATGAACCTGAAAACAGCAATGGCAAACAGAAAATCATTCTTTTCCATTACGCCATGCGGACCTGGAACGGTTCCCATCGTGGCACTTGGCAGCTCTACGGTCATTCGCAAGGAACACTGCCGGATGATGAAGCGGCGTTAAGTTTTGATGTGGGCGTCGATTGCCATAACTTCTATCCCGTTTCCTACGAAGAAGTGAAAGCAGTGATGGCCCGGAAAAAGTGGACTCCGCCGTTTGCCGCTAGAAATTAAAATGGAACTGATGCCGGTCTTACAGCATACTGCAAAACTTTCGGCATTATTCATAAAATAGTAAACAACAATTTATAAAAAGGTCGGAAAACGGGTGTGAGAGAAAAACATCCCTCACCCCGCATCCATCCTCCGGCCTTACATACAACAATGAAAACAACCAACGAAATAATCGTTATCGATCTGGAAGCGACGTGTTGGGAATACGATAAAATCCCACCCGGCCAGAAAACCGATATTATAGAAATAGGAATTTGCGAACTGAACAGGACCACCCGCGAAATTTCCAAAAAGCAGAGCATTTATGTCATTCCGGAAAGATCCAAAATCAACAGGTTCTGCACGGATCTTACAGGGATTACCCCGAAGCTGATCGAAGAAAGAGGAATCTATTTCGAGGAAGCCTGTGAAAAGATCAGGGAAGAATACCATCCTGCATCGATCGCCTGGGCCGGATTCGGAGCTTTTGACAAAGAGCAGATCGTGGAACAGTGTGATTACCTCGGCATCGAAAACCCCTTTTCCGGAAATTACATCAACATCATGCATCAGTTCAAAGCCTACAACGGCCTTTATAAAATAATGGGCCTGAAAAGAGCCCTGAAGGCCCTGAACATGGACTTCGAAGGCAACCACCACAGCGGAGCCGACGATGCCTATAATGCCGCCCGGATTTTAAGGGAAATGCTGAGATAAAAGGTGGGAAGATGGGTGATGGATGCTGGAAGTTATAGCAGTGTGGAATGAGGTCCAGTCTTCAGCAGCAAAGGAAAGTAAGACGTTGGATATTGGAAGTTTTTACGGTATTTAATTTATCCCACTCATCCTTTCATGTGATATTCAGTATGGTATTTGGTTTAAAAAAAACCGGATTTTCAAAGTAATCATTCATCCATCAGCTTGGCTTCCAGTTTCAACAAATAATCTAGCTGAATCTGGATATGGTAACCTGGAAGTTGTGTAGCATACTCAAACATCCAGCTTCCATCACCCATCTTCCAGCCAATCAATCTGGAGGAACTAGGATATGAAAAACGGGAAGTTTTAAAACACACGAACATCCCGCTTCCATCATCCATCTTCCAGCTAAACAATCAAATTTTAAACAAATGAAAACAACAGACAACATATTAATTATAGACCTTGAAGCAACGTGCTGGAACGACCGGCCGCCGAGAGGTCAGGAAAGTGAAATCATCGAAATCGGGGTATGCCTTATGGACGCCGCAACCGGTAAGGTTTTACGTAGCGAAGGCATTTTGGTAAAGCCTCAATTTTCAAAAGTAAGCCCGTTCTGTACGGAACTGACTTCCATTACCCAGCAGATGCTTGATGACGAAGGCATTTTACTGGAAGATGCCCTGGATATCCTAAGAGCGGAATACGATTCCGAAGAGCTGACGTGGGCCAGCTATGGAAACTACGACCTGAAAATGCTTCAGAACCAGGCCAAAAGGTTCAGGGTGGATTATCCGTTGAACGACGACCACATCAATGTGAAAACCTTATTTGGGGAATTGCATCCGACCGTCCGTAAAAGTGTCGGCATGGCCCGTGCGCTGGGCGAACTGAACCTTACGCTGGAGGGTACCCACCACCGTGGTATAGATGACGCCAGGAATATTGCCAAAATTCTGCATTGGTGCCTGAAAAGGTAAACTGGGAATAATGTAGCAATCTAATAATGTAACGATATAACAATGTGACTTTGTCAATGGAGCAATTTATGTATATATCGATATAATTGAACTCTCTTTTTAAAGGGAGTTTTTTTTACGATTTTCAATAAAAGCAAAGCTGATCGTAAGAGATGTCTAAATAAAAGGAATAATCGTCAGCCCTGAAAGGGCGACATACACCAGCATCGGGTATAGCCCGATGTCATCAAAAAGCACAGTTAATCCAAGCCCTGAAAGGGTGAAATACGGTAACATCCGGCGGGAAAAATAAAAATTTTTACTACGCAAAAACATTACGCACAGGTTGTCTTACTTTGCATCATCAAAACAAAACAACACTAAAATTTTGAAAAACGGATTTTAGTCAAAATATCAGGCAGGTCTTGTTGAGTGTTTCTGGATAACACCATTGCAGAAGAATTTGTTGAGGAACATGATTTCGTTCTGTTCAGCTTGACCTGAAGGTTTCAGAGATTTAGCCAGAAAAATCTTACGGCTCTATGGGTTGAAGGTTCGAGTCCTTCTATCTCCTGAATGGGGATGTAGTTCAAATGGTAGAACAATAGATTTTTATGCGTGGGTTCGACTCCCACCCTCGTTTCGGATGAGGTAGCTCAGTTGGTTAGAGTACTACACAATAACTGTAGTTGAAAATAGACTCAAAATCTATTTTTTTTTCGAGTTTGAATATTCTCATTAAAAATATTCGGAAAAAATCCGGGATTTTTTCAGTTGTCAAATCAACATTTTGAAAAAGCCTGTGAGAAAAGATATTTTTCTGAAAATGAAATAGATACGAAGATCAATCATTCTTGAATGAGTTTTCTAAAAAGGACGGTTTTCTCCGTGAGCGATGATAACGGATATCCTTTTTTGCCTGCAAAAAAGATAGCAGTGAACGTAGCGACCCGGGTTGTTGGTTAAGCCAGGGCAAGGGACACGGCCAAAATCTGAACATTGAGAAATGATTTCGAAAATAAGATGCTGAGATTTATGAATTTTTCAGAATGGCTTTTCTTCCGCCGTTTTTGGAAGAAGAGATTCCGGATTTACTTTTTAATTAAAATGATAACCATTAAAAATATAGTCATGATAAAAAATGTACAGATTAAAGCATATGAGCGGGGGTTGGTTTTCAGGAACGGAAACTTAACCGATATTCTTAAAGAAGGCAGTTTCTGGATTTTCGGAAATAAATCGGTGGAGGTGTATGATATGAAAGCTTTGTTCAAGTCAGGTGCCGATCTTAATCTCTTATTGAAAAACGAAAACCTGAAATCCATGCTCGAAGTCGTGGAGGTAAAAGATGGGGAAATAGTATTGGTATACGAAAACGGAATTTTTAAAGAAGTTCTGCAGGTCGGGCAATATGCTTTCTGGAAAGGAATTTTAAACAGGGAATTTCAGAAAGCAGACTTAACGAAAGTGGAAATTACAGAAAAGATTCCCAGAACGATTCTGGAAAATATGAAACTGAAAAATTTTATAAGAAAATTCGTAATCACCAATCAATACAAAGGTCTTTTGCTGATTGACGGAAAGTTAAACAGAATTCTGGAGGCAGGAACGTATTACTTCTGGAACAACGAAACTTCCATAGAAGTAAAATCGATTGATACCAGGATGCAGCAGATGGAAATCGCCGGTCAGGAACTATTGACCAAAGATAAAGCTATGCTCAGGATCAATTTTTATGTACGTTTTCAGGTGGCAAATATTCAGAAAGCACTGATGGAGAACAAAGAATATGATAAGCAATTATATATTCTGATGCAGTTGGCTTTACGTGAATTCGTCGGGGCTCTAACATTGGACGAACTGCTGTTGAAAAAAGATTCCGTAGGAAAAGAAATTCTTGGAAATTTGGGCAGCAAGGCCGATGAATTGGGCTTGAAAGCTTCTGATGCGGGAATAAGAGATGTAATCTTAACAGGGGAAATGAAGGACATCATGAACCAGGTTTTGATTGCAGAGAAAAAGGCCCAGGCCAACAGCATTATGAGACGGGAAGAAACCGCGTCTACCAGAAGCCTGCTGAATACGGCAAAGCTGATGGAAGAGAACGAAGTACTCTGGAAACTGAAGGAAATGGAATATATGGAAAAAATCGCCGACAAAATTGGAGATATTACCGTTTCCGGAAACAGCAACATTGTTTCTCAGCTGAAAGAGATCTTCACAAAATAAAAACTAGTAACTGTTATTATAGAGGCGGGTTTTGCGAAAGCAAAGCCTGTCTTGTTTTAAAATCAAAAGAGTTACGCAGGGACGGTTTACACTGGAATCGGATGCCAATCCGATTAATAAAATCAAAAGTAAGTAACCGGAACAAATTTAAATTTTAAATCTGTTTTTATTTTTCTCCTGCCACTCCTCATATGAAACCACTCCCAGTTCCGGCCGCCCTTCACCTTCCAGAATAGATATAAATTCCAGCTGGTTTCCGTCCGGATCTTTAAAATAGACTGCCAGAGCAGGCATCCAGGCAAAAACCATGGGCTTCTCGCTTCCGTCTTCCAGGAAGTTATAAGGTTTCAGATCTTTATTTTTTAAAAATTCAACAGAGTGATTCAGAAGGTCTTCCTGATCAACGGTAAAAGCAAAATGCCGCGTCTGCAGATTTTCTTTCTGTTCCCACAATCCCAGCATGGATTCTTTGTTTTTCCCGATCCATAAAAAGGCAATCGGGCGGGCTTCATCCCGGTGCGCCAGTTCCAATCCCAGAACGACGGTATAAAATTCAATCGCATATTCCAGGTCGCTTACCTGAATGTGGGTTTCGTATAATCCTTTAATCATTGCTATTATTTGAATGAAACAAAGCTATAAAATGCATCTTCAAAAATTTTAAATCCTCAATCCCTTTATATAAAATGAATGATAGATAAATTATATTCTTTAGTTACACAAGTTGTCTCCAATCATTTGTGTTATTCGCGCAAAAAGATTAGTGTCATTAGTGGTTAAATCAAAAAAAATAAAAACTTTTTCAAAAAAAATTATACTGCGCAAAAAGATTGCGTAAATGCACGCTTACTTTGCATCAGAAATCAGGGAGGAACTGATAATCCTCTGATATGTTTAACAAAAAAACAGTAACCATGAAATTTAATTTTTTAAGAAAATCGGATAATGTAGTAACGAACTACGAAGGTGCCAAAGCCTATACCATGACGCCGGCAGAAGAGCTGTACAGTGCTGTTGTAACAACAGGATTATCAAATACCACCTATGAAAAAGGAAATGAAAGGCTGGCCAGAATACAATCCCTGATCCGGAAGAACGATCCGGAATTCGTAGCCAAACTGGCGGTTTATGCCAGAAAAAATATGTACTTGCGTTCCATTCCTTTGGTATTGACGACCGAATTGGCTAAGAAAGCTTCAGGTACCGACCTCGTAAGCAGAACCGTTGACGGCGTCATCCAGAGAGCGGATGAAATCACCGAATTGCTGGCGTATTACCAGATGGCCAATGAAAGAACGGATCTGAAAAAGCTGAATAAACTTTCAAAGCAAATTCAGAAAGGTTTGGTAAAATCTTTCAATAAATTTGACGAATACCAGTTTGCCAAATACAACAGGAAAGCGGAGGTTACCCTGAAAGATGCGCTGTTTCTCGTTCACCCGAAAGCAAAAGATGAAAGCCAGCAGGCTATTTTCAATAAAATCGTAAACGACTCGCTGGAAACCCCTTATACATGGGAAGTAGAACTTTCCGTCTTGGGACAAACCAAATTTGCCGATGAGGCTGAAAGAAAAGCAGCTTTTAAAAACAAATGGGAAGAACTGGTTTTCAGCAACAAGCTGGGATATATGGCGACCCTGAGGAACCTGAGAAATATTCTGGAAGCAAATGTTTCTTCTCAGGCGATGGAGAAAGTATGCAGGTATCTGTCAGATGAAAAAGCGGTACGAAATTCAAAGCAGCTGCCGTTCAGGTTCCTGGCGGCGTACAGGGAACTGAAAACCATCGATTCACCTTATCTTTCGTCTGTTCTTGCAGCATTAGAAGATGCGGTGACGGTAAGTGCCAAAAACATCAAAGGTTTTGGTTTTGATACTTCCTTGGTTATTGCGGCCGACGTATCGGGATCGATGCAGCAGCCGGTTTCTCCGAAATCCAAAGTACTGTTGTACGATATTGGCCTGCTGATGTCGATGATGCTGCAGTCACAGTGCAAAAACGTCATCTCCGGAATGTTCGGTGACACCTGGAAACGGGTTCCGATGCCTAAAAACGGAATTCTGAGAAATGTGGATGCCTTCTACAAAAGGGAAGGTGAAGTAGGATACTCTACCAACGGTTACCTCGTGATCGAAGATCTGCTGAACAGAAGAGAAAAAGTAAATAAAGTAATGCTCTTCACCGATACCCAGCTGTGGAACAGCAACGTAACGCGGAATTCTTTTGAAGATTCCTGGAATCAGTATAAAAGATTCAATCCGGAGACAAAACTCTATATTTTTGACCTGGCGGGCTACGGAAAACAGCCGTTGGATGTCAGAAAAAATGACGTTTACCTGATCGCAGGTTGGTCCGATAAAATTTTCGATGTCCTGAATGCCCTGGAAGACCGGAAATCAGCCGTGGAAATGATTAAAAAAGTGGTGCTGTAACAGGCACTGCTTTTAAATGGGTGATGAATGATGTATGCCTACCATAGATTTTTTCAGGAGCCTGATCCCGCTTTCCACTGTATCTTTTTCGCCGGCGCTTTTTTTTAAAGCCCTTGCAGAAAAAGGATGCCGTTGCAATCGGGGCTAGGAAAGACCCAATGGTAAAAAACGAAAACCAAGTATTAGATTTACGCAAGTTTAGAATTTTTAGCCGGAGTTTTCAAGCCTTGAACTTTTGGGTTCTTTGTTTCAACGTAAAATGACTAGATAAATTGATCTGAACTTAAAATATTTTTATAATTACAAATAATAAGGAATCATGAATTATTATAAACCATTTCTTAAAGGAGCATTGTATTGAGTTAAATACTCAATACTTATGAAAAAATGTAAATCATTAAAAAAAGCTTTTGGAGTTAATGAATACGGATTAATTCATTTTCCACAGAAAATCTCAAATGTCCGAATTTCCCGGATTATATATGGAATAGAAATGGGGTGTTCCTGGTGCTTTCCGCACGGCATTGAAACAGTGAATGCAAAGCAGTATAAGTTTCAGAGAAACTGGAAAAAATACCGGAATACCCGGTGGAAATAATTAAAAAGTGGTGCTGTAACAGGCACCATTTATAATAATAAAAATTTTGCAACCATGATTCGGTTTATTAATGTCATCGAAGTTTCTCCTTTAAAATATCCGAAAGAAGACTTCGATATATCGGAAATTTCTGATCATCAAAGTCCTGAAGATTGGTTTCAGGCATGGATAAAGTCTCAGACATTGCTTAATTTGGATTTGGATAGCGTCGAAAAAGGCTCTTGTTTTATTGACACAGAAACTATTGATGATGAAAATTTACAAATTATTTTAATCGAGCTTTTAGAACAAGCAGATATGGAAGGCCCTGAAAATATAATGGTGCCTTTTAATGGAGGTATTGTTCTAATGAAGGATGAAAAAATCTTAATCAAACCCACATGTTGTGGAGATTTAAGGGATATTTCAGAATGGGAAAAAATTTTTAAAAATCCTTCAGACGAATGGAAAATTCTGGAAATTGGACATCCTTGGATTTTCTATAAAAAAGAAAATGAGGAAATCCTGTTTTCAGATTATACTGAAGTAAGTTTGGACAATTCCATAGATATAAAACCTGTTTTGAGGATTAGTGAAACTGAATTAAAATATGGATTTGAAAGAGTAAGAAGTCATCCTATACACTTTAAGAATAAAATTTTGAATATTTTAACCAGGATGAACATTAAAGATGCAGAAGGTATTTCAGAAATAATTTCCGGATTGAAATAAAAAAAATAAAAATAATTTCAACTGCGTAAAAACAATGCGCACTAACCGTATAATTTTGCTTCAACAAATAACAACAACCATGAAAACTTAAAAAAGCAAGTGTCGTAAAACAGAGTTACTTCAGGGGGCAGCAATACAGGTTCGAATCCTGTTTCCTTTAAGGAATGGCGTAAGGGTATCGCTCTGCCGATAAGTCTCTGTCTGCTTTTTACCTTGCTTAAAAAAACTAACCGGTGCCGTAAGAAAAAAATTCCTTCGATTTCCACTTGAATAAGAGTCTTTTCGCTGCATCGCCCTGTTTGAATAAACCAATGTCGTTATCATAAGAGTTCCATCGTCAAACTTTTAATTTGAACTGAATTCAAAAACTTTTATAACCTGTTACTTGGTTTTTTAAATACATTCAACGGCGTAAAAAATGCGCACTAAAGCAACAACTTTAAAACAATAACCATAAAAACTTAAAACAACCGATGCCGTACGAAAGAGTTCCTTCGAATCCAAATTGAAAAAAGCCTCTTCCTGAATTTTGCTCGGTTTACCATTACTTACAAGTGCCGTAAATAAAAGTTACTTCGATTTTTACAAAGGTTCAAATCCTTTCGCCGGAAGGTGTGGTCGAGTGGCTAGACGTTTTTAAGACAGCTTTTATTACTCTTTGCCTTGTAATTTTAGAAAAATATACAAAAAGTATAAAAATTAAGTGTCGTTTTAGAATCATACTTCGATATTTAACCATTGGGTCGCAGGTTCGATTCCTGCCATCCCTGTTGTAAGCGGGATGTAGCTCAGCCGGTAGAGCAGATGAACGGAAGATTCTATCATTATTACCTTGATTTAAAAACAAAAGAGTGCCGTAGAAAAGGCTTACTTCGGATAAAATATAGACCTCAGAAATCTATGAACAGGTGCAATTTCCCGAATAAAAGTAGGGATCAGGTGCATGTCTGCTTTTTCGCTTTTTGCCTCTTATTACAATATAAATTCATATCGGGTGTCGTAGTACAGAAATACTTCGTTCCAGGCTTAAGATGCAGGTTCCGATCCTGCCTGTGAAAAACAGTCGTCTAAAGAGTAGGACGTAAGCCGTAAGTGTCTGTACGAAAAGTTACCCTGATATAAACCAAAGAGTGCCGTCAGAGAAAACCTACTTCGGTTAATCTTATGATGTTGGTTCGACTCCAGAATAAACCTGAACGGTTTATATAAAGGTTTTCCCGTCTGTTGCCTCTTTTTAATTAAAAATTACAGATAAGTGTCGTAGAAAAAGGGTACTTCGTAAATATAACGGTCCTAAGGTAGCGTAATTCGGGCGACCGAACTGGTGAAGTTGGGTTGAAAACCAACCGGGCAAAAGTTTTCGTAAGAAAGCGTAAGTCTCCCGCAGATGTAGAATTGCCCGCTCCCTGCCCGGAAACGGGTAAGAGCGACGCTCTGAAAAGAGCATCCCTTTTCCGCTTTTTACCTTATCTGCATCAAATAAACAAGTGCCGTAGAATAGTGTTACTTCGCTCATCACGACGGGGTCGCGGGTTCGAGTCCCGCCTTTTCCACAATCAAAAACACAAAATTTCAATAGGAAAAGTAGCTCAGTTGGTTAGAGCACGCACATACGCTTTTCGGATGTTGCCTTGTTTTTTTAAACATAAAGTGTCGTAGGGAAAAGATGCTTCGTTACCATTTGAAGGGGAAGAATAGCGCAGCAGATCACTTCTGCAAGGCTATCCGGTTCGATTCCGGCACAACGATGCCCCGCTGTTTTTCTTTTCCCGCCCATTCCCTTTATACAAAAATCCGGTGAAAATAAATGCACCGGATTTTCTTATAGGTATAGACCTCTCAGTTATTTTTTAGACGTTATTTTCTGATATTCTTCTTCAAAAGTTTTTTTCCATTTGGCGATGGTCGTTCTGCTTATCTTATATTTTTTAGACATATAATTCGTAGAAAGGCCGTGTTTTTCCTGATATTGAAGAAGCTTAAGCATGGTTTTCTTATCATAAGTCTTCAGTTTCTGGTTGTTTCGCAAACTTTCCTTAGACGATTCGAAAACCAGGTCATTAAACTTAAGAATATCTTCCGTTGTTTTTAAATTCTTTATAAGGCGCTGTACTTTAGGATCTTCCAGTTTTTCCGGATTCCTTTCCTTCAGCATATCACGATAAATCTTTGTGTAATTGGGTCGCATCATTTTCTTTCAGAATTTAAATTTTTTGAAGCCACCTGTGCAGGGTGCTTTTAGGAATCGAATATTCTTCAATAATCTCACTGTGCGTCATTTCGCCGGACTGTATCTTTCCGATAATGAAATCCTTAATTTCCTGGGTATAAATGTTTTTCCTGAAATAAGGGATCTTATCGGACTTTGGATTTTTCGTCTTATCCACTGCAGAAGGCGGAGAATAAAGGATCAGGTGAGAACTGTAAATTCTGAAAAAATCATATTCCAGTAACTTCGAGCATCTCAACAGAAGATCCGTATCCAGAGATTTGCTTTCAAACATTTTTTCAACGGCCTCTTCATCTTTTTTCAGGAAGCTGCATACTCTTTCTAAGCTCATTTCCAGTTCATTAACTCTTTCCTGAATGAACTTTCCGATATGTATTTCTTTGTACAACATTATTTATTAATCAATCTAGGTGTTATAAATTTCAATTTTAAACCGCAAGGTTATGTTATTTTCATTTCTTTTAGCTGGCTTTAAAAAAGGTTGATGGAAAATTATGAAGTGTAATAAATACAACAAAATCAGATTTCAGTTGCCAAAATAACGGCCAGAAACAATCTGTATTTTTGAATCATAAAGAAATTTGCATGTTACTCTGTTTGGCAATGATCCGAGTTCCATTCCTATCCATCATTAATTTGCCCTAAAAAAACATACGTTTTCCAACTTTTTTAAAGTATGGATAATAAGATATGCTTCCTTAAATTTTTTCCGTGCACTATGTTTCTTTACAAATTCAAATATAGAAAAAAATTATATATTTTCTCAAAAAAAATAAATAGGAAATTTATTTAAATGTGAAAAAATGTTAAAAATGATGTAAAATTATCTTCATTTAGTGAAAAAAATGTGGTGCCACAATGCTTATTTAGCAAATTTTTAATTCGCCTGATTAGAATATTTCACTTAGCTCCACTTTGCATACAATGAATCGAGCTTAAGAGAATTAAAAGGTTACTGACAAAGTTTTTATAATAAGCCCACATAGGGTTGGCAATAGATTTAATATTGCTAATAAGAATACCGTCAACGACAATTTAATAATAACCTGCAAAGTTTTAAATTAATAAATATCTTATCAATATAAAGATAATTAAATAACGAGTGATCATCGAAAAGATTGTACGGAATAAATCTTACCCCTACCTTTGCAGCGCATGAAAAATACCATCGCTTTATTCGACTTTTCAAAGAAAATCAACTACAAAAATGAATTGCTGGCGGGCCTTACCGTGGCCATGACCATGATTCCCGAGTCACTTTCCTTTGCTATTCTTGCCGGGCTTTCTCCTCTTACCGGATTATATGCCGCTTTTATGATGGGGCTCGTTACCGCAGTTTTCGGAGGCCGTCCCGGAATGGTTTCCGGTGGTGCAGGAGCAACCATTGTTGTCTTAATAGCTCTGATCAAAACCCACGGCGTGGAATATCTCTTTGCTACCGTCCTGCTGGCAGGCGTTCTCCAAATGCTCGTCGGGATCTTTAAATGGGGGAAATTTGTACGCCTTATTCCGCAGCCCGTAATGTACGGTTTTCTGAATGGTCTGGCCGTTATTATTTTCATGGCGCAGGTGGAACAGTTTAAAATTACCGGTGCCGATGGCATTACGGGATGGCTTCAGGGGTCGCCTTTATATATCATGTCGGGACTTGTTGCTTTAACGATTGCTATCGTTTACTTTTTCCCTAAAATTACCATAGCGGTTCCGGCCTCTCTGGTCGCGATCATAATTGTCTTTGCAGTGGTCGTCGGATTTGGCATCAATACCAAAACCGTATCCGATATCGCAAGCATCAGCGGAAGCCTGCCTCATTTTCATATTCCGGGAATTCCTTTTTCCCTGGAAACGTTACAGATTATTTTTCCTTACGCCCTGATTATGGCCGGGGTAGGACTAATCGAATCGCTTTTAACTTTATCGATGGTGGATGAAATCACCAACTCAAAAGGGAATGCCAATAAAGAATCAATAGCTCAGGGCTTAGCCAACATCACCAATGGATTCTTCGGAGGAATGGGCGGCTGTGCCATGGTGGCGCAAACGCTTGTGAATTTAAATGCCGGTTCAAGAGCCAGGCTTTCGGGAATTATCGCTTCCGTTACCATCCTGATCATTATTTTGGTGGGAGCCCCGTTTATTGAAAAGATCCCGATGGCGGCGTTGGTAGGAGTGATGACGATGGTAGCGATCAGTACCTTTCAGTGGGTTTCCATCAGCATTATCAACAAAATGCCGAAATCCGATATTTTTGTCGGAATGACGGTCGCTTTAGTCACGATAGTGTTACATAACCTGGCATTAGCCGTTCTGGTAGGGGTAGTGATTTCTGCTCTGGTTTTTGCCTGGGATAATGCCAAAAGAATCCGCGCAAGAAAGCATATAGACGAAAACGGAATTAAACATTACGAGATTTTCGGTCCCTTGTTCTTTGGCTCAGTTACTGCCTTTACCGATAAATTTGATCCCGTGAATGATCCGGAGCAGACCGTAATCGATTTTAAGGAAAGCCGGATTGTTGATATGAGCGCCATCGATGCATTGGATAAATTATCCAAAAGATACACTCAGTACAATAAAGTATTGCATTTGAAACACCTCAGCGAAGACTGCCGGAAAATGCTGAAAAATGCCGAAGCCGTAATAGATGTGAATATTCAGGAGGATCCGACGTATAAGGTGATGCCGGAGAAGTGAGAGGCTGGATGCCGGAAGATGGGTGCTGGAAGCTGATTATATTTTGTATAAAAATTCCATTTGTAAGAGTGAATCAGTACGCTTTTCCGATAAATATCTTAAATCCGTGGAGAAAAATTCACCATTCACCATTGACAATTCACCATAACCATTCACCCATAAAAACCCAACAAGGACTGCAAAATAAATTTACAGCCCTCGTTTTTTAGGTTATTAAAGTATTGGCGATGAAATCAGGCACCAAAGCATAGTGCGAAAATTTCATGCTGATCGTAGCTCTGCCGCTCGCCAGGGTTCTCAGATCGGAAATATATCCGAAAGTAGAAGCCAGCGGAACTTCGGCGGTAAAGATCTTTCTTCCTGATTTATCATCAATAGAAGTAATGATTCCTCTGCGTTTGTTGAGGTCCGCTGTCACAACACCGGTATATTCTTCAATGGTCTGGATTTCTACCTGCATGATAGGCTCCATTAATTTTGGCCTGCATGAATTTCCAATGGCTCGGAAACCGTCTTTTGCAGCAATCTCGAAATCCTGGGCATTTGAATCATTGCTGTGTGCCGAACCGTCCAGCAGCACGACTTTCATGCTTTCCAGCGGATTTCCACCGATCGGTCCGTTTTCCATTGCTTCCCGGAATCCTTTTTCCACGGACGGGATGAATTCTCCCGGAATCACACCGCCTTTAATCCGGTTAATAAATTCCAGGCCGGGCTCATTATTTTCGCGGGGACCGATCTCAAACGTAATATCCGCAAACTGTCCGCTTCCGCCATTCTGCTTAGAGAGCTTTTCGCGGTGCTTTCGGGTTTCCGTTAAAATTTCCCGGTAAGAAACCTTAGGTTCTCCCTGATTGATTTCAATCCCGTGGTTGAGGCGGATTTTTTCCAGCGTTACTTCCAGATGCAGCTCTCCCAGGCCACTCAGAAGAGTTTCCCCGGTTTGCCGGTCTCTTTCCACTACCAAAGAAGGATCTTCTTCCTGAATTTTTGCCAGTACGATGCCGAACGATTTTTCATCGGCATTCGTTTTCGGCTCAATCGAAACACGGATCACCGGATCCGGGATCGTAATCGATTCAAGCAGGACCGGACATGCCAAAGATGACAGGGAGTCGCCGGTTTTGGCATCTTTTATTCCCGTTAATGCAACAATATCGCCCGCTCTTCCTTTTTCTACCGGTAAAGTTTTGTCCGACTGTATCTGAAGGATCCTCGAAATCCGGAAGCTATCACCTGTTCTTACATTCTGTACCGCATCACCGGACTGTATGCTTCCCGAATAGATCCTCAGCATGGCCAGCTTGCCCATGTGTTTGTCGATCACCACTTTGAAAACCAATCCCGAAAACACTTCTTCCTCATTTCTTTCCAGTTCGACAGTTCTTTCTGTTTTGGTATCTTTTGCTTTGATCCGGGCTAGTTGATCCGGGGCCGGAAGATAAGTCACAACCGCATCCAGCAAAGGCTGAACCCCTTTGTTCTTGAAAGCCGAACCGCATAACACGGGAACCAAAGATCCGGATTGGCAGGTCCGGGTTACAGCATCAACGAGCATTTTTTCAGTTACTGTATTTTCTGCATCTAAGAAAGCCTCGAAGAAAACATCATCCGATTCTGCCAGGGTTTCCATTAACTTTACTCTGAATTCACCTGTCTCTGCCAGATAATTTTCAGGGATCTCTTTTTCTACAATGGTTTCCCCATTTTCATCAATCCAGTAAAGCGCCTTCTGTGTAATCAGATCAATAACGCCTTCGAAGCGGTCCTCTGAACCGATCGGAATTTGCAGAACCAGAGGAACAGCATTTAACTTGGTCCTGATTTCATTCACTACACTAAAGAAATCGGCCCCGATCCTGTCCATTTTATTGATGAAACAGATCTTCGAAATCCCATGCTTTTCGGCCTGGAACCATACGTTTTCCGTTTGGGGCTGAACTCCCGAAGAAGCACAGAAGACGGCTACTACACTGTCCAGTACCCGCAAAGAACGCTCTACTTCGACAGCAAAATCAATGTGTCCCGGCGTATCAATAATATTAATACTGAAAAGATCATCCTCCTTTTTCCATTGGGTAGAAATGGCAGCCGAAGAAATGGTAATCCCGCGGTTTTTCTCCTGGATATCTTTATCCATGGTAGTATTTCCTTCGTCTACATTGCCTATTTTATGAATCATTCCTGTGTAATAAAGCAATCGTTCCGTTAATGTTGTTTTTCCTGCATCGACGTGTGCTATAATCCCTATATTTCGTGTGTTGTATTTCATTTTATTTGTTTTTAATAGTTGGTTGATTAAGCTGCATTGTTAACGGGAAGGCACAGCAATTCCCTGTTCTTACTTGGATATCCGTAAGAATAAAATCTGTTTTTTTTCGTTAAAATTTCAGGCAGCTTCTTTTTGGTATGGGCTGAAAGTAGGGTAGCAAAAAAGACCTATCTGAACAGATAGGCCTTCGTTATATTTTTTGTTGTATAAAGGTCGATCGTTATTCAGATAAATATTCAGTGCTACCAAAGTACACCGCTCTGATAGGATTGCTTAAAGTAATAATATTTATCATTTTTGTTGACATGTATTGATTGTTAACCGGTTGCGAAATTAATAAAATTTTTAAGAAACCAAAAAAGAATTTTAATTTTTTTGATAGTAGGGCTGCCAAAATAAAAAACCGCCCTATATAACAGGACGGCAGAATATATTGATTGTCAGACTTATTCTTTAATAAACTTCAGCGTTTTTACGCCTTCAATTTCTAAAAAGTAAATTCCCTTGGAAAGTTCCGATACATTGATTTTCTCTTTGTCAGCAACCTGTCCTTTGGATAAAAGCCTGCCATTGGCATCGGTGATGGTGTAATCTTTCGATCCTTTGATCGGGACATGAAGCTCGATATGATCTTTGGCCGGATTCGGAGCGATGCTGCCGGAAACCGATTGTGTTTTTACTTCCTTGGTAGAAAGGGTAGAGCTGTAAAGCTGGTTGATTTCACTGGTAGAAAGCGCTCGGTTCCATATCCCTACATCGTCTATTTTGGCCGCGATATAACCGCCGCTGATGGCTCTTCCGATATAAATAGGCAAAGTAGCCTGGGTAGTTCCGGTATAGGTATTGGTATTGGTTCCTACCGATACACCGTTTTTATAAAGCGTCATGTTCTTGTTGTTGTATACGGCAACATAATGATCCCATTGGCCGCCTGCCGTATAGACCGGACTGTTTACCCACGTCCAGGATGCTCCCTGCTTGTTGGTACCGTAAACGATTTTAGAAGTATCCGATTGGATGAGCCAGATAAAATTGGCAGAAGCATTAGATCCACTCATCATTGCTACCCCGTCAGAGGTTCCTGTTCTGGATATCCAGAAAGAAATACTGTGTGATCCCGATTGAGAAAAAGCGAAGGACAAAGCACTGTTAGTAAGGTAGCTGCTGGTTCCGTCGAATGAATAAGCGGAATTCGCATTTCCATTCCTGTCGGCGGTAAGTGTTGCCCCATTTACGGTAAGGTTGTTGTTATTTCCGCTGGAATCATTGGCATTTCCGCCGAATCCCCACCAGGCAACTAATCCTGAAGCAGGAACATATGCTGGGGTTTGCGCGTGAGAGAGTCCTGCGATAAGAGCACAGGCTAAAAGATAAATTTTCTTCATAGTTTTTCAATTTTTAAAGTTCAAATATAAAAATAAAAAATGTAAAAAATAGAGTGGTTGTGGTATTAATTATATAATTTATCTAATTTTAATGTCTAGTAATTAGATAATAAATATTAAATTAAATATAATTTTCAATTATCAATATTATTTAATTGTTGGCGAAACGTGAAGGATAAGACAAGCAGTGGCTTTGTAATTATCTTAAATATTCTTAAAAAAAAAACAGGATAACACAGAAAATTCTATCTTTGGGGAGAATTGGAACAATTCTTTAAAAACTAATGATGAAAAAGCATGATCCCATTGATCTTTTTCAGGAAAAGCTAAATGAATTTTAACTTGTAACATTTTGAAAACAGATATAGACATCCACAGTCACTCCCATTTTTCTTTTGACCTGTGGCTTACCTTAATAAAATCTCACCCTGAATTTAAAGCAAAAAGAGTGGAGCTGTTCGCCTCGTTTTTTGAGGTGAAAAAACCAGTTGATGAAGTGGCTAAAGTCGTAAAGTATTATGATGACCTTTGTAACTCGATTAATGAAGTTATCGGCGGGAATGTAGATACTTTTGAAATTTACTTACTGATTTTACATGCCCTGGAAATAGATTTAAAAACAATCCGTAAAGATCAGCTGAATGAGTTTTACCAGAAAAGCGAAGATTTATTCCTGGAATACAGGCCCGTTGTGATCTTTGAAAACCTGCACCAGTTTTTTGATGAAATTAAAAATCAAGGGAAAACCATTAATATCCTGAGTAACACAGGATTTATCAAAGGAAAAACAATGAGGAAATTCCTGATCAGTGAAAATCTCGATCAGTATATCGATTTCCATATCTATTCCGATGAAATCAACTGTTCCAAACCGGATCCTAAAATCTTTCAGGAAGTGAAAAATTTAATTAAAAACCCTGAACTGGACCTGAAGCAGATTCTCCACATCGGCGATAATCCGCTGGCGGATTACAAAGGGGCTACGGATTTCGGTTTCAGCGCACACTTACTTACCCACAAAATATAAATATGAACAAGAGATACAGCTTACACCACATCCATTCGGGGGAAGAATTTACCTTTTCGCCGGAGGAATACAGCTTTTTCAAATATGGCGATACATCCTATGCTGAGAAATTTGCAAAAGAACTGTTTGAAGGATTTATTTCCGGACATGAATCTGTTTTAGCTACCGATAAAGACATCGTGGTCCTGCCAAGCCCATATATGGCGATTCCTACCGCTTCCAACTTCCTGTGTTTTTACTTTAAAAAGCATCTCGATTTTTATTTGTTTAAAAAGGGAAAAAGATCCAGCATTCTCTCAAAAATCAACAGGAATCATACCTATACGACAGATTATGGGAATCTGAGCTTTGAAGACCGTAAAAATTTAATAGCCAACGATACTTATTACCTGGATAAAGATTTTCTTCGGGGAAAACTTTGTATTTTTATAGATGATATTAAAATTACGGGAAGCCACGAGTTTACTGTAAATAAAATACTGGATGAATACCAGGTGGAAGCCGATTTTTTATTCATGTATTATGCGGAACTGATGAACTTTGACCTGGACCCTAAAATTGAAAACTATTTCAATTACTATGCGGTGAAAAATGTAGAGCATATTGCAGAAGTAATGGTAAAACCGGATTTTCAGTTCAATACAAGAATCGTAAAATATATTTTAGGCCTGGATTCAGGTAATTTTGAGTATCTTACGTCTAAAGTAAAAAAGGAGCAGATGGATCATCTTCTGGAGCTGGCCATCAGCAACAATTATCATTTAATAAAAGAATACGAAAACAATATAAACACTTTAACACAAACCGAATTATATTATGGCTATTAACTTACAGAAAGGACAGAGAGAAAATATAAATGCACCGAAATTCACCGTAGGTTTAGGATGGGATACCAATAATACTTCTACCGGAACGGCTTTCGATCTGGATGCTTCCTTATTTTTATTAGGCGAAAACAAAAAACTGGTTTCCGATAACCACTTTATTTTTTACAACAACCTGGAATCTCCGGATAAAGCGGTGATCCACTCAGGAGATAACCTGACAGGAGACGGAAACGGGGATGATGAGCAGATTAAAATCGATTTAACCAAAATTGATCCTGCCGTAAAAGAAATCACCGTAGTGGTGACGATCCACGAAGCGGATGCCAGAAGACAGAACTTCGGACAGGTAAGAAACTCATTTATCAGAATCTTCAATACCGATACCAACGAGGAAATTCTGAAATACGAACTGGATGAAGATTTCTCCATTGAAACTGCAGTGGAATTCGGAAGAATCTACAACAGAAACGGAGAGTGGAAGTTTGAAGCCGTAGGTTCCGGACAAAGGGAAGGCCTTGAAAAATTTGTAGCAATCTATCAATAATTTACCATGGACAATCAGGAAAATCAACCTATAGATCCGCTTGGATCCATCGAGCCTTTAAAGACATTCGAACCTACGCCGATGGCACCGCCGCCAAGCATGGCGACACCAAGTACGCCGCCTGCTCCTCTTGTAGACCGGGACGGAAATGTAAACCTTACCCAGCTTAAATCGGCAGAACGCCAGAAGTACGAAACCCTTGCAGATTCGATCGATGAAACCAATCCCGGATCCATCGTTAATTTTGGAGCCGATCTACAGAGAACCTTATCCAACCAGAGTGACAGTTTCTTAGGAAATGTAAGAAGATCGAATTCCGGGGAAGTAGGGGAGCTGATCAATAATCTATTGGTCGAGCTGAATTACGTAGATGTTGAAGAATTAAACCAGAATAAATTCAAAAGCTTTCTGAGCAAATTGCCTTTCATGAAAAGCGTGATGACGCAGATCGAGAATTTATTTGCCAAATACGATAAGATCATCAACAACATCGATCAGATTGCTTATAAAGTAAACGCGGGGATCATTACTTCCACTAAGGATAATGCCGTGCTGCAGACGATTTTCGAAAGCAATGTGAATGCCATCAAGCAGATTGAAGAGCTTGTGATCATCGGGAACTTGAGAATGGAAAAAGCAGGAGCCGAATTGGCCCACATGGAAGCCAATCCGCAGGAATTCCAGGATTATCAGATTGCCGACAAAAGAGATTTTATCGCAAGACTGGACCGAAGACTGGCAGACCTGAAAGTGGTTCGTCTGATCATGATGCAGTCGCTTCCGCAGATCAGGCTGGTTCAGAACAACAACGTTTCGATTGCCGAAAAAGCACAGACCATCCTTACGACAACATTGCCGCTTTGGAAAAATCAGCTTTCATTGGCAGTGGCGATGTACAGACAGCAGCAGAGCATCGAGATCCAGCAGAAAGTTTCCGCAACTACTGAAGAAATCTTAAGGAAAAATGCTGAACGTCTGGGGCAGAATTCCGTAAACGTAGCAAGGGCGAACGAACAGACCATCGTTTCAGTAGATGTATTAAGAGAAACAACAGCTAAGCTGATCAATACTTTAAATGAAGTAAAACAAATCCAGAAGCAGGGTGCGGAAGGAAGAAGAAAGCTGGATCAGGATCTGATGACCCTGGAACACGAACTAAAAGCAAACGTAAGAGGATAATCGCACGAATAAGGTGAATGACGATGCTGTAAATATTATGTCCCAGAGCAAGAGAAGATTAACGAAACTTAAACTTCTCGCAAATTTTTTTGAAAATGTCGATATCATTTCCATCTACATTAAGACGGATATTATCCACAATCTTTTTCAGGAAAACAAAGGACTGGATTACAGCAAGCTCGAACTTTTCCACCTTCAGTTCACCGACAGCCTGATCGAACTTTTAACCAAGATTAAAAGACAGAAGGAAAACGACATGCTGGCGGTGATTAATGAAATGGAGGTCAACAGCAGGTACATTTCCGGTTTTGAAGAAAAGCACGAAGACGGTTTTGAAACCGAACGGAAGATGTACAGCGGTATTTTTTCCAATCAGCTGAAAAGCCTGTACAACGATCTTACGGAAGACAAATTCCGGCTGAACTGGGACCATGTGCTCTATTTTTATAGAAAATATGCTGCCGAGTTCT